>JBMYYH010000087.1:0-13563 GCA_049609225.1 Planctomycetota bacterium | reverse complement strand
AAGGTCTTGGGCAAATGAGAGAGTTCCGTCTAGGGATTTTTCGATCTCCTCCGGAAAACTGACTTGGATTGCCCAGTCTTACTCTAATCTCGACGAGGATTATTTGTGCTGGGCTTTCGTTGTAGAAAGCCAAGAGAATGGGCTAAAGGAAAAACTCTTTATCAAGGCTAGCAAATCAAATGAAATCGTTCTGAGTCATTCCGAACGATTTCTTTGCTCAAAGGAACCTGCCGTTGAAGTTGTGCCCGTTTCGGGGACTATCACTGCCTTGACCGAAGAATTCCCTGGAGCAGGTTCAGTCTCCAAGGAAATGGCAAGAATGCGAGTTGATGAAATTGGAACAAGCAACTCAACAAGCAGTTCCGCATCAGGTTTTTTCACGCTCAACACAATTGGCTCGCCCCCTCATCTATTGGGCTTCAGGACAAGGGATGATATTGCCCAGTTCGAGGTAATTGACCGCACCGGCAGTGCCGACGAAACATCTATTGTAAGCGGAACGGGGCAACAGGTGGATCTCAACCAGTCGCTGTTGGAAAATCTAACTGCAAAATACAACGTCTTTTCCACAATGCAAGAGTTTAAATTATACCTGAACAACCTTGGCCCGGGCTACTTCGAACTCGATGCCTTGCCAATTATTGCAGATGTAAACCGAACCCCTCCGTTTGTGTCCTATGGCAATGCAGTATACGACGGAAATCTTGTGTTTGCCGCTTCAGGCAGTGGCTTCGAAAACATGGCATTTGCTTCTGTAATTGTCCATGAGATTGGCCATTGGCTTTATTCTTCCACTTGGATTCAGGGCACTACTGGAAACAACGGTCTTCAGGAGGGGCTCGCCGATGCTTGGGCGATGTATTTCACCAATGACGAACTTGTGGGTAGGAACTATGCGGGCCCAGGCACTTTCGTCCGGAGCGGAGTCAACAACAGCCAGTGGTGCAGAAATTCTCTTGGCGGCTGCAACGCTAATCCACACGAGGATGGCCTTCCATTAATGGGGGCATTGTGGGATCTTTATAACTCCATCCCCCCATTGGCTGCTGAAGAACTGCTTCCAGCAGTTACTTCCTCATTCTCCTTCGGATTCGTTGATACAAGAATCCGAGATATGTGGATTGCATGTGATGATGACAACTCCAACTTGGCAGACGGAACACCTCATTTTGCTCAAATCGAGGCTGCTTTTACCAGCCATGGATGGGAGCCTTTCGGGACCAATGCTTTCTTTATTGAGCACTCTCCACTTCCTAATTCCATCCATGATTCATCTTCATTTCAGGTTATTGCTGAGGTAAGTAGGAACCCAGATTTTTCTTTTGGATCCATCAATTCCGTTGAGTTGGAGTTCACCGAAATCCTTTCGGGCGCTTCCGGATCAATCGTCATGAGCAATGTTAGTGGGGATACCTACTCTGGCACAATCCCAGCCATTCCTTCACCTGCGGTTATTGAATATGCAATTCTTGCAAGCTACTCTGCGGGCCCAAACGCATACCAGGTAAGTTCGCCTAGTGACGGCAGCCACACGTTTATGATTGGCTCCTCTCAACCACTGTTTTATACCAAGTTCGAATCCACACCTGGCAAGGACCAAGGATGGACACATCAGGACAACAACAATCCTAGTTTTGACGATTGGCAACGCGAAAACCCTGGCGGGAATCAGGGGGTGTCTTTCGGCACCTTGTGGCATGACCCTCCAACCCCGCCAACTGAAAACCTGATTTGGGGAACGGACATAAAAGAAAATTGGGATGGGGCATACCGGTCTGGAGTGGATTCTTTTTTGGAGTCCCCCATTCTTGATGCCACTAATTCAGTCGGTTTAGTCTTAAACTTTGATCGATGGTCGAGCATTGCCCTAGGTGATCGGTTGAGCATCTCGGCCGTTACATCCACAGGCGGTTCCGAAATATTGATTTGGGAATCCACTCCCTTGCTGATTCGTGACTTGTCCTGGAAGAACATGAACTACCTATTGCCGCCAGCGTTAAACGGGCAATTGTTTAAACTACGATTTGGGTTGCAATCCGACTCGGGAAATAACTATGGCGGTTGGGGAATTGACAATGTTTCTGTCAGCTCTTTGGAGGGGTCCCCGGCAGGCTCCGAGCCCTCAAACACCCTCTCCTGTATGGGGGAAACCGCAGTTTCTGTTGGAGAGATTCCAGTTCTAGATTTAAGTGAAGGCACGCCTGGTGTCGGATATGAAATCCGTGTATCTCCCCAAGCTCCTACTGGAGGGTGGCAATCCGGGACCCACCATTTTGATTTAGGTCCAAACTTCACAGTCCTCGGGACAGGTATATTTCTCCCTGATGGCACCAGCCAATTCACACTTCCACAAGCTGCAACCTCCAATCAGGTGGGAGCGACTTATTTCTTTGAGGCTGTTGAAATGGGTACGGTTATCCAGGACTCGAACCTTTTCCGGATCGTCATTTGGCCTTAGCATCAGTCATTAATTAGAGCACTTTCTCGCTCCTGCGAGAAAGTGCTCCTTTATCCTCTTTCCGCTCATGCTCCAACAATGCCTGCTTCCTCCAAACTCCGCCGCCATATCCAGACAGACTTCCATCACTGCGAATCACGCGGTGGCATGGAACTAGAATGCCGATGCGATTGCGTCCGTTCGCGGTGCCCACTGCACGTGATGCACCAGCACGGCCCAACGCGCTTGCAAGTTCTCCATACGAACGGGTTTCACCACTGGGGATCGCGAGCAGTTGTTGCCACACGGCTTGTTCCCAATCGGTACCGGGCAACTCCATCGACACAGTGAACACATCGCGCTCACCCGCGAAGTACTCCTCCAACTCCGACTCGGTCTGTTGCAGGATCGCATTGTCCCCTGGGTGATACGCAGCGCCCAGACGTCGGGCCAGGGTTTGGATCTGCGTTTCCAAGGCGCGGCGGTCGTGGAACTCCAGCAAACACAGGGCATCATCCGTCGCTGCTGCCAGCATCATGCCGAGCGGCGTGGTCAAGGGGCGCACATACAGACTGCGTTGGGCGCGCGCCTTGCCAGGTGGAAGGCGGAACAGTTTCTGGAAGGCGTCGCGGAAACCGGAATCGCTTTCATAACCGGCATCCAGGCCGGCGTGTTGCAGGTTGGCGCCGTCGCCGATGTCTTTGAGAGCAAGGCCAAGGCGTCGGGCGCGGAGATAGGCATGGAAGGTCATGCCATGTTGGGCCTGGAACCAACGTCGCACGCGTACGGGTTCGAGCCCAAACTCACGCAGGTCTTGATCCTTCCAGCGCTGGGTGGGATCGGCCTCGACCGCCTTCAACAAGGGACGCAACCACTCCGGCGCTTCCCCGCTTCGCTCCAACGGCCGGCAGCGCAGGCATGGCCGAAAACCTGCCGCCAAACCCTCCGACAAGCTTGGGAAATAACGCTGATTCTCGGGCTTGGGAGTCCGTGCAGGGCATCCTGGTCGGCACAAGATCCGGGTGGACGTCACCCCAAGCCAGAACACTCCCTCAAAAGAAGCATCCCGCTGTTCAACGGCGCGGAGGAGGACGTCCGCCGGTGGAAGCTGGTGCGTGATCATGAAAACAGCCTAGAGAGGGCTCTGAAGCCAGGCTACCGCAGAATGGACATCAATGTCGGGGGAGTCCTCAGCCGTCCACCAAACGACCTTCCGCGTCGAGCACCACTTTCTTGGACCTTCCTGTTGGAATGGCCAAGTGATAGCGCCGGTACTTCTTGTCGCCGTGGGCTGTGAGTGCACCCATCTCCACGAGTCCTGCGAGATCCCGTGTTGCGGTTGCTGAGGATGCTTGCGTGATGCTCACATAATTTCCGGCACTCAAACCTCCACGGAAACCCTCGATGCCCTCGCGAAACATGCGCTCCAAAGCAAGTTCTTGACGACGGTTCAGTTGCCCACGAAGGCGCTCGAACAATTTTGCCTTTGCGATCAGGAAGTCCACCTGCGCCTGCGTCCGATGTTGGGAGGTGAGCGAAATGCCAGCACTCCAAGCCAGCCAATCGGTGATTTCATTCGAACGATTCGCCTGTTCCAAGGCTGCGTAATAGGAACGCCTCTCCTGAAGAATCGTAGTGGAAAGCGCTGTCAAGTATGGACGGCCCAAACCTTGTGCGAGTGCCTTCTCCGCGATGGCTCTACCGATTCGCCCATTGCCATCCTCAAAAGGATGAATGGATTCGAAGTACAAGTGGGCGATGCCCGAGCGCGTAAGAGCTGGGAGTGGAGAAGTGCCCGATGGCGATGTGGATTCGAACCAAGTCAGAAAGCGCTCCATCTCCGCCGGAACTCGTGACGATGGAGGCGCTTCAAAATGAATCCTGGGATCGTGCAGCTTGCCGGACACGACCTGCATCGGTTCTTCGTGTTTTCGGTACTGCCCAATCTCCCGCAAATCCCGTCGCCCATTGCACAGCATTTCATGCCACTCCCAAAGCATCGTATGGGTCAGCGGTTGGTCGTGACCGCGGTATAGATGGACCATCATTTCGGCGATGCCACTTTCGGCCGGCGAACTCCTGCGCCCGTCGGTGGATAAACCGAGTTGCCTGCGAACCGAAGATTGGACGCTGTCGCGGTTGAGGATTTCCCCTTCGATTTCAGAAGTGGTGACGGCCTCAGAACAGATGGCATCGACCAGAAGGCGCTCCTGATTCTCAGCTGCCAGGTGCTCCGCGTTACCCAAATAGACCCCCGCACTGACAAGGAATTCCTTCTCAGCGGTGCCTAAACGGCCTGTTTCCCAAGTGAAGTTGGGCCAGTCGGATTGCTGCCAGTTCCATTGCATGATTGATGAACACCCCTCTTATCGATCATTGTTGCCTGAAACATGAGCCTTAGCAAGCCCTTGCGCGCCTCAATGTCGGGGGATGTGGCGCCGTCGGCAGCGGCTAAATGGATACAATACGTGGCTCATGTCTGAACCTGATCGCATTGAAATCCAACATGTCCTGGTTTCCTTCAAGGAGACTCCGGTCGGTGTCGAGCGCACCAAGGACGAGGCCCTGGCCCTGGCTGGCGAGCTGCTTGAGCGCGCCAAGGGGGGTGAGGATTTCGCCGCCATGGTGCACGAATTCTCCGATGACCCTGTGCAGGAGGGCGATCCCAAGCCCGGCGTGTACAAGCTGCTGAACACCGGCGTGGAAGGCCTCGACTTCGGTCAGGTCATTTCCGAGTTGAACGGTCGCGCCGCCGAGCGCGAAGCGCAGCTGACCAAGGCGATCGAAGAAGGCGAGATGGCCGTGAAGGATGCCGAAGAGGTCATGCAGGCCTTCATCGAAGAACTGCAGAAGGAAGCCGCTGCCAAGCAGGCCGAAACCCCACACCCGCGCGCCGCCATGGTCGCTGCTTTCGGTGATGTCGGTTTCTCGCTGGGCGAAGGCGAAGTTGGCCTCGCCGAGTTCGACGAAGAGAAGTCGCCGTTCGGCTGGCACATCATCAAGCGCCTGGCCTAAGGCTAGTTGGCTTGTTCAAGGGAGGCGCTGTTGGGCGCCTCCCTTTTTTTATGGAGTGACGGTCACGGGCATCGCGATCGAACTGATTGCCGGCTGCTGCCCAACAGGATTACTGATGACGGCTACCCAGATCGTGTTGCCGACCAAGCCTGCCGGTTGCCCAGGTGCGACGGTGAAGCTTGCGACTCCATCGCCGAATGCATCCAGTGTTCCCTGCAAGTTTGTGGAAGAGGCGACTGGATAGTTGCCAAGATAGGACTGTTCCATGATGGCATCACGCGTTAGCGGGATGGCAATGCCAAACTGGGTTGGAACCGTGCCATGTGCGGAAAGCAGGGTTCGGTATTCCATGAGAGCGGAAGTGATAGGGAAGTCGATATCCAAGAACACCGTGCCGCCGCCGGATGCAGAAACGGTGGAGCTGCTGATGGTGGCATAAGGGTCGAAGCTTAAGACATCCACGGTGCCGACACTTCCAGTTCCGGCGATGGTTCGGCTTGGGGCACCCACTAGGATCTCGGCGCGGCCATCTTGATTGAGGTCGCTCATTTTCGAAACGTAATAGCCGAACTCACTTCCGGCCTCCACGCCAGACCACCCTTGAAGAAGGGACCCATCCACTCCTGAATACAAGCCAACCCGACCTGATGCTTCAGGTCCGAAAAGGTTTTGCTGGATGGCGCCCACAACAAAATCAGGGGTCCCATCTCCGTTTTGGTCTTCGACTCCGGAAATGGAATGCCCAAAGCGATCGTTCTTATGATTTCCAGAAATACGGTAAAGCAACGAACCGTCCATGCCGCTGAACACCCGGACAGAGCCAACATTCCGCACGCCAAAACGAATCTCACGGTGTGCCCCAACGGCTACATCCTTCATGCCGTCTTGGTTCACATCCCCGATGACCGCAACAGCCTGGCCGAAGTTGCTACCCCAGTTGCCGAGATTAAGGTCATGAATCATGCTGCCATCGGCGCCGGAATAGATTGCAGCGAAACGGTTTCCGCCGGACAGGATGTCGGGGATGCCATCTGCATTGACATCTTCAATACTCTCAACCTCACTACCGGCCTCAGCCCATAGTTTGGTGCCGTCGATGCGGAAGAGCTCGGATCCGTCAAAGCCGGAATAGGCGAAGATGGATCCCGAAAAGGACAGTCCTCCAGGGCTGGAGTAATCTGCGCCCACTAAGACATCGAGGTATCCATCGAGATTCAAATCACCCGCGCTACTCACGGAGCAACCTAAATGGTCATTCGCGCTTGTTCCATTCCATTGAAACAGAAGCGCGCCCGTCATTCCGGAATATAGATAGGCGCAGCCAGCCGATTGCATTCCGCCTGGGTCGGCAGCGCGCGCGCCGACCAATACATCCTCGATTCCATCTCCGTTGACATCTCCGGCGCTAGCAACCGCGGAACCAAGTCCATGCCAAGCTACCGGTCCATCCCAATGGAACAGCTCGCTTCCATCAACGCCCGAGTAGACGTAAACCGAACCCGCAACCACCATTCCACTTGGCGCCGAGCCACTTGCTCCGATGATGATGTCGTCCACACTATCACCGTCAAAGTCGCCTGCGTTGGCAGAGGAAAAACCGAAAGTGCGATCTTCGGTGCCTCCCTCCCAATGAAAGACGGTTTCCGATCCACCACCGGCTTGCGCTAGGAGTGGTGTGGATGTCAGAGCCAAGAATGCGGCCAGCCCAAAAAGCGATGGGCGCAACGGTGGGATATGGGGGGCGTTCATGATGGATGGGTTACAACCATCGTGCCAAACCACACCCATGAGGAGCGCGAAATCAGGGGAGTCTCAGCACCTAAGCGTGCGATTCGGCACTCTTTGGCGCAGCTTCTTCCGTGCCGTCCGCGCCCTCTGCCTTCTGGAAGCTGTAGCAACTTCCATTCTTGTGCAGCACATCCTTCGGGCCTTCGGGGCGGCAGTAGCTTTCGACCAACTGTTCGAGCACACCGTAGACGGCAGGTAAGACGCCCTTCTCGATCGCCTCTTCCAACTGCAGGAGTTGCCGCGCGAGCGTTGCCGCATCGGCGCCTTCTTCCTTGGCCTTGAAGATCTTCTCGTGGTCCGTCGCTTCGGAGTTTGCGGGATCCACCAGCAGTTCTTCCACCAGTTTCTCACCCGGACGCAACCCGGTGTATTCAATCGCGATCTCGCGACTGCAGCTGCGCGTTGCCAACTCGATCATCCGACGTGCGAGCTCCACCACCTTGACCGGCTCACCCATATCCAAGAGATAAACCTCGCCGCCATCCCCCATCGCGCTGGCCTGCACCACCAACTGCGCGGCTTCCGGGATAGTCATGAAGTAACGCTGCACATCCTTGTCCGTGACCGTGACCGGTCCGCCCGACGCGATCTGTTTGCGGAACAACGGCACCACCGATCCTGCACTATCCAGCACATTGCCGAAACGCACGATCGCAAACCGCGTGGCATGTTCCCCACTCGTATCCGCGACGCCCTGCTGTTGCGCCTGCTCCGCCACCATCAAGCACGCAAGCTCGGCCACGCGCTTCGAGGCTCCCATCACATTGCACGGGCGCACCGCCTTATCGGTGGAGACCATCAGGAAGTTGTGCACACCACAGCGCACCGCCACTTTTGCAGCAGTCAAGGTGCCGAAGACGTTATTGCGAATGCCCGCCAAGGGGTTCTGCTCCACCAGCGGCACATGTTTGTACGCGGCCGCGTGATAGATCGACTCCACTCCGAAACGCCTACAGGTTTGTTCGAAGCGGCCTTCATCCAAGACCGATCCCAACACCGCCGCGACCTTCAAATCGGGGAAGGATTCATGCAGCTCCATCTCCAAGCGATAAAGCGCATACTCACTGATCTCGAACAACACTAACTGCGCCGGACCAAGCGCCGCCACCTGACGGCACAACTCACTACCGATCGATCCACCTGCACCCGTGATCAACACACTGTGACCGGGAATGACTTTGCGCAGGAGGTTGTCGTCGGGCAAGACGGAGGTGCGACCGAGAAGATCGGTGGTGTGCACTTCGGCTAGCTCTTCGAGCTTGTGGTTGCCACGAATGAGGTCGAGGAAGTTCGGCACTTCCATGATGGTCAGCCCCGGCTTCTCCAGCAGCTCGATCATCTGCCGACGATGCGCGGCATCACTTGCGGGTGCGGCCAACAGAGCTTGCTTCACGCCATAACGCTGCACCAATCCCTGCAGACGCGAAGGTGGATAAACCTTGAGGTTGCCCACTTCCAAACCCCACTTCGAGGGCTCGTCATCCAAGAACGCGACGGGGTGATAATCCTCACCGAAGCGCAGGGTCTGCGCTAACTGCAAACCAGCCGAACCGGCACCATAGATGACCACCGGCGCCGGCGCGCCGAACAGGCCATTCTTGGTATTCACCGAGGCGCTCCACTTGGCCAGGATCTCGCGACTCGCGATTACCAACAGCGTGGCGATGAACGGCTCGAGGAACAGGACCGAACGCGGGTCGCCGGTCAGCTGCAGGAAGTAGAGGATGGTGCCGCTTCCGATCGCAGCGATGATCGAACCCTGCAGGGCGATCCGCGTGAGCTGTGGACTCGGGTAGCGCAGCACCGCGCGGTACAAACCCAGCTTCACGTAGACCGGAATCCGTGGCAGGGCCATGACCGCCCACATCGTCCAGTAGTTGCCCTCATAGTTCGGGAACAGGTCAGACTTTCGCAGGGCGTAGGCCCACCACAGCGCCATCGCGAAGATGCCCAGGTCGAGGGTGACCAGCGCCAGTTGCTTTTGGCGGCGGGAAAAACGTTCGGAGGGCATGAATTGTGGCGCGTGCCTCAGGCCTGGGAGGGGGCCAAAAGGCACAGAAGCGGCCGGAGTTTACCAGAAGGGGGCAATTCTCCCCACCGCAAGACTTGAGACGATAGGAAGTTGCTAATCCGTCCCGCGGATTCCGTTCGCCCTCTCAACGGACCGCAGAAGCAGCCACGCAAGCACGAATAGTGCGGCCACGCCAAGCAGCAGGAACAGCCGCTGCTGAGCCTCCAGATTCCCGAATAACCAGGCAGCACCAATCATCAGGACCATAAAGCCGTATTCCGCGAGGGTGGTGCCGCGATGCCCCCACCCAGCCTGGGCGAAGCGCTGATAGGCGTGGGTGCGGTGCGCTTCCCAGACCCGTTCGCGTCGGAACAGGCGGCGGATCAGAGTGACGGTGGCGTCGACCCAGAAGGGGGAAAACAGCAGGAGAGGCTGCCACAAGTCGAGAGAATTGTTCCTGACCCCGAGGAAGGTGACCAGTGCGACCAGATAGCCCAGTGGCGCCGCGGCGACGTCGCCCATGAAGATGCGGGCGGGTGGGAAGTTCCAGGCCAGGAATCCGCAGCTGGCGGCGGCGGCGCCCAAACACAAAAGAGTTAGGGCGGCATCACCATTGGCGTAGGCCAGCAAGCCGCACCCGCCAAAGCCGAAAACGGTCATGCCACCGGCGAAACCATCCATGCCGTCCATGAAGTTGTAGAGGTTGGTGAACCAGACGGCGAAAACCAGGGTCGCGGGAATCGCCAGCCAGCCGAGAGCGAGCGGGGATTCGGCCAAGCCGGGCAGCGGCAGGCTTTCGAAACGCAAGCCACTCACGAGGAGGCCGAGCGCAGCGAGCAGGTGCACCAACAGGCGAATGCCGGAGGGCACCGGGCGTCGGTCATCGAGGAAGGAGACGGCGGCGATCGCCAAGAATCCTGCCAGGACCCAGACGCTTGGGAACAGGGCATCACCGCTGAAGCGTTGTTGGATCTCCAGCAGGACCAGCGCCACCACGATCGCCAATCCCCCACCTTTGGGGGTGCGCACTTCATGCAGCGACCGGTGGTTCGGCTCGTCCACCGCTGTCAGAGGGTTGCCCGGCCGCGCCAACCATCGTGTCACGAGGAAGGTGAAGGCGGAAATCCCGAGGATTAGCGGAATCATCGGTGGGCTGGGGGCCGGGGCGCACGAGGGCACGCCCTATGCGGAGGATAGCAATCGGGGCGACGGGGCAGGCGCGCCCTAGCGCCACTTCCAGCCGTGCTTCTGGAAATACTTCCAGGCCGACACTCCAAACATGCGGATATGCGCAAGGCCTTTATGCGAGGCGCCGCCGCCATAGTGTTCGATCACGACCTTGGGGTCATAGGCCAGAGGTGCAATCTTACGCACCATGCGGCTGAGATCGTTGTCCTCGAAGTAGAGGAAGTAGCGCGGATCAAAACCGCCGGACTGCTGCAGCGGACGGGTGCGGCAGAACAGGAAGCAACCACTCAAGACCGGCAAGCCGATGCGCTCGTTCTCGATCCCGAGGTCGGCGAAGGCATAGTCATCGAGACGTGCTTGATGACGTCGCTGCATCCACTTCGGCGCGAAGCCTCGCAGGAACAAGTCGAGCATGTTCGGATCGCATTTGCACAAGTGTTGGTTGTCGCCGGCGCCGGCACGCACGCGCGGAGCCAACATGCCTACCTCCTTATGCTCTTCCATGAAGCGCGTTGCCTGGATGATCGCATCAGGGTCCATCACGGCATCGGGATTCAACACCAGGTAATAACGCTTGCGGCAACGCAGGATGCCGAGGTTGTGCCCGCGGCCGTAACCGAGATTGCGCACCGAAGGATGAATCTCCACCGGACCGCAACGTTTGGTATCCCAAGTCTCGTCGATCACCGTGCGTAGTTTTTCACGCCAACCTCTTCCTGGTCCATTGTCCACCAGCAGGAGATCCACATCGGTGACGACGCCCGCATCCAATGCCGCCTTCACCGCGACATCTGCGGCTTGAAGGGTTTGGCGCAGGTAATCCATATTCGGGTCGTAGGTCACGACCGAAATGCTCAATGCCGGTACCGGAGCCAATCCGTTCATGCCTGGTCCGCCACCGCCTTCTCGTAGGCTTCGATGACTTCGCTCGCTTCCCCATCCATGTGGATCCGCCCCTTCTCCAACCACAAGACCCGGTTGGCGATGCGTTTGACGATGCCCATGGAATGCGAAACCGTGATCACGATCGGCGTGCGTTCGATCAACTCTTCCATGCGTTGCACTGCCTTCTCGCGGAAGCCTTGGTCACCGCCACCAAAAACTTCATCCAACAGGAGGATCTCCGGCTGAATGGAAGTCGTCGCGGTGAAGGCTAAGCGCATGCCCATGCCGCGCGAATAGTATTTCAAGGGTGTTTCGCGAAACTCCTGCAACTCGGCGAACTCGAAGATCGCATCGGAACGTTCGCGCATGGCTTCGCGGTCCAAGCCGAACATCGCGCCTGCCTGTTCGACATTTTCCTGCCCAGTAAGCTCCGGCATGAAGCCCAAGCCGACTTGAAACAGTGGGACCAGGAAGCCGTCGGTTTGAACGGTGCCGTAGCTGGGCCGGTAGATGCCCGCGATCACGCGCAACAGGCTGCTCTTGCCCGCACCATTGCGTCCGATGATGCCAACCCGATCCCCAGGTGCGAAGGTGAGATCCACCTCCTTCAACGCAGGGAAGGTCTCCTTCTCATGCGATTCCTTGGCACCGGCGCCGAACAGGTTCAGCAGCGCCGACTTCAAGTTCGGTCGACGGTTCCGATAGAGGCGGAAATTCAAACCCACCCCTTCCAGACGCACCCCCACCTTAGAGTCGGAAGACGATTTCATCCTTAAAGCGGTTGAGAGTGAAGACGCCGAGGGCGGAGGTGACCACCGCGATCGCGACAGCCATGAGGATGGTTTCCTGCGGCGGCCACGTGGAGTGCGTGATCGGGCTGTCGAACATCTGCAGGAGATAGTAGACCGGATTCAACTTGAACCACGGCAACAGGTTCTCCGGAATCACGGTGAAAGGCAGCAGCACCGGGGACAGGTAGAACCATGCGCGCATGCCCACGGTGATGAGGTGTTCGGTGTCGCGGAAGTAGACCACCGACACGCTGGTCAATGCGGCAAGTCCAAAGCCGAAACCGAAGAGGCACAGGACCGACAGCGGCAGGATCAACAAGGACCACGAAGGTTCAAAGCCGATGAACCAGACCAGGCACGCCAGCGCAAACATCGACAACACGTATTCGGTGGTCGCGAAAAGCGAGTGCCGCAACGGAAAGATCCACACCGGGATTGGCGCCTGCAGGATGAGACGCTCCGCCATCATCAAGGACCGACTTCCCTTGGTGACACAAGCCGCCAAACATTGCCATGGCAAGAGGCAGGCGAACAGGTGCAAGGCAAAGCCGCCGGGGCCCGTGTCGCGGTCGAACAGGAAGCTGAACGCGACGGTCATCACCCCGAGCATGAGCATGGGGTTGAGCAACGACCAGACGAAGCCGAGGACCGAGCGGCGATACTTCAACGCCAAATCCTGACGCAAGAAGTTGCGCACCAGGATGGCGGAAGAATTGGCCGCGGATTGGCTCAAAGCAGAGTCTGAAAGGGGTGGGGCTAGGCCTTGGGGCCGTCCTCCGAGGATCGAAACAGATTCCGGAGTTTCTGCCCCATGCGGACCTCGAATCGCCCACGCAGATTGTCGTTGCGCGTCCGGCTGGCCTCAAGTTCGGCACGATACCCCTCAGCAAGCGCCTCTGCCTCTCCAAGCAGGGCCGCATGCTCCTCACGCGCTTCCTCAAGTGCATGACGAGCCTCTTCGGATTCCTGCACGCGATCGCCATAAGCATTCTCGCGGAAATCAAGGCGGCCGGCGAGTTCGGAGGCGTGAGCCATTAAATCCACCCAGGCTGCGTCCCGCGGCGGTTCTGCGGCGCGGACTTCGGCCCAGGATCGGGTGCCGTCGGCGCAGGCACTGAGATCGGCATAGAGGTCGGAGCCTCCGGGCCACCAAGCTTCGAAACTCTGCTCACGCGCGGGATGGTGCATGAGGCTGGCGTCGACCGCGGCGGCCATGGCTTGGGTATCCAGTGCGAGCGAGTCTGCCAAATGGTCACGCATGCGTTCGGCCTGCGCCAACGGATCGGCAAGGATGGCTTCATAGGCCACGACCAAGGTTTCGGTCTGCGCGAGAGCCTGGTGCGCGGCGGCGGTGTATTCCTGCCACAGGAAGGAACTGAGCCCGGGCGGCAGTTGATTGCGCTTCGCCAGAGAAGCCGCCACCGAGGACGGATGACGCAGGCAACAAA
>JBMYYH010000086.1:0-13644 GCA_049609225.1 Planctomycetota bacterium | reverse complement strand
AGCATCAAGGGGAGGTCGTCGTGATCATGCACGTGGCCATGGACGTGATCCTCCTCGGGATCGTCGCAGGGTTGATGCGATGTCTGACATGCCCCAAGGAACAATGGGAAGAGCGCAAGGAGAGTGAGGCTTTTCATGGATCAGCGGGGCTTGACGAGGAGTTCGTGGATCTTGAAGTCGGTGTCTGGAACGACCGCGCCATCGATCAGGAAGGATCCCGGACCAAGACGCTTGTCGAACTGGGCCTCGTTCACCAAGGCACCATTGAGGAAGACGAGGATACGCGTGCCTTCGGCTTCTTCACGGAAGTCGAGTGCCAAGTCGAAGGGTACCCCTGGTTGCAGGAACTGCGTGGTGACCTCCGCGACCTTGCGCAGGGATCCGGTGCGAGCAGGTCCGGGACCGGTGTGATCGATCGCCATGCTCCACGCCGGAGCCGTTGCGCCATCAGGCAGGAAGTGCAAGCTTGCCGCTCCTCCATCAGAGACATCGAACTTGGCGCGTAGAGCCATGGGCTCGACCGAAGCCGTCAGGTCCGAGACCTTGGTCCAACCTTCGATACTGGGCTCCAAGGATTCATCGGGCAAGAGTTTCACCCGCACATCCCCGATCGCCACCCTGCCGGCATTGGATTGGAACCGTAAAGGACCCTGGGCGACTTCCGGTCCAGGTTCGGCACCACCCGTCGGGCCACTGCACTCTGCAGCACCAATCACCATGACGCCATCGATGGTGATCTCCTCGAATCGCGCATTGGCGATCTTGTTGCCGCCGTCGTCAAAACGCGGCGCGAAGAACTTACCGCTGACGATGTGCCATTGCCCAGGACCTCGGTAGCCCTTGGCGCGCGGATTCTTGGAACCGATCACACCACCGCATTGTGATGGATCGTCGACCAACTGCAGTTCATAACGATCCATCAAGTAGAGTCCGCTATCACCGCCTTCGGGAAGCTGGAAACTGAAACGGAAGGCGATGTCGCCGAAGGATGCCTTACTGCGGAAGTCGCTCAGGGGCGTGCCGCTGTTGACCAAGGCACCATTGCCTGGAGTCTCGAGGAAACGCGTGTTGTCGGCGGGATCCAGGGCGATATCGACGAGTTGCCAACCTTGGCTATCCCAAGCATCAAAGGGATCCGCCCAAGTCAGGGTCAACCAACCGGCATCATCGGATTCACGTGCCGCAGGCGGTGCAACCACCTTGGCGACCATCGTGGTGGCCAGTGGACCTTCGGGCATCTGGTTGATGGTGTAGGCGAACTCCTCGTGCAACAGACCAACGCCTGGCAGGCCCAAGCGCACCACCCGCCCCGCCTCCAAGTCTGGAATGGTCAAGCGCAGGCTCTTGCGATCCTCGGACAAGACGGCCAAAGTCGCAGAGAGTTTGCGTTCGCGCATCTCCGGCGAACCATAATCCCACCACCAGTTGTAATCATAATCGCGGATGGTGATGGCACTGACATCCGGCTCGCCCTCCAAAGGCAAGGTGAAGTCGAGGGTGAAACCATCCTGCTCCAGATGAATCCGCTCATACTCCAGGGGAGTCTTGCCGGTCCAACGAAGGCGCGCGATTCCGGATGCAGGCGACAGGCCGCCCCAGCCGCGATTGGTGAAGCCAGTGAACAGGCTGCCGTCGGGGGCGAAACGAACGCGCAAGGCACTGCCGACTTCTTGGCGGAACAGCACCACGGCTCCTTGCTTCTGCCCCTGCACTTCCTCCAACAAGGTGCGGAAGATCAAGCCATTGGTCAATTCGGCCACGAACAGTTGCTCCGTAAAGGGACCGAAGGCACCTCCGGTGGTATCGGGGACCAGGCTGCCGGTCGAGCGCGACCATTCGTAGGGGATCCAAACCGCAGGCGCAGTGCGTTCCGTGGAGGGCGGTTCCGTGCTGCTCGGCACCTGGTCGCCATCGCCATACTCCTCGGTCCAACGCAAGGATGCCGGGTGTCCATAGAACTCCCCTTCCTGCACATGGAACAAACCGCAGACCGGCATCCAATCGCCTTGGTTGTCGGTGTAATAAAGCTCGCCGTCGACATCCATGCCGAAGCCAGCAGGACTACGCACGCCCATGGCCCAAGGCGTGGCTTTGCCATCCGGCGCAATCTTCAAGATCCAACCGCGATGCGCTGCACGGCTCAAGCCATGCCACCATTCCGGTGACCAGAATCCGACATTGGTGCTGACGAAGAAGTTGCCTTCCTCATCCCGCGGCAGGCCAAAGGCGAACTCGTGATAGTTGCCGCTCATGCCCCAACCTTGGGAGACCGTTTCGATGCGATCACAAACCTTGTCGCCATCCAGGTCCAACAGCCGCGACAACTCGCTGCGTTGCACCACGTAGATCACATCATCCACCACCTTCAACCCAAGACCTTCCTGCAGACCTTCGGCGTAGATGTGGAAGCGGGCGTCGGCCGGATCTGCGGCCATGGGATTCTCGATCCACCAGACGCGGCCGCGGCGGGTGCTCACAAGCAGGGTGCCGTCAGAGAGGAAGTCCATGCCACCGACTTCCAACACTTCACCCTCCGGTGGAGTGAGGTATTCCACGGTGTAATGATCGGCCTCGGTTTGAGGCGCCGCAGCGAACAGGATGGGAAGCAGTAGGTTCATCGCAAGGCCTCCTGCAGATCCTGCAGTTGTTGTTCGGTGCCTTCGAGGCCGAAGAGGAGATCCTCATTCAAGTGGAAACCGCCATCGAGCTGAAACTCCCGGCGATGACGGATGACGGATCCGAACTGCGGATCTTCTTGCCGTACCGTGCGTCCGGCAAGGTCTGGGAACAGCGGTTTCGCGGCGAGGGCTCCATCACTGAGGACCAGAGCACCTTCAAAGCCTTGCTCCAACAGAACCTCGAAGCTGCGCCGAAATCCGGTCCAGCCACCGCGGCTGAGCGCCTGCCCGCTTTCCCGCACCAGCGCGAGTTGCACGCCATCTTCCAAGAGCGCGTATTCCACCCAAGCCTTGCCGCCAGCAATCTCCGTCGCCAACAGTTTTGCTTGCAAGGGCTGCACCGCTGCAGTGACGGAGGTGCGCTCCCACATGGAGCCTGGGTCGCCGCCGTCGAACAGAAAGATCGGGACTCCCAACGGCAACATGGCATCACCACCACGGTTTTCCCAATCCCTACGATCGACGAAATCCCCAAGACGCACGGCCAATAAGCGCATGTCGGAGGCGTCGTACTGGAAACTCATACCATCGAGGCCACCGAGTAGGAGTCCACGGGCCGACATCGCCAAGCCATCCATAACCGGAGGGAAACTGCCGCGCGCTACTTGCGGGCGATCCGTCACGCTCAGGACGGTGGAGCCCGGCACGATGGTCTCCGGCGCCGGCATTAGGGTCAGGACATGCGCCACGACCGCGTGCCGATCTTCTTCACTCATGGTCTCAGAGAATCCTGGCATAGGCGTGCCACCGATGCCATTCGAGACGGTGCGAAACAGAGCTTCCGGCGTGTTGCCGAAAGAGAAACCTCCGTCGATGAAGCTGCGCGCCGGACGATCAAGGACCACGATGCCTTTGCCGTCGCCCGTTTCGCCATGACAAAGGGCGCAAGATACGCGATAGATCTCTGCACCTCGATCCGACGCTTCCGCGCTCGTTTGCGCCTCTTCCCCCACGGCCGCTTGATCTGCGGTTGGAGGTGGATCGTGGGTGGGAGTCGCCGGCTGATCACCACAGGCTCCAAGCAGGAACAAGGTGATGCCGCCGAACCAAGGGGAAATCTTGGAGGACGTTCGGGACATGGAACGAAATGGGGCCGCCTCGCTTTGACGAGACGGCCCTAAGCATAGCGCCCGATAACTGTTAGAGCGCTAGCGCTTACGCTTCTTTGGCTTCTTGTTCCACTTGGTCGGCTTCTTCCACCACTTCTGGAAGCGCTCCAGGAAGGGCTTCTCATCGTCTGGGTTCTCGAAAGCATCCTCGAACATGGTGCGTGTCATCTCGAGGGTGAAGGCGGGTCTCCCGCCCTTCAGATTGACCTCGGCATACTTATCCTGCATGGCAGTCAGGAAACGGCGCAACTCCTCCGGCTCCTCGAGCATGGTGTAGACCGCGAACCCGAAGCCCAAATGCGCGAGGTCATCGCGATAGGGCTTGGCGCTGTAGGAAAAGAGTGCATCGAAATTCTGCAGGGCAGCCATCTGCTTGCGCGTCTGCTTGCCACGCCATTCGGTGTGCGAAGCGGTGAACACAAAGCCATTGAGATGCCAAGGTGCATAGACCTCACCGGTTGCCATGTCTTCGGCAGCGGTGGCGATGGACTCACGAATCCACAAGGGCAGCACGCCATAACGACGATGCATCTCGAGGTGAATCAAGTTGTGCCCAATCGAATGATCGGGCCGCGCTTCTTCCTGCACCGAGAGGTCGTGGAAATAGACGGTGAGTTCCGGAGCGAAGATGGTGAAGCCCGTGGTTTCCTTGGACTGCTGCATGAAGTTGGCCTGCATCGGCCCGGCTTCGGCAATCGCATCACACAAACCGTGATAGGTGGTGCTACGTGCAATCAGGAATGCGAACAGCGGCTCGGGCTCTTCCCCGGCATAACCGAGCGCGGTATCCACGCTTTCGAACATCAGGCCGACACGCTTGAAGGCACTCTTCGCATCCTTCGAGCGGAAATCGGTGTAGATGCGAATACGCCCATCCTCGGAGAGGTATGGCGTGAGACCGTTTTTTGCATCATCTGCAAAGACTTGAACGGCTTGACGGATCGCTTCGCTTTCGCGCGCAACGATCTCATCGACGGTGTCGACACCAGGCGTGGTGTCTCGCGGGAATCCCGCAGGTTTGATATCGCTTTGGGGTGTCCAAATGGACGCCAAAATAAGAACAATTCCAGGAAGCGTCATGAAGTGTGGGAGTGAGTTGATGAGTCTGGCTTATGGGTTTTCCGTAGGCCGCTAAGGCCTACGCGCCTAGCCAGGAAATGGTTGCGGAAATCTTGCCTTCCCGCGCCATTCTGTAGGCGCGGGAAGGCCCTGGTTTCAGTCTCTTTGCAGGATATCCTGCAGTTGACCTTCCAGGTCACGATTCTGCTGACGTACCTGCTCGAGAAGTTCTTCCACATCCACCTCATGAGCGGCCATGGCGAGCTCTGCCTCCAGCAATCGTTGACGCCGCGCTTCTTCCACCAGCATCGAAATTCGGTCGTCCGGAGCGGTCCAACGAGCCAGATCCCGCGTGCGACGGATCATGTCGCGCAGCTCCGATACTTCGGCTTCCCCACTCAATTCCTTCACCAAGCGAGTCGCCTCGGCCACCAGCTGCTCGTAGCTGTCCGTGCGGGAATGCACACTCCGGCGCAGAACCTCGGCGTACTGGGCCACCACGGCCTGCTGACGCAGACGCACAGGGGCCAGCTCCCAACGGCTACTGGCGGCTGCCAGGTCGAGGGAATAACTGCGTTCCACAGCCTTCTCCGAGCCTTCTGGCTTCCAACGCAAGCGCACGGTGACGAGATTGCCCTCTGCAGAAGCATTCTTCGAAGGCTGCACCTCATAAAGCGCGACCACCTCATGCCCGGACCCGACTTCACCGGCGTCGACGGCATCGTTGCGGAAATCCTGGTGCGCCAAGCTGCGGTTTTCATAACCCAGCTGACGCCAGCGCAGCACCTGCTCCTCCTCGAACTCGACCTGGATCTTCACATCGCGGGCGACAGTGATCATGGTGCCAAGGAATCCTTCGACCAGCACACGCTCGGCCTCTTCGACATCGTCCAAGTAGTGGCAGGAACCATTGCCCTGATCGGCAAGTTGCTCCAAGAAGACATCGTTGTGGTTGCCCATGCCCACACCCAAAGTGGTCAGGTCGACGCGCGCCTCCGCCCGTTCGGTAACGTTCTTGAGGATGCGGGTTTGATCGGTCTCACCGGTGTTCGCGACACCATCCGAGGCCAGCACCACACGGTTGATGGACTTGGGGTCATAGACCTTCTCCATCAAGCCATAACCCAGTGCCAGTCCTTGCGCGGCATTAGTCGAACCGCCAGTGCTGAGACTGCGAATGGCTTTGCGGATGCGGTAACGCTCATGCCCTTGCGTCGGCTCGAGCACCACATGTCCGGTGGAATCAAAAGTGACGAGGCCGATGGTATCGGTGTCGCGGATCTGATCAACCAGCAACATCAAGGCATCCTTCACCAGCTGCATGCGCTCCCCTGCCATCGATCCCGACTTATCGAGCACGAAGACCAGGTTCATCGGCGGACGTTCGTTGGCTAACACCTCGCGCGCCTTGACGCCGATGGACACCAGCAGGCGATCGTCTCCGAACACGGTCTCACCGGCATTCAGGTACACGGTGAAGTCATCTTCCGTCGGCGCCGGCATGGCGTAGTCGAAGTAGTTGAGGAATTCTTCGGTGCGGATCGCAGCCTTCGGCGGCAGTTGATCATTGACCAGGTAGTTCCGCGCCATCGGATAACTCGCGGTGTCGACGTCCGCGGCGAAAGTGCTGAGACTCTCGAAGCGACTGAAAACCTCGGGGTTATCGCCGTAGAAGCGGAAGAACATGTCCTGCGGAGTCTCCTGCGGATGGGCAGGATGCAGGTGATCGATCACTTGAGCGTCGACGTAGCGACGACCGTAGCCATCGGTGAGGGTGCAGATGGGTTCCTCGTGCTGCTTACGAAGACGATCTTCGTAAGCGCCGCGAATGTTCTCGATGCGACCACGGGTATCGCCGTCCCCAAAATCATCGAAGTAGGCACCGGATGCATCTTCTTCGACCAAGCCGTTGTACCCTAGGGCCTCAAGGGCAAGACCCATATCAGCGTCGTAAAGATTCTCGGTCCGCGAAAGAAGCGCGGCCTGCTCATCATCTTTCGCAAGGCGATCCCATTGCTGGCCGTCACTGGAAGTCTTCGGAGCCCCAGGAGTTGCAGGTGCACTGGGCGTGGAGGATTCAGCCAGCCCCTGATCACGCTGACGCAACTTATCCCGCAGGTCATCGCCCTCCTTTTCCAACTGGCCCAAAGGTCCCAGCGTTGGATCCGGCAACATGGATTCCTGAAGCTCCGAACTACTCGCAGAGCCTGGAGTGGACATGTAGCCGATGGTTGGGGTCTGGACGGGAGCAGCTGCATCGGGTGCGACCATCAGGGCGCCCAATTGAGCCTCTGGAGTTCCAACACCTTGTCCAAAATCCCAGGCCACATTCCCATTTGGAACCGAATCGCCAGGACCCTTATAGGTACCGCGCTCCTTTCCAACCTTCGAGTCCTTCCCCAGACGTCCGCCAGCGCCACCACCCAAAGCGGGCTTGGTTTCCGCTGCATAACCCAACTCCATGATCGGAGTCAAGCTCAGCGGGATTTCGCTCTCGGGCGCAGAATCAGCGCTACCGCCGACATAGCCCATGGCTTCCATCGATTGGGAATGACCTCCGCCATAACCCAACGCATCCAAGGCAGCTGCCTGCGAGGTGGCCGGTTCAAAACGCTCGCCACCGTACTTCTCCGACCACACCACTAAGGCGCCGCCGAAGATCAAGAAAGCCGCGGCATATTTGATGCCTGGGAACTGCAGCAAACGGCCTTTCCCGGAGCCACTTGCAGCCGCAGCACCATCGGACCCTACCGCGGATCCAACCGCTGCCGCCTGAGGCTCACGCGCCGCAGCCCGCAAGGCCTCCCGACGATCCTGTCCCAACACGGGCTGCAGTTGCGGTTCCTGCAGCAAGTTCAAGGTGCGCTGCAATTCCTCGCACTGGGTCCGCAGCTGTTCATCTTCGGCCATGGCGGCCTCGACCTCGGCGCGGGCAGAAGCATCGAGCTCCCCCATCACGTAGTCGGTCAATTTCGTTTCATCGATTCGTTTCATCTTTCTTCCCCCTAAATCGCTTGGGCTACACGCAGACGCGCAGTGAGTCTCTTCATGCCTTCATGCACCAACCAGCCGACGGTGCCGGGCTTCACCCCAAGCACCTCGCCGATTTGCGTGTAGTTCCAGCCCTCATGAACCTTGAGCCAGATGGCTTCGCGTTCGCGTTCCGGCAGGTTCTTCATTTCCTGCTGTACCAGGGTCAACACCTCCTGGTGTTCGGATTGGGCATCCGGCGTGGTCGGTTCCTCGACCACCACCTTTTCCCGGCGAGCGGCTTCGCGCGTTTCCATCTTTCTCATGTCGTAAGCGAGATTGCGGCAGACACGAAATAACCAAGGTCCAAGAGAAGCCTCGCTGCCGAGTTCAGGCCCCTTTCGGAGCAAGCGAAGGAAGGATTCCTGGACGACGTCTTCCGCTCGCGTGGCATCACGCAGGAGGCTCGTCGCAAACCTGAGTAGCGCAGCTTCATGCCGATCGACCAAGCGGTCGAAGGCCTCTAACTTGCCACTCCGGTAGTCCGCCAGCAGGGTGCCGTCGGCCGGGTGCATATCCCGTTTCCTTTCACTCACGCCGGAACGACGCCGCCGAGGCGCAGGGGCTTGGGGAAATAATGAAGGTTTCTCGGGGGGAGGAAACGCGCTCCCCCCGCTCTAAGGCCCGCTCAGCCGACCACGACGCCATGTTTCTGGAACACCGCATCACGGTAATCCAAGATCTGACGCACGTAGGCTCGTTTTTCACTGTAACTGCCGGGGAAGAAACTGCGCTTGAAGCCGTAGACCAACAGATCGCTGAGGTCCTTGGATTTCAAGCCAAAGGTATCCACAGCCAGGCGATATTCACGCGAGACCGTGGTGCGCGAGACCAGGCGGTTGTCGGTGCACAAGGTCGTGGACAGGCGCTCCTTCAGCATACGCTTGAATGGATGATTCTTCAGCGCGCCCAGCTCCGGAAGGGTCTGGAGGTTGCTGGTGAGGCAGACTTCGATCGTCAGGCGGCGGTCGGCCACATATTGCACCAAACGATTGACGTAGGTCTTGCGGTCTTCCTTGGGCACATCCTGCAAACGCTTTTGGCTGAAGATCCAAGTGCCATGCCCAATGCGGTCGGCGTGGCAATCGGTGATGGCTTGGAAGATGGACTCAGGCCCATAAGCCTCACCGGCGTGCACGGTCTTGCCGAAGAAAGCATCGTGTGCGAGTTGATAGGCAGCTTGGTGATCCTTGGCCGGGAAGCCATGTTCGGCACCGGCAAGGTCCACGCCGACGATGGGCAGACCATGGCGATCCCGCGCTTCGATGGCCGACTTAACCAGCGCCTCACTGGCAAGGCCGAAGATCTCGCGATCCGGCAGCGCACCGAAGGCCTCGAACATCTTGGCGTAGGTGGCGCTGAAGGGTGCCGCGAAGAAACGCATCGCGCAGACGATGATGGAAGCGCGGAAGGCTGGTTCTTCGCCATTGCGTACGGCTGCTTTCTTATTCCACTTCTTCTCCGCACGCGCGATACCGCGACTGGCAGCCTGCAGCACCTGCAGGATGTCCATGCCTTCGCCGGTGAGCAGTTGCGGCGCAAAACGCATCTCGAGGTAACGCACCCCCTCTTCGAAGTTGTCTTCACACAATTCGAAAGCGATGCGCTCGATGGCATTGGGCTTGCGCATCACCGCGCAGGTGTAGGCGAAGCCGTGGAGGTAATCGGGAAGGTCGGTATAGGTCTCCTTGAAGACCTTGGCATAAAGCCCCTTCACCGAACGTGCCGGCAGGCGGACGCCTTGTTTATCTGCCAACTCCAATAGGGTCTCCGGACGCATGGAGCCATCGAGGTGGAGATGCAGATCGGTCTTCGGCAGCTCGCGAATGAGGTCGTCGGTGAGCTTTGTCATGGCCGGATACCGTAGTCTATGCAGATGAAGAATCAAGGGGACGCCACCCTCATCCTCTGTGACTATGGACAAGTGCTGGCCGGTTTCGACCGTGATCGCTGCGCCGTATCCTTTGAACGCCTGCTGGGGCGCCCCATTCCCAGGGCCGGCGCCGAGCTCTTGGAGCAACTGCTGCAGCCCTTCGAGGCCGGCGAGATCACCCCGGAGCAGTTCCTGGACGCCGTCCGTGAACCTCTGGGCCTACGCCACGTACGCGATGAAGCCCTCTTCCAGGAGGCTTGGTGCTCCATCCTGTGGGCTCTGGTCGACAGCATTGCGGTGATCCGCCGCCGGCTGCAGGTGGAGGGCGTGCAGGTCCATATCGTCACCAATACGGATCCTTGGCGTTTGGCTTATGCCTCCGACAAGCTGGGGATGGCAGATCTGTTCCAGAGCTGCACGGCCAGTTTCGAGGAGGGCGTCACACCGAAGGGGGCGGATAGTTCGATGTGGGCGGTGGCCCGACGTCGGGCGGAGGCGGTCTTAGGTGAGGCAGGCACGCGGGTCATCGGGATTGATGACCTCGAGCAGAACCTGAGCCCCGCCTTGGAGGATGGCACCCTCACCCACGGCATCGTGTTTCGCGATGCCTCGCAGTTGGAGACGGAGCTGCAGGGTTTGGGGCTCTAGGCCCGGGGCCCGGTCACTGCACGGCCTGACTGATCGGCCCGAGGAAGGCGTTGTCGTCCCAGCTACTGGAGCCGGGGCCGATGCGCACCACCACCAGATCCTGGCTCGGCACCACGTAGATCCGCTTCTCGTCCAAGCCGGCAGCATAGAAGGCGTCGGCAGGTACATCGGGCATGGCAGCGCCTGCAGTGTTGAGCCACCACAGGTATCCATAAAAAGGATTATCGGTCTGCGACGGACGCACCGATTTCTTCAGATAACGACGCGGCACGATCTGCGTGCCATCCCAAGTTCCGCCACGCAGACATAGATATCCGAACTTGGCGAACTCGCGCGCGGAAGCATAGACCGTGCGATACGACAGCGTATTGCCGACGTTATCCGTCAGCCAAGTCGCGTTGTGCATACCGATGACATCGAACATCCGCAGCTGCGCATACTCATGCAGCTGATGCCCCGTCCGACGTTCGAATACCGCCGAAAGGGTTTGGCATGCGGAGTTGTTGTAGACCCAAGTGGTGCCAGGCGCCGCATCCATTCCAAGGTTGATGGCGAACTGACTCTGATCGTTGGCGAATCCGAGGAACAGATAATCGGTGAAGAAATCCCAATGCAAACCCGAGTTCATGCTCAACAGATGACGCAAGGTGATGTCCTCATGCAAAGGCCCATTCCACTCGGCAATGTAGTCGGCGGCTTCGGTATCCAGACCCGGGAAGATCCCTTCCGCGAAGGCCGTTCCATACAACGCACTGGACACCGACTTCGACATCGAGAAGCTGTCCTCCTGATCATCCTGATCCCATCCGGGGGCATACCACTCGGCCACGATGTAGCCATTGCGAATCACCAACATGCCGTTGCTGCCATGAGCCTCCCCGTATTGAAAGGCAGCCTGGATTCCATTGGGGTCCATGCCTTCCGTGGCCGCATCGGAAACCGACCAATCCACGGTCGGCCAGGGTGCGGTCAGCGCTGCCGCGGGTGGATGCGCCACGGGCACGGCCAGTTGTTGCCAATCCGCTCGCACGGAATGCGGCAAACGAATGCCCAAGTCCGCTGCGGATTCCAGCACTACTGGATCCAGGAGCTGAACCGGCTCAATGGGTGCGGGGGTCGTCTGGACAAGGAGGGGAAGGATGACGGAAAGCATGCTTCCCCCAATCTAGCAGACCGGAACCCCAGGACTGCACAAAGACAGCTCTACCCCCCCGCCGCCAATTCCAGCAGGAAACTACAGCCGATCGCGGCGATGGTGCCGAGCAGATAACCCGCCACGGCCAGCAAGGCCCCCACCGGCGCTAATGCCGGATGGAAGGCACTCGCAACCACGGGGGCGGATGCGGCGCCACCGATGTTCGCTTGGGAACCGACCGCCATGAAGAAGATCGGTGCCTTGATAAAGCGCCGTAGTCCCAGCATCACCATCGCGTTGAGGAACATCCACACCGCGCCGACGGCAACCAGGCCAAGGTTCTCTGGTTTCGCGACCTCGGAGAACTCTGCCTTCGCACCGATGGTGGTGACCAAAAGGTAAAGCATGACCGAACCCACCTTGCTCGCTCCCACGCCCTCAAGGCGGCGCATGCGCGTGAAGGAAAGGCCCAATCCGATGAAGGAGACCAGCAGCACGATCCAAGTGAATCCACCGATGTATTCGCCTAGGGCAGGTATGTTCTCTTTCACCCAAAGGTCGAGCGGTCCACTTAAGGCACGCGCGACGACGGAACCACCGATACCCAGAGCCAAGATCATCAGCAGGGATCCTAGGTCGGTCGGACGCGAGACGGTGGCCTCGTAGGCTTCCACCTGCTCGCGGACCTCGTCGAGCGATTTACGATCCGCGCCGATGCGTTCATCCGCCTTCTTCTCGCGGCCAGCGAACCACAGCAACACGGCCATCCACACGTTGGCGACAAAGACGTCGACCACGATGATCGCGCCCATGATGTCGGAGCCGGCCTTGGCATGCTCCTGGAGGGCAATCATGTTGGCGCCGCCACCAATCCAAGAACCGGCGAGGGCGGACAGACCACGCCAAGCCTGGTCCATCGATTCTGCGGGCAGAAATCCCTTACAAAGCAGAAGCGCAATCGGTCCGGAGATGACGATCGCGAGGGTCGCTCCGAGGAACATCACCACCGCATTGCGGCCTAACTTGATGATGCCCTTGACATCGACCGCTAAGGTCAGAAGCAGAAGACTTGCAGGAAGCAGATACGACTTGACGAACTGATAGAGCTCGAATTTCTCGGAAACCGGAATGATGCCGGTGTTCGAGAGCAGGGTCGGCAGGAAGTAAGCGAAAACCAGCAGTGGCACCACGCGGAACAGGCCGCTGAAGCTCTTGTGGCCGCTCATCCAAAACAGCAGCGCGAGGATGCCGAGTAGCACGGCTACCACGGACATCGAATCGTTCAGCAAGGGGGTAGCCCGGGCCACCCCACTGACAATCACTTCCTCTACTGTTTCCGGCGCTGCTTCCTGCATGCCCATAGCTTAGTTCTGCGGGAAGTCCGGCGGCGGCGGCATGGCGCCAGGCATACCCTGCGGTGCGCCCCCACCTTGCTGTTGCTGAGCTTGAATATGCTCCAGCTGGTGCACCGGCCATTCCATCGGCATCCCATCGAGGATCAAGCGGAAGGTGTAGGTGCCAAATTCCTCGAAGGGCATGCCTGCAAGGCGGATGACGGCACGTGCCTTGGCCTTACGGTCGGCCAGTTGCACGGGCGGCAGCTTCATGTTCTGGGCAGCTCCGCTCGGCGCTTCGATCTGCAGACCGACGTCGTAGGAGCCCATGCCATCGCTGAGGCCAAGGGCAACGCACAGCATCGGCAGACGGCCAGGGAGTTCCACCGACGCAAGGGAATCGAACAAGCCGATCATGCACAGCTTGCCGGTTTCGTCGCGGAAGGCGTGGTCGCAAACGTGCAACCAGTCGAGGGTAGGAAGTGGATTGGTCATTTCGTTTGGTGGGTGTCGCGATGCACGACACCACAGCTCGCTTGCGCAGTCGGAAGGAGCAGGATTTCGGCGGCGTTCACATGCGCAGGACGCGATGCGACCCAGACCACTGTCTCGGCGACATCGGCTCCCGACAATGGAATCATGCCGTCATAGGTCGCGTTGGCGCGCGACAGGTCGCCGTGAAAACGCACGGCGCTGAACTCGGTGTTGACCAAGCCAGGATCGACAGTGCTGACACGCACCCCGGTGCCATTCAAATCGATGCGCAAGCCTTTGGTGA
>JBMYYH010000085.1:0-13765 GCA_049609225.1 Planctomycetota bacterium | reverse complement strand
GCATCGATCTTGCCGTCGGCCACCACGATGACCGGGCTCATCGAGCTCAACGGACGCCGACCCGCGACCACCGCGTTGTACGCGCTCTGCACCAATCCAAACTGATTCGCAGTACCGGGACGCGCCGCGAAGTCGTCCATCTCGTTGTTCATCAGGAATCCGCCCGGCGCCATCACCTTGGCACCATAAGCGCCGTTGATGGTGGTGGTGCAACTGACGGCGGCCCCATCCGCATCGACTACCGAGAAGTGCGTGGTTTCCCCATGTTCCGACATCGGCTCTGGCATGTTCGCACTCGGCGGGGTGTAACGCGTGGTCCCGAGCGACCGCCGACGTTCCCGCAGATACTCCGGGTCCACCAACTTGTTCAGATCAAAATCCAAACCCGCCGGATCCCCCAACCAGCGATTGCGGTCGCGGAAGGCTGCCGAAGTGGCTTCGCCGACGCGCATCACACTGCGCGGATCCTCAAAGCCCCATACCTGCAACGGCGAACCTTCCAAGCTGCTCAGGACCTGCTGCAAGAAAATTCCACCACTCGACGGCACCGGTCCCGCCAGGACTTCCATGCCGCGCCATTCGAAACTCCAGGCCTCGCGCAAGGCCGGTCGGTAATCCACGAAATCCGAGGCCTGCAGGATGCCGCCGCCCTTGGCACTGGCGTCCAACATGCCGTTCACGATGGGGCCGAAGCGCATCGCATCCACGCCACGATCACGGATCTCGACCAAGGTCTGCTCCAACTCCGGTTGTTGCAGCAAGCGATCCAAAGCAAGGGTCTCTCCGTCTGGGAAGAAGACGCTGGCAGCCATCGGATCCTTGCGCATGGGCTGACCATAAGCCTCCAGGCGATGGACCTCGCGCGCATCAATGCGGTAACCGCGTGCGGCCAGACGTCGGGCGGGTTCGACCAGGTCCTTCCACGGCAACTTGCCCCAACGCATGTGCGCTTCCCACATTCCTGGCACCGCACCCGGCACACCGACGGCCTTCCACCCCACGCGTGAAGCCGCGGTCATCATTTCGCCATCCTCATCGAGATAAAGATCGGCAGTGGCGGCTGCCGGTGCCGTCTCGCGGAAATCGAGGAACCAAGCTTGGCCCGCCGCATCGCGATAGAGCAGGAAGCCACCGCCGCCGATATGTCCGGCGTAGGGATAGGTCACCGCCAGTGCGAAGTGCACTGCAATCGCGGCATCGATGGCATTCCCACCTTGGGCCAAGATCTCCAAACCGACGGCGGTGGCATCGGACTGGGAAGATGCGACGGCACCCTGCTGCGCAGTGCAGGTCAGGGTGAGCAGGGCGATGCTGAGCAACATCGCCACAGTCTAGGACGAGATGCGGGCTTAGAGCAGTTCCAAATCCGCGATGGCGTCGTCGCTGGCGTAGAAAACCATCACGCGGGTACCTTGCAGATCGATCCGACGCAGCCATGGCGCGCGCTTCATGCCATGCTCGCGCAAGGCAACGGCGAACTCTTGGGCATCCAGCTCGGAATCCCACACCGTGCTCCACTGCATCATCGAACGGCCATCTTCGTGCAGGTAGGTGCGATAAAGATCGCCGCCCCAACCCGCGGAAGAATCCACGTTCATGCGCGCGCTGCCCATCGAGACCTCGGTGGCATTCGGCACGCGTTTCATCGACACGGCGGCACAACCCAGTTCGCCCATCACATCGGTATCGACCAGGCTCCAACCGGCTCCGAGCTTGGCGGTGCGATCCTCCAACTCGACCGGAATCGGTGCATCATAGGTAGCCTCCTCCCAGTACTTCTCGGGGTGAAGGACCTGCTCACTGGAAACGGGAGGGTTGCGGAACATGTGCTGCAGATCCGAGTCCGGCGGCTCCGTCATCATGGCGGCGAAGATGTTGTCGGAAGTGCTCCGCACCACGAAACAAGCGCCATCCAGATACGGCAGCGACATGTTGATGATGAAGTAGGAAGGCACCGCTTCCATCGCTCCTAAAGAAGCGAGCATGTCCATATCCATCATGCTCGAAGCATCGAGCCATCCCTTCTGGATTCCTTCCATCAGGTAAAGGTTGCCGATTGAGCTGGCACTGCCTTCGATCGCGCAACGCAAGGCGAACTCGCGGTCGGAGCTGCCGGCGGCATCCTCGAACATCGCCTCAAGATTGAAGTACTGATCATCCAAAGCGTGGCACAGTTCATGCGCCATGATGTAGTCGGCCATGCCGCCCTTATTGAAGGTCGACATCATGAAGAACTTGCCTTCCTTGGGATCGTAATAACCACCGACCTGGCTGCGCAGCATATCCATCATGGTGGACTCGAAATCGAGCTCCGGGTCCATCAGGCCGAGCAGACCATAACTCGTGGTCATGCCCTTCATGCGGACATCGCCGTATTCCTCATCGAAAGCCTTCTCGGCGAAGTCGATGAACTCATCCGGCGTGGTGATGCCGACGGGAACCTCCTTCTTCCAATCCCAACCGCGCATCTTCGACACGCGCGGCATGATGATTTCGGCCTTGGCATCGAGTTCCTCTTGGCTGAGGCCCTCATCCTCCTCTTCCATCGGGATCTCGTACGGATCCTCCTGGGCGAGGGCTGTGGGGGCGGCAAAAAGGGCACATCCAAGTGCCAGGAGCAGGGAGGGAGGGAGATTCTGCATCGCGGTCCTAGAATAGTGCCTACGGACGCCATGGAGAAACGTCAGGTCATCCTCGTCGGCGGCGGCATTGCTGGAGCCGCCACAGCTTGGGCCCTCGCGGAAGCGGGCGTTCGACGGATTCTGCTGCTTGAGGCGGCCGAACAGCCGGGTGTGCATGCCACCGGGCGCAATGCCGCGATCCTACGCAGCGCCATTCCGCATCCGGATTTGCATGCCTTGGCGCGCGAATCGGTGGATTTCTACCACGCGCCACCGGCTGGATTCGCGCCGGTGCCGCTGTTGCAGGAAGTCGGGGTCGCCCTCACCGCCCCCGCCGGAACCGATGCCGACGCCCTGCGCCGGTGGATCAGCCAGCCGTCGATGGCCTGTGGCGGCGCACCGATGGCTTGGGAAAGTCTGCGTGCGCGTCATCCTTATCTGCGCGAGGAGCCGGGCGAGGCATGGTTCTTCCCGCGCGAAGGGGTGTTGGATGTGCACGCGATCCTGCATGGCTTCCTGCATCGGGCGCAGCAGCTGGGGGCCGAGATTCGGTATCGCCAGCGGGTGACCGATCTCCTGCACGACGGCTGCGGGGTCTACGGAGTCCGCACCGCCCAAGAGGAGTTCCATGCAGACGCCGTGCTTTTGGCGGAAGGCGGTTGGGCTGGGCGTTTATCGCCTGAGGATGCGCATCCTCGCTTTGTGCCTCATCGGCGCCATCTGATCGTCAGCGGTGCCGATCCGAAGATCGATCCTTCCGCCCCTGTGGTCTGGAATCAGGGTTCGGATGAGTTCTATTTCCGTCCGGAGAGTGGCGGCTTGTTGCTGTCCTCTTGTGATCATGTCCCTGTGCCCGCCGAACAAGGGGAGATGCTCGACCGCGATGTCCTGACCATGGCCGCGGAAAAAGCCATGCGCTGGTTGCCGGGTCTACCGGATGTCACTGCCGCCCATGCCTGGGCTGGAATGCGCACCTTCACCGACCATGGCGGTTTTCAGATTGGCGCCGACCTGCAACACCGCGGTTTGTTCTGGAATGCCGGGCTTGGCGGCCATGGCATTTCCTGCGCCCCTGCCGTCGGACGTTTGGCCGCACGTCGGATCCTCGAGGCCTGCCCCGAGATCAGCGGCGATCCGGTGGTAGCCTGACTAGGCTTCCATTTCCTTCGGCTTCCCCGAAGGTTGCGCTGATTCGATCGACGGCTCCACCGGCACGCTGAAATCCAGCTCCGGCTCCAAGCCAAACTGCAGGCGCAAAGCTGCACCGCTGCCATCCTTACGATTGCGCCCCAGCAGACGTCCGCCGTGTTGGCGCATGACGCGAGCAGCGGAGTAAAGGCCGAGGCCGCGCACTTTGCCGCTTCCACCCTTGTTGCTGTGGAACGGACGCGTGAGGTCGGCGAGGTGGCCTTGCGGCAAACCCGGGCCGCAATCGATGACGTCGATAAACGCGGCACCTTCTTCTTCCCCCCACCGCACGATCAGATGCCGTTCGGCCTGACCATCCATGGCCTCGAAGGCATTCCACATCAGATTGATCAAAGTCCGCATCAGGTCGGTGCGATGACCGCGCACCGTGAGGTCTTCGTTGCCTTCCGCGCGGACGGTTGCGGCACCATCACAACGCGCGCGGAAGATCTCGGCAGCCTCCTCCACCAGCGGAGCCAGGCGAACGGGAAGCATCTGCGGTGGTCGGCCGTCCGCCAGGGCCAACATGTCTTCGCACAAGGTCATGGAGTGGGCCGACGACAGGCGAATGGTCTCCAGGCTCAGGCAAAGTTGCTCCAAGGACTCCCGCGAAAGCGGTGTGCCCTGCTCCAGAGCCTGCTGCGCCGCCTTTTTGTGGAAATCGGCATGCCCAATGGCAACCGCGAGCAGGTTGTTGATGTCATGCGCCGCGAGACCCGCTACGAGCGATTCTTCTGAGGCGCCAGACGGCGAGTTCGAGGAAGGAGGGTTGGTCATCGGGTGGCCCTATGTCAGAATGATTCCCTGTGGACTACGGTCATGCAAGACGTTTCGCGACAAGAGAGGCCCGGCGCATCGCCGGAGACCTCTACCCAGGGCCGGTATTGATGCCCCGCGGGTTGCTGCGTGGCCTCGATCCGATCCTTGCCGTTGCGCTTGGACCTGCCCTGGAAGGCCGCGAGAGCTTCACTTTCGCATTCGAAGAGATGCTCCGCGGACGCCCGGATGGCCCCCTATTGTTGGCGCTCTGGGCCTCGACTTCCAATGGAGAAATTCCGCATGAAGATTTGCGTCGGATCTTGAAGCGGATGCCCTCGCCGTTGCCGGAGGACCCGGCGACGCGTGGTGAGTTGTTGGCGTACTTGCATCCGCGGGCCTCGACCTTGTCGCGTTGCACTTTGGCCTTGGCACAACGTCTGGAGCCGGAAGCCTTGGCACCGGCCGAGCGTTTGGCCTGTGGCTTCGTGGTCACACGCTTGTTGACGGATCTGCCGAAGCATTTGGCGGCAGGGAAAATGCATCTGCCGTTGTCGGACTTGGAAGAGGCTGGCTTGAGTCGCGAAGAGTTGTTCGCGATGGTGCGCACTCCGGCGATGGATCGCTTCCTGCATATGGAGTGTGAGTGGGCGCGGGATCTGCTGCGGCAGGGCTTGCCGGTTTGTGAACGAGTGGGTGCGCGTCTGCAGCGTGGCTTGCGGGCGGCAGTGTTGCGTTCGGAGATGTTGCTGAGGCGAGTGCGTCGGCCGAGCAATGATATTTTCCGTCAGCCGCCGCAACTCTCGGCTTCCGAGCGCTGGCGTTGTGCGGTGCGGGCGTGGCAGCCATTGAAGGCGAAATCCATCCCGGAAGGCGACAGCTCGATGGCCTCGGTATCCTGAAAGCATGCTTGCGGTCGTCAAAAGCCTGCGCCCTCGTCAATGGACCAAGAATGTGGTCCTGTTTGCGGGGTTGGCATTCAGTGGCACTGCCACGGATCAGGATATGGTCATCGCGGCGGTGCTGGCCTTCGTGGCGTTTTGCTTGGGCTCGAGTGCGGTGTACCTGGTCAATGACATCCTCGATGTCGAACGTGACCGTTTGCATCCGGTAAAGCGGTTCCGTCCGATTGCTTCGGGCGCGATGCCGATCGGAGCGGCTTGGGGATTAGCCGCAGTCCTGGTGGCGGTGTCCCTCGGCATCGCCAGCCAGGTAGGAGATGCCACCTTCGCACTCGGCGGCTACTTCGTGTTGCAGGCGCTCTATACGCCCTGGTTGAAGCATGTGGTTCTGCTCGACGTGTTCTCGATCGCGGCCGGCTTCTCCTTGCGCGTGCTTGCAGGTGTTTGGGCTGTGGGTGCACCGCTTTCGCCATGGCTGGTGGCCTGCACGGTGCAGTTGGCCTTGTTCTTGGCTTTGTGCAAGCGTCGCGCCGAAGCCGCCAATCTTGATCCTGATGCCGGCCCCGATGCCGCCACCGGTCAACGCCCGATCCTGGCTGAATATGCCGGCCAAGGCACCGACATGATGGTCGGCGTGATGGCTGCCAGCACTCTGGTCACCTACACGCTTTACACCTTGCTGCCCGCCGGCGTGCTTTCCGCAGGAAATCCCGAGTTGGTGTCTCGCGCTGGAGCACCGGGCATGGTGTTCACGCTGCCTTTCGTGTTCTACGGCGTGCTGCGTTATCTGCACCTGGTCTACGGCCGCGGCGAAGGCGAACGCCCTGAACGCATCGCCACCATGGACTTACCCATGGTGCTCGCCGGTGCCGGATTCGCCACGGTCGCCGCCGTCGTCGTCTACTTCTGAGATGAAAGCCAAAGTCGCTCTGGTCCGCGCCTCCGCCGAGACCATCCTGTAAGACATCGCCCGGGTCATGGACCTCGGTGGTGCTGCCGAGGCCTTGCCGCAGAGTGCAGAGGTCATCCTTAAGGACAACATCACCTGGCACCTCCCCTTCCTTTCTGCGAATACCACGCCGTGGCAATTGGAAGGCGCAGTGCGTTGGTTGCGTGAGAAGCAGCGTTCGATGATCGCGGTACACAACGACACCGTGGTCACCAACCCGAAGGAGGGTCTGGTCAACCTGAAGCTACAGCCGATCTACAGCGCTTATGGCATTGAGCAGTTCTTCGTCAATGAGCCGGAGAGCGTGTCGTGGTCGAAATGGCGTCCGAAGGTGAAGACTCCTTGGTTGGACAAGGTTTATCCGGAAGGGACCGAGTTCCCGAACATGTTCCACGGCAAGAGCGTGTTGCATTTCCCCACGGTGAAGACGCATGTCTACACCACCACCACGGGCGCGGTGAAGAATAGCTTTGGTGGTTTGTTGAACACCAAGCGTCATTACTGCCATACGTGGATCCACGGTGTGCTTGCGGATCTGGTGGCGGTGCAGAAGGAACTGCATGCCGGCATGTTCGCGATTGCGGACGGCACCCTGGCAGGGAATGGTCCAGGCCCACGCACGATGATGCCGGTGGAGAAGAACGTGTTGATCGCTTCTTCCGATCCTCTGGCGATGGATGCCGTGGCAGCTAGGCTGATGGGCTTTGAGCCTGCGGAGATTGGTTATCTACGTGAGGGTGCAGAGCGTGGTTTGGGTGTGATCGATGAGAGTGAAATCGAAATGGTCGGCGATGATTTCGAATTCGGCTGGGGCTTCAGCGTGGGCGATAACCTGGCTTCGCGCTTCGGCGATGTGCTGTGGTTCGGTGCACTGCAACGGATGCAAAACTTATTGTTCCATACTCCGCTGGTGCACTTCTTCTCGGCAGGGTCGCATGTCTACCACGATGAATGGTGGTGGAAGCGCCATGGCAAGAAACGCATGGCCAAGGCTGCGGAAACGACGCAGTGGGGCCGGCTGTTTGCGGATTATCGACCGCGAACTTGAAGCGGATGACATAATCACCAGACTCTGCTGAAGTCCATCCCCTAGTTTCAACCAGAGCCCCCTAAATCATGGACTCCACTTCTCTTTTTTCACGCCTCGGCGGCTACGAAGGCATCGTTGGCTTTGTGCATAACCTGCTCCCACGGGTCAAAGAAGACCCGACCTTGCGTCGCTTCTGGGATCACCGTGGGTCCGACCGGCTCGAGCAGGAACAACAACTGCTCATCGACTACCTCTGCAATCAGTCCGGCGGCCCGGTCTACTATGCCGGCCGCGACATGAAGCTCAGCCACGTTGGCATGGGCATCACCGAAGAGGATTGGGAAATCTTCCTAGGCCATGCGGGTGCGGCCATGACCGAACTTCAGGTGCCGCAACAGGAAGTGGAAGATGTGGTTGCTTTCGTCCTAGGATTGAAAGACGACATCGTCGAGGCTTAGGTCAGGTTCATCGCCTTCAATGGCGAATTGACCAAGCGGACTCTACCCGCCAGACTCTCTCTTCAGGATTGCTCGCGCCTTTCGGTGTCCCTGAAGAGAGGCTTGTTCCAACCAGTGCTTGGCCCAACGTCGGCTGGGCACGACTCCCGTGCCATCCAGATAGCACAGGCCGAGGTTGAACTGAGCGTAGCGGTCTTCCCACTTCGCGGCTTTGCGGTAATGCGGAATGGCTAACGCGTGGTCTTCGCGGTGGCCGATGCCATGAAAGAGGCAGTAGCCCACCATGCGAGCGCCTTCGGGATCTTCCCACTCTTCGGCCAAGCGAAACCACTTCAAGGCTTCTTTCGCATCCACGGGGCCTCCGTCTCCATCGAGATACATGCGGCCCAGGGAGTAGGGTGCAGAAGCATGGTCCAGGTCGATTGCCCGGCGATAAAACTCACGAGCCTTCTTGGCGTTCTTGCGCACACCATCGCCGAAGAAGTAGCAATCCCCTAGGTTGTAGACCGCGCGATGATGATCTTGAGCGGCAGCTTTGCGCCACCAAAAGACGGCGGATTGCGGATCCCGAAAGGCAAGATTCCGGCTGAAGGCATAGCGATAGCCCAAACGGAACTGCGCGTCAGCATCGCCGGCTTCGGCTTGTTTGCTGAGATAAGCGGTGGTTTCCATGGAAGCCCCGCGACCTAGGCCGCGCCTTCCATCTTCGCATCCGCGCACTTGCGCACCGAAGCGCGCCCGCGATGCAGGATCTGCCGCAGGTTGTCGGCGCTGACACCCATGGCATCGGCAGCATCTTGGGAGCTCAAGCCTTCCATGGCGCGGAGTTCGATCGCTTCGCGTTGATGGATGGGAAGACCTTCCATACAACGCTGCACCACTTCGAGCAGCTCGGCGCCTTCATTCCATACGCCGAAGGAGGTGTCTTGCCAATGACCATCCTTCAGGAAGCTGTCGCGCTCGGGATCCTCGCTGTGCACCAGAATCTCACGACCGCGTTTGCGGTAGACATCGGTCACCTTGTTGCGCAGGATCGAAAAGGCCCAGGCGCGCAGGCTGACACGACCATCGAAACGTGCGGCACCACGAAGGACGGCGACCATGGCCTCTTGCAGCGCATCCTCGGCAGTCACTTCATCCCCGAGCATCTTGCGCGCGAAGCCGAACATTTCGCCGGCGAGGGATTCGAAGACTTCGGTGGCAGCAGCTTCATCCCCACTTGCCACGCGCTGTGCGAGGTCAAGATCAGTGGGATGGTTGGCTGTCATGACAAGGAGTATAGGCGTGATTCAAGATTCGGTCACATCGGACCATAAGGTCTGACCGGCCGATTTCTCATCGAGCAGCGCCTGACATCGGGGCCATTGGCTGCTCTCAAGGTCCACCCTACCCTCCCAAGCTTCAGAACCAAAATCGCCTTCGAAGCAGATGCCAGGGAACAGAGCCTCCAACTCGGTTCGTAAACCGAGCATGGCGAAGGGTAGGCGCAGGCGAAAAACGGTATGCGGTATCACCTCCTTGCGGCCGGCGTCCTGTGCGGCACGGGCTGTCGCTCCGGAATAGGCGCGTGCGAGCCCACCCGTGCCGAGCTTGACGCCACCGAAATAGCGCACGCAGATGGCCGCGACCTCCTCGACCTCGGCGCCTTCCAAGACTTGCGCCATCGGACGCCCTGCGGTGCCGCCTGGTTCGCCGTCGTCGGAGAAGCGGAATCCTGTACCGACCTTCCACGCCCAACAATGATGACGCGCTTTCGGATGCTCGATCTTGAGCTCTTCCATGCGCGCCTCGAAGGCGGCGTCATCGGGGCAGTGAAAGACCCAGGCGAGAAAACGCGAACCGCGGTCCTCATGCTCGCCGTAACCTTCACGCGCCGGGAGGAAGACCGCCACGTTGCTACTCCGGCATCAAGGCCGCGAGTTTGGCGACGGTCTCGGCTGGCTGCATTTCCGGTGCCGTCATCACGGCGAACTTCAAGACGTCGCGCCAAGGCGAGTCCCGCAGTGCGCCCAACTTCGGCACCGCCCGCGCGACGAGTTCGCGTACGCTCGACGCATTCGCATGCGCGATCTTCAGGATCTGTTCGACGTCGACATCGCCGTGATCCGGATGCCAGCAGTCGTAGTCGGTGACCATCGCGATGCAGGCGTAACTCATGCCAGCTTCGCGCGCCAACTTCGCCTCGGTGACATTGGTCATGCCGATGATCTTGGCGCCCCAACTGCGGAACATCTGCGACTCGGCGTAGGTCGAGAACTGCGGGCCCTCGATGCAGACATAAGCACCACCGCGCTTTACCGTGACATCCAGACCATCGGCGGCGGCGAGCACGGCATCAATCATGTCTTCGCAGACGGGTTCGGCCAATGGCACATGCCCCACCACGCCATCGCCGAAGAAGGTTTGACGCCTGCGGTAAGTGCGATCGATGAACTGATCGATCATCACGAACTCGCCGGGCGCATATTCCTCACACAGGGATCCCACCGCCGACACCGACAACAGCCGTTGCACACCCAAAGTGCGCATCGCGTAGATGTTGGCGAGGTAAGGAACTTCCGTAGGCGTGAATCGATGCCCTTTGCCATGGCGCGGCAGGAAGGCGACCGAGGTATCGCCTAGACGGCCGAGCAGGAAGGTGTCGGAAGGGTCACCCCAAGGAGTGGTGATGCGGATTTCCTCCACATCCTCCAACTGCTCCATGTTGTAGACGCCGCTACCACCGATGACGCCGATCCGGGCTTCAGGCATCCTTCTCGTGATCCTTCTTGATGGTGTTCCAAGGGCTCACGCGAGGAGTGTCCTCCGAGGAACCACGGTCCTCGTTTTCGCCACCTTGATCGCGTTCCTTCTTGGCCCAACCGCCACTGCGCGCATCGGGACGTGGACCCCGATTCTGCCAGGAACCGCCGCGATCATCGCGGCTGTCGCGGTTGCCGCGATAGCCATCGCGGTCATCGTTGCGATTGCCACGGTATCCGCCGCGGTCATCGCGATCATCACGCTTGTTCCAGCCACCGGAACGTGCGTCGGGGCGATTGCCGCCTTCGTGGTTCTTCCAACCACCACTGCGCGCATCGGGACGCTGGCCGCCACGATCATCACGGCGATAGCCACCACGATCACCGCGTTGTTCGCGGTCGTCACGACGATAGCCACCGCGGTCACCGCCGCGATCGTCATGACGATAGCCACCGCGGTCGTCGCGGTCGTCGCGCTTGTTCCAACCGCCGCCAGAAGCAGCGGGGCGATTGCCACCTTGCCAAGCGCTCTTACGCGGCTCAGGACGATCCCCTTCGCGGCCTTTCCAACCACCCGAACGTGCATCCGGACGGTTGCCGCCGCTGTGACCACCACCCTGCCATGCAGGACGTCGGTCGCCACCGCGATCATCACGGCGGTAGCCACCCCGATCGCCGCCACGGTTGGCTTGACGCTCGCGACTCTCATCACTCTGATAACCGCTCGGCTTCCCGCGCTCACTCCAGTGACGACGGTCCGCGTAATCCGTAGCACCAACCACCTTGCCATTGTCATCCGGCCATTCCAATGGATGGCGCGCGACCCAAATTCGCAACTGTGTGGCGTAATCCTTTTCCGTCGGCATGCACAGGCGCTTGCACACCAAAGTCGCGTAATGTCCACGCGGCAAGGTGAAGCGAATCCGCATCTTGCGACGACGCTTATAGATCTCATCGTCTTCCGCTGGTGCGGCGCGCAGATACTCCGGCTCGACCAGGAACGGGCGATCCTCAGCCTGCGGACGGAAACCGTTGATATCCAACTCCAGGAAGGCCGACATCGGCAGGCCTTCATGACGGAACACCTTCTTGTACAAGGCTTCCACTTCCGGCGTGAGTTCCACACCAGGACCGAGCAGCGGCAACTCGAAGGCACGCAACTGATCGCGCTGCACTTCGGTCATCTCGCGCCACACCGGCAGGCTTGCGGCATCGCCGGGCAACCAAGCGACATCATCATCGCCGACGATCTCGCGGACGCGGAATGCGGCGGCCTGGTTCCAGAGGTAGGACTGGTAGGCGAACAAGTGGATGGTGCGTTCACGCGTGGCGATCCCGCGCTCCATCGCGCCGAGGAAATCCCCCGGGTTCTCCTTCAGGTGCTCGAACACCGTGGCACCGCGACGTCCGCGGCAATAGTCGGCAAGCTCTTCCCAGTTGCCCCACCGCTGTTGGATGCCGTACTTGAACTGCTCGACCTTCTCATGGCCATAACGCGAAGGTGCGGCCAACAAGGCGCGCAAGGCCATCTCGACTTCACCCTTCAGGAGGTGCCGCACGATGAAGCCCTGGCCGTGGCGCAGGCAACCGAAACGCTGGTCATCGAAGTAGTTTGGAATACCCAAACGCTTCAGCTCCAACATGTTCACGCGAATGCGACGCATGTCATCGCCTTCGAGGTCGCGCACCACGATCTCGAAGCTGTTGCCCTTACTGTCGGTGGACTCGACCGCGCGTGCGGCGCGCCCCACAGGGCGGATGGTCAGCGACTGATCACGGAAGGTCACCGGCTTGCCGCCTTCGACCGTCATGATCTGACTGGTGACACCATCCTTATCTTTCAGCCCGGCATAAGCCACGGCCGAGCGCTCCACTCCGGCACCTTTGGCCACGAGATCGGCAGCTTCAAAAGTGGTCAGCCCGCGCTTCGTAATGCGGTAGACGGCGTGTGGGCCATCGGAAAGGAGGCTGTCGTCATCGAGCAATTCGGTGACGCGGAAATCATTCTGGGTTCTTTTCAGGCGCATGTCCTTCTCTCATTATGCGGTGGTGAGGTGCCATTCTTGGCCACCTCTGGAAGGTTGGGCCGCTCATGCGGCAGTGGGCATTGTAGCAACGACCGGAAATCGCACCGAACTTCTCGATGCGGAGCCGGCGCCTAATACTCGTATCGACTTTCCCGATACGGACGCCAGCGACGCAGCTTATCCAGCGTGATGCGCAGGTCCTTGGGGTGCTCCGCGGTGATCTCAATCTCTTCGGTACCACCGAAAGGCACCATGCGCACCGCATGGGCATGCAGACTCAGGCGATCCAGGATCGGGCGTTCCTGCTGCCCTTTCTTCGGCCGATAGCCTGGCTTCAGATGCGAGAGCAACAAGGACTCGTTACCGCCATAACGCGGGTCCACCGCCAACGGGTGTCCGATCGAAGCCATGTGCACGCGAATCTGATGCGTGCGACCAGTCCGCGGACGCGCCTCCACCAGGCTGTAACCGCGGAAGCGTTCTAGCGGTTCATACTCGGTCAAGGAATCCTTGCCATGACTCGAGACCTTCATCATGCCGCCCCGTCCGCGGTCGGCGGCCAGAGGCGCATCGATCACGCCACCTTCCGAGATCTCCCCTACCACCAAAGCGTGGTAAGTCTTCTCGATCATGCGTGAACTGAACAACTCGCGGTAATAACGCTCCGCCTCCAGACTCAAGGCGTACAACATCACGCCCGACGTACCCAGATCCAAACGATGCAAACCACGCGGGCGTTGCTCCATCGGCCCTTCCTTCTGACGTCGTTCCGCCCAATCCAAAAGCGCACCGCCGAGGTGCAAGGGATGCTCTCCCCAACGGCTAGGCTCCACCGGAATACCCGACGGCTTGTTTACCGCGACCAAATGCTCATCTTCATAGAGCACTTCGAGGTCGATGCGATGCGTGGTGATCTCTTTCATCGAAGCCATATCCACTTCCACCAACACCACCTGTCCATGACGCAACTTGTCCGACGGCAAGGCTGGCATTCCATCGACGGTGATGCCGCCTTCGCGCACCAAATCGCGCAAACGCCCTTTCGCGATACGCGGCCAATGCGCGGCGAGGAATTCGTCGAGCGGACTTCCCA
>JBMYYH010000084.1:0-13805 GCA_049609225.1 Planctomycetota bacterium | reverse complement strand
CGGAGTAGCTCAGTTGGTTAGAGCAGCGGAATCATAATCCGCGTGTCGGGGGTTCGAGTCCCTTTTCCCCTACCATCAGGGAGGTTTGCTGCAGCAAGCCTCCCTTTTTTGTGGTTGTCGTGGCTGCCGTTAGGCTGTGGCAGTGAAACGAAAGCGAGCCTCATTAGCGCGCAACCTGGTAGGCATCGCCTGGCTGGTTTGGGCTGGATTTCGGGTCCTGTTCGAGTTCGAATTCCTCGACGACGTCTCCGACGGCGTGCTGTTCGGGGTACTTGCGATTCCTGCGACCTTGGCACCGATAGCTATGGTGCTTGGACTTGCTCGGGCACGGGCCGATGCCAATCCATGGCCGGGCTTCTCGATCTTCCTTGGAGCGATGGCCCTGATCGCTCTCAATATGGGGAGTTTCCTGTCTGCGGAAGCTGAGTTTCGGGCCATTACGGATGATCGTGAGTTGTTCGACTCCAATTCTAAAGCCTTTGTTCGAATCACTGCAGATCTCACTTCCCCTCTGGAGGAAAAGGATGCCGTGGACGAGGGTCATCTTGAAGGGGTTGATCCGCGGAGGTTCGCGGCGTACATCGTCTACACGAATACTGGAGTGAAGGCTTGGTATCGAGGTTCCGACGATGCCCTGCACCTGTTCGAACCGACCATGCAAGAAGAGTTCGAATTGTCGTCGCTTAAAGTGATGGATGAAGGTTATGCGGAGTTCGATGAGATGATGCGCTCCATGGAAGAGCAGTCCCGCAACCTCTTCTACCTATTCCTCAGCGGCCTCCTCGCCATGATGCCTGCCACCGCCTTGGTCCTTGCGATGAATCGAGACCACCTGGAAGCAGTGACCTTCAACCCAAGCGAATAGTCATGTTCACCTACAGCTTCCCCGTCCTCGCCGCCTGCCTGCTCGTCGCAGTGCAGATGATCGTGCTGTTTGGGGTGCTCCGCAGGCTGCCGAAGCGCGAGGAATCCGCCGTCAAGCGTTGGCTGCGCAGGGCTTTCTTGATCGGTCCACTGGCCGGCTTGCTCATTCTCATCGACTACGGTCATTGGCAGGAGGATTTCGCCACCCGCGGTATGCAGCGACGTGCGCATTCCGTCACGGCCTACCTCGATTTCGTGGCGCGGACCCTGGCCAAGGAGGATTACACCAATGCCTCTGCCGACGTCGCCTTGGTGGCGGCACGGGAGCAATATGGGAACCTCTCTGCCGTCTTGGTGGAGGATGATGGCGTGGCTCTGCCCGAGATGTCGATTCCACCGGAGTTACGCGGGCCTGGCGCTGATGCCGAAGCCCGCCTGCGCTTCTTCCTCCTTGATTCGCGCCTAATCGCACTGCGTTCCCAACTCCTCATGGAGGAGCCCAGCCGCGGCCCCATGGTCTACCTGCGCGACCGCATCCTGCGCTGAGCTAGAAGCCTCGAATGGCCCTGGCGCGGATAGAATCTGCGCCCATGGCCGACCTCGAGACCTTCCCGAACCCTTCGCCGGAGCGCGCTTTCCTCATCGAGAGCGTCACGCATGAGTTCACCTGCGTCTGCCCGAAGACGGGGCAGCCGGATTTCGCCACGCTGCGCATCCGCTATGTGCCGGATAAGAGTTGCGTCGAGCTGAAGAGCCTCAAGCTGTTCCTGTGGGGCTTCCGCGATGAGGGGCATTTCCACGAGGATGTGACCAACCGCATCCTGGACACGCTAGTAGGCGCCTGCGAGCCGACTTGGATGGAAGTCCGTGGTGAGTTCAACGTCCGTGGCGGCGTATCGACCACCATCACGGCGCGTCATGGCAGCCGTCCGGAGCAGCTCGACGGCATCGAGCGCGCTTCCTACTGAGCGTTTCGCAGTTGCGCGGACCGACGAAACCGCGTCCTCCCAACAAAAAGAGCGGGCCGGAAGAAAATCTTCCGGCCCGCTTAAGGTTGCACGGCACTCACGCCGAAGGATATCTGCAACCTGATTTTCCGCCGCCGACTTGGTTGGGAGCCCTTTCCTGCAAAGGATACCAGTCGGCGGTTTTTTTATTGGCCCCGGCGCGGTCCGGCGAGGCCAGCTCAGCTTAGCGGGTGACGCCGACCAGGTAGATCTCACCACCTGGCTCGAAGCCTTGCGTGCCACCACCGATCTGGTCATCGGAGATCGCAATCACGACTTCATCGCGACCATCGGCATCCAGGTCGTTCACAGCGTAGATGTTGACCACGAAGAAGCTGGCGATGTCACCTTCCACACGCGTGATTTCCGTGGCATCGGAACCATCGAAGATGCGAACGCGCGGCGTGCTCTGCCAGTTGTGGTTGAGGTCCAAACCCATGACGGCGAAATCAGAGATGCCGTCGCCGTTGACGTCGCCTAGGGAAGTGGCGTCGCGGCCGAACTCCTCAAACTGACCCCCTTCGATCTCGGCAAGGGTGCTGCCATCGGTGCCGGAGACGACGCGCGTCATGCCTTGCATCCAGTTGCCTTCTTCATTGCCGCGATAACCGGTCGCGAGCCAATCGACGGTGCCATCACCATTGAAGTCGCGGAAGGCATCCATGTCGCAGATGTCCAGGCGCAGGGTGTGGCGACTGAGCGCCATGATCTCCTGCAGGTCGGTGCCACTGTAGGCCGTGACACCTTCGCCGGCAAAAGAGGCGCCATCGACACCACTCGAAAGCAGGTCCGGGATGCCATCGCCATCGAGGTCGCCAGGGCCGCAAAGGATGGCGCCCATGCGTTGATGACGAACCGAACCATGGTGCTCTTTCAGGACCAGGCCGGTGGCGCCATCGCAAAGCAGCAGACGGCCCGCGGCAGTCTTGCCATCCACGACCTCGAAGGGGAGGCCGATGGCGAACTCAGGAAGGTTGTCGCCATTGACGTCGCCGACCAGCGTGACCTCCATGCCGACTTGACCAAGGGAGTAGGTCTCGACGGTGTACATACGGAAACCAGTGCGCGAGCTGATCAGATAGCCCGCTTCATGACCGCCGGCGCCGACGAAGAAATCCTTGGCGCCATCATGGTCGATATCGCCGATGGTCATCAGCTTGAGGCCGAGCAGCGAATCCACACCGGCAATCGGATCGACGGTGTAGAGCAGACTGCGATCGGCGCCGGACCGCACCTCGACTTGGCCGCCACCCCAAGACCATGCGGCGGGCACGAAACCGGGGCTGCCGATGGCGAAATCGCTGACGCCATCAAAATCAATATCGCCGAGATCGGCAAAGCTGGCGCCGTAGCGTTGTTCATCCTGCACGCTTGGTAGGAAATCAACAAGCTCCAGGCCACCCTGTGCAGGTGCGGCGAGAGGTAGTAACAGGAAGAGCGGGTTCATGTGGTGGCTATGCGGCGGCGAGGGGAGTTTGGACGGCGAAATCCTGGATGTCGCAGGATAACAGGCAGTGCAAGGGCCCTAAGGTGCCTGCTGGAGGCTCTACAAGCCTTGGCGGGCAGCAGCCATGCGCTCTTCCCAATCCGCAGCCTCGGCGCGGACGTCGGCGGCAGCGGTTGCCTGACCTCGTGCTTCTTCCAGATTGCCGATGCGTTTGAGGCAGACCACCATCGGCATGCAGCCATTCGGATGACGCTTGGCCAGGGCATCGGCGGCTTGACGGTAGAGGCTGATTGCGGCCTGGCTTTGCTGAGCTCTTTCCTCATTGCGGGCGCGCGCCATCCACAAGGAGGGGTGATCGACATGCGCACCTTCGCCGCGTTCAAGCAGACGTTCGGCTTCCTGGAAAGCCGTGCGCGCATCCTCGAATCGTTCCTGTTCCGTGAGCATCATGCCGCGATCCATGTGCAGGGAAGACAAAGCCGGATGTTCGCCGCCGAAGCGTTTGCGCAGGACTGCGAGGATCTCGGTATAGAGATTCTCGGCGGTTTCGAAATCACCTTCCTGCGTTGCCAGGCTTGCCAGTCCGGTCCATGCACCGGCCATCAACTGATGTTCTCCGGCACCTGCCTGCCGCAAGATCGCAACGGCTTCTTGATACATGCCGCGGATCTCTTCCACATCACGTCCAAAGAACTGCGACCAGATGGCGACATCGACCAAACTCTGCGCGATCTCCGGATGCGCGACGCCCAGCAGTTGTTTGCGTGTCGCCAAGGCCTGACGCAAAGGCTCTTCCGCTTCACGCAGGGACCCATGATGGAACATGCTCCATCCCCAAGCCCGACGTGCATCCGCCACTTCCAGATGCGCACCATCCGGATAACGCTTTAAGGCATCCAACACCAGTTCCTGCGCCATCGCGACGGATTCCGCAGTGCGCCCATCCCGACGTAGGAGGGAGGTCAGCATCAACTGCGCGCGCCAAATCTCCGCTTGCGGTCGGGTGCTGGGTTCGAGTGCGAACAGTGCCTGCAGATAGGCCCGACATAGCCGTTCCGCCGGTTCGAAGGCCCGTTGCGCCATCGCAAGTTGAATGCGCAGGCGGGTGCGCCGGGCGCCATCCATCTGGGACAAGGGTGCGACATCGTCCGCAGTGAGTGCAGGGGTGAACAGCGCCTCTGCCTTCTGTAGATCCACTTCCACATCTTCCAGCCGCGCTTGCTGCAGATGCGCTTCCGCCAACAGCAGATGCAGATCCCGACGTCGGTCGGCCGACGGCTCCTTGTCTGCAGCGACCGCGGCCGGCAACAGGAAACTGGCACGCGCGAGGTGGCGTTCGGCAGCCGCGTAATCGCCATGCTGCAAGAACAGACGCGCCATCGCCTGACGCACTTCAATCTCCAGATCTGGCGCGCCAACAAAACGTTCGGCCAGATCCACCGAGGCATCTTCCAACACTTCAGTCGTCGCTGCGACGCGACCGCGCACCCGCGGATCCAACTGCGGCAGGACTTCATCCACCAAGAAACCCAGCGCATCGTGCGTGCGACGCGTTTCCTCATCCGCCAAACTGCGCGCGTGGATCGCATCATTGCGTTCGACCGTCAACTGCTTGGCCTGCCATTTGGCGTGACTGCCGAAACCAATCAACATCGCCAGACTCACCGCGCCTAAGGTAGTCACCGCGGGATTGCGTCGGACGAACTTCTGGACGCGATAGGACAGGCTGGGTGGATGGGCGGCTACTGGGGCGCCGTCGCGGAAGCGTTGCAGATCATCCTGGAAGGCTTCGACCGAGGGATAACGCATCTCCGGTTCCTTGGCGATGGCCTTATGGACCACCACGGCAAGGTCGCGTTCAAGATCGGGCGCATGACGTCGGATGGGGGTTGGATCGGACTCCGTCAGGGCGCGGATGGCGCTGGCCAAGGTATCCCCAAAGGGATAAGGCTCTGCGTCCGCGAGTAGGCCATAAAGGAGGACACCCAGGGAATAGACATCATCACGCACATCGGCCGGGCTGCCAGGCTGCAGCAGACGTTCGGGCGGTGCATAGGTCGGCGAACCGACGAACTCGGTGGTGCGGGTTAAGGCTTCCTGCGGACCATAATCTTCCTGCAGCAACTTGCCGATACCGAAGTCCAATACATGCGGTTGACCATGCGCATCCACCAAGATGTTGGAAGGCTTCAAATCCCGGTGGATCACCCCGCGACGATGCGCATGCGCAATCGCATCGCAAATCGCATCGAACAACTGCAGGATCTGGCGCCGAGATTGGGGCGGTTCGCCTTCCGGCCGTGCCCATCGATCGGGCTGCACCCCTTCGATCCACGGCATCACCAACAACGGTTGCCGATCGAGAATCTCCCGACGCAACAACGGCACCACACCTGGATGGTCCAGGCGCGCCGTGATTTCCATCTCGCGCTCGAAGCGAAGACGTCCGCGGGTTCCGGTAAGCGTGCCGGCGATCAAGCGCTTCAAGGCGACCAAACGCCCTTGGGCATCGCGCGCACGCAGCACCACACCTTGCCCGCCGCGTGAAACCTCCGCGAGGATCTCGTAATCCCCCAAGTTGTCCCAACTGGTTGGCTCCAAAGCCTCGCGCGCCTGACGCAGCCAGGAATCATCATCCAGGCCAAAACCCAGCGGCAGGGATTCGTTCATGCTTTGCCTCCAGGTGGGTCCTCAGCGGCCACCTGACGGGCAATCTCTTCTTCCATACGATTGCGGATGCGCTGCTTGATCTTATGCACGGCTTGGGTGGAAAGTTGAAACTCCGCCGCGACGGCCGCCACCGGGGCGCCATCGAGCAAACGCTCGAACACCCGCACGCTGCGCGGCTCAAAATCCCTCTTCACCTGCCGCATCGCCTGGCGGAAGTGGTGGCGCACCCACTCCTGCTCCCACAGGGCATCGGTAGCATCCTCAGCGGGGGCAGCGAGAACGGATTCCATTTCCGTGCCTAGTCGTTGCGGCGGCTGATTTGGACGCGAAAAATGCCGACGAATCGCATTCTGCACGATGCGCGCCAAATAGTTGCGAAAGCGCCCACGCTCTGGGCGGTACTCAAAGGAACCTTGGGCCGCCTTCGACAGATTCATCATCACCGTCTGCCGCACATCCTCTGCATCGCCGAGCTGCAGCCCCCGCGCGCGACAATATCCAAGGATCAAGTCGCGATAGGTCTGATCGAAATCTCGCCAGGCCGCGGTGTCGGCTGGATCGCGCAGACGCAGGAGGAGAGAAGGGCGTGTCGGCTCGGACACCATGGTCCTAGCTATAACACGGCGCGTTTCAGCCGGCGACGACCGGGTTCACCAACTTGCCCAATCCATCCGCTTCGACCGAGAGTTGATCTCCGGGATGAATCGGTGCAACACCCGAAGGTGTGCCGAGGAAAACAATGTCTCCTGCGCGCAACGGAGTCCACTTCGACATCTCGACCAAGGCCGCGGCGGGAGTCCAGATGAGGTCTTCCAACTTCGCATCTTGGCGAATGACATCATTCACGCGCCCACGCAACTGAATCGATGCGAACTCCGGCAACTCCTGCTTCGGCACCCAAGCCGGACCGACACAACCGAAGGTCGCGAGGTTCTTCGAACGCAGCCACGGCCAACCACTGTTCTTGTCGTTGCCTTGGACCTTACGTGCGGTGATGTCATTGCCCAAGGTGTAGGCAACGATGGCATCTTCTGCGGTGGCTGCATCCGCTTGATGCAGGTCTTTCCCCAGCAACAACACGATCTCCGCTTCGGGATCGACGCGAGTCTCCAACCAAGAGGGGATCACCACTTCGGCACCGGGGCCGACCAGGGTGTCGGGAAGCTTGGCGAACCAAACGAGGTCCTCGGGCGGCTCACCGCCCATTTCGCGGGCATGTGCGGCGAAGTTTTTGCCGATGCACAAGGCCTTCCCTGGGCGTCCAGGAAGCAAAAGGGGCCAAGTGCTTGCCGCGGCTTCGGGTGCGGCTTGCACCAAAGCCTGAAAACGCTCTGGGTCGGCAAGAACCCCGGCCACTTCCCCGAGGTCGTCGGCCAAGCCGGAAGCGCTCAGGTCTTGGAAGGTCGCACCAGACACCCACAACCAATGTGGGATGCCTGCGGGATCGAGTGCGCGACGCAGGGAGTTCACAGAAGTTCCTTCAAGGCGCCCAAGGCGTAAGCGGTGCACAACACCGGGTTCCCTTCCCACCAACGCGGTGCATCTTCGTTGACCCAATGGCCATCTTCCTGTTGCACCGACATCAGTTTGGTGCCGAGCTCAGCGCGCCAATCATGTTCCTGACCACCGGTGGCGGTGATGATGTCGATCTCGGCCGCGTTGAGTGCTTGCGCAAGACTCAGGTAGTAGTAATACAGACCTTGGAAGCCGCCGCGCGGATCGACCATCGGATCGAAGCCCGGGTTGACCTCGAGGGTCCAGTGGGCGCTGATCCATTCGACGGCCGCCTTCACGCGTGGATCCTCTTTCGAGACACCAGCGAAGAGATAACACTTCAACAGGGCATAGGTCATCGAGCCGTAGCTGCGTGCGACCAGGGTGCCGTCGGGCATGTGAACGGTGCCGGCAGGGGAGTTGCCCGGGTAGTAGACCGCACCACCATCGTTGCCGGCGCGGACGGGAGTCTCATTGCCGGCGTCGTGGTAAGTCTCGGGGTTGGACTCGGAACGGTTTTGGCTGCGGTTGAGGAAGTGAATGGCGCGTTGGTACGCCTCGTCGTCCTCGGGGACTTCGGCTTCATGCAATGCTTGCAGCGCATACTGCAGGTTGGAAAGGTCAGGGCGCAGGTCGCCGCCATAACCGATACCGCCGTAGAACTTGTCGGACTCGGTATAGCCTTCGCCTTCATCCGTCTGCACGGCGCGCAGATAACCGACGGCGCGTTGAATGGCTTCCTTGTCGGCTTCGCGGCCGCCGTCGATCAAAGCGCCGATGGCCACCGAGGTGGTGTAAACAGCCACGCGACCGCCATGAATGGATCCATCTTCCTTCTGCAGGGTCAGCAGCCAATCGAGCACGCTGACGGCCACCTTTTGCGCTTCCGGGTCGGTGCTTCCGAGCAGACCGCGGGCGGCGAGGGCGGAGATGCCAGGTTCGGGTTGACCGAAGACCTCCCAGTAACCCGATTCGCCGCGTTGGGCGAGGAGGTATTGCACGCCTTGCTCATAACCGGCGCGCCACTTGGCTTGGAGCTCGGCCTTGTTGGTGTGCACGCTGCGGTTCTTGCCATAGGTGCGGATGAGACCTGCATCGGCAACCGCACGCGCGATCTCGGCGAGGCTGGCATTTTGCGGCAGGTCCTGCAGCGTGAAGGGCGTGCCGATGGTGGGCGTGATGCTCTGCAATTGGCTCAACTCTTGGCCATGACGCGTGAGCAGTTTCTCCACCGTGGGTAGATAACGATCGCGGTGCACGTGCAGGAGTGCCAAGGCGATGCGTTGATCACGCGACCAATCATCCTCGCGCTCATCCACCTTGGTGAGCAGATAAGTCACGGCATCGCGCACAAAGGGCCCATCATCGACCCGATAAGCCCGCGGGCTCAGGGCCATGCCGGTGAGCACATTGGCAGTGATCACGACATTGCCGCCATAACTACCATCGGCCATCTGGGCCGGGCGCAGGTGATTGAGATAGCCGTCGAAAAGATCCTTTTCGGACGGGCCTTGGAAAGCCATCAAGGGCGTGAGGAGCAGCAGACTGAGCATGTTCAGGAAGGGTTGGTCACCCTCTAGGACAACGCCCAGGATACCGGGGCGGTTCAGTTTTCTGCGCGACTGCGGATGGCTCCGCTCAGTCCCGGGCGGCCACGCAGGCCTCTACGGCCAAGGCGGCGCGTTTGTTGGTACCTGGGGCCAGAGCGCGGTCATGCAGGGCGCGCAGGCGGGCGACGGCGGCAGGGTGGCCTTGCTCGTCGATCTGTTTCAGGAGGTCTGCACAGAGATCCGCTGGGTCGAGCACATGGCCGACCTGTTCCGGAGCCACTTCCTCACCCGCAATCAAGTTGGCGGCGCCGACGTAGGGGACCGCCAAGGCATGTCCGGCAAGCCAAGCGCCGAGCTTGGAACCCATGCGATACACCACCACCGACGGAATGCCGAGGGCTGCCACTTCCAGACTTGCAGTGCCGCTGACCACCCAGGCTCCACGGCAGATGCGCAAGACTTCATGGAATTGATCCGGTGCGCGTTCGACTTGAATCGGCGCTTCGCGCAGCATCTCTTCCAGCAAAGGCCAGACATCCTGACGTTGATGCGGCAACACGAACCGCACCTGCGGCCGTTGTTGTTGCAGGAGCGCCGCCGCCTCCAACATCAAGCTGAGGTTCTCGCGGATCTCCCGACGTCGGGAGCCTGGCAGGATGGCGATCCATTCCGCATCTTCCGGTGGCTCCCAGGTCTCTGGATGGGCAGCCAAACTGTCGGCGAGTGGATGTCCGACGAAAGGTGCCTCGGCGCCATGTCGGGCATACCAATCCTGCTCGAAGGGGAGGATCGTGAGTAATCGATCCGCGCGACGGAAATCCCGCACCCGCCACGGCGCCCAAGCCCACAGCTGCGGCGCGATGTAGTGCACCACCTTCACACCCCGACGTTGCGCGATGCGCAGCAGATGGCGGTTCATGCCGGGATAGTCGACCAGCACCACCACATCCGGCGGATCCTCGCGCAGACGTTTGGCGAACTGATACACCGCGCCGAAGAATAGCGGCAGTTGCGCCGCCACATCCTTGAAGCCCATGACATTCAAGTCGGCGAGGGGATTCCACACATCCATGCCGGTTTGGCTTAACCGACGTCCGCCGAATCCTTGGACCTGCAAATCCGCATGACGCTCCCGCAGCTGCTCCAACAAACGTAGCGCATGGGTTTCGCCGGAGTTGTCCCCGCAGCTGAGGATGATCTTCTGTAGAGGAGCCGCAGGCTCCGGCAAGGTATCCGGCAGAGGCTCCAAGGAGGTCGACTCCAACTGCTCGAACATCGCCAAACGCTGACGTCGGCGCGACAGCGCGTACAGATGACGCGGCAGCGCGAGCAGTAGGTCCCATAACGCGTAGACGAACTCGCGCAGGACATCGAAGGCGGGTGCTAGCATGCGTCGCGATGGCGCAGGACGGCCGAACTTGGACCCACCTGAAGTCCGACCATTTCGGTCAGGTGGAACAGGGGCATTCTAGCGATGCCGCGACGTCGGACGGCCTTGCCCGCGATGGACTCCCGCTGAAGGTGGTGCGTCGGGATACCACTTGCGCACCGTGGTGGTGCCGTTGGCTCGCGCGCTGGTTGGCTGGGAAGGAAGCCAAGACCTTGCGTCGGATGGAAGCGGCGTGGCCGGAGGCTGCGGGGGTGCGTTATCCGCGTTTGTGTAGCTGGCAAAGTGGCATCTTGATCCGCAGTTGGATCGACGGCGCCCCGATGCAACTGGCACGCCCAGTGGACCCGGTTTATCACCATGATCTGCTGTGCCTGGTCGCGCGTCTGCATCGGCATGGCATCACCCACAATGATCTCGCCAAGGAACCCAACTTCCTGGTGCGGGAGGATGGCACGCCGGCCCTGGTCGATCTACAACTCGGCCGCAGCTTCCGGCGCCGCACTGCGTGGTTCAAGTTGCTGGCGCGGGAGGATCTGCGTCATCTGTTGAAGCACAAGCGCACCTACCTGCCCGAGCGCATCACACCTCGTGAGCAAGCCATCTTGGCACGCCCATCCTTCCCCGCGAGGCTGTGGCGCAAGACCGGCAAGAAGGTCTACCTGTTCGTCACCCGGCGCCTGCTCGGCTGGTCCGATCGCGAAGGTGCGGGTGATCGCGGTGCCAAGATTTAAGGCGCCCTCCCGTTTCCGGGAAGACGCCTTGGTGGGGGTGAACCGTAGGGTTTAGAGCTCGTCTTCGACGTACTTGACCCAGCGCTCCTCGAACTCGACTTCGTCGATTTTGCCCCAAGACTCGCCCATCGCACGTGCCCAGATCTCCTGACGGGCTTCCGGCTTGTAGCGATCAAGGTAATCCCACGGCGACTCGATGACCTTCTTGGCGGTTTCGATGAGCTCGAACTCCGCTTCCGCATCGATAAGCGCCTGCAGTTCCTCTTCGGCCTGCTCCTTGATCTCCTCGTAGGCGGTGCGGAAACCATCATCCAAGTGACGGATGTAGCTCGGGATGATGTCTGCGTACTCTTCCTTCCAGTACTTCTTCTTGACCTTGCCACGCGCGCCTTCGCGCAGGAAGTAGATCAAAGAGAAGGATTGGGCATAGCAACTCACGTTGCTGGGGCCTTGGCTTTGCCATTCGCGGTGCGAGAACCGCACGTGCCTACGCATTGGCTTGTAGGTGCCTTCGCGGATCATTTTCTTGATTTCCGGAAGACGCGCGAGGCCGCCCCTCATGTCTTCATTGGGCACCATGCGCTTACCCTTCAATTCCCAGGCGCCGTAGTAATCGCCGTGGCCCTCGTCGAACCAGCGGTGGGCGGCGGAGCGGTTGAAGAGAAAGTGACAGTACTGGTGGAATCCTTCGTGGGTGACCACCGAAAGCGCACTTTCCTTGCTGCCCTCACCGAAGTAGAGCACCAGTTCTTCCGAGCGTGGGTTGAACCAACCAGCCACGCCGGGGCTGGTGTTGCCGTAGAGGTGGAAGTCTTTTTCCGTACCGCAAACCCGCACCACCGAGATCGAAGTGATCGGAGTGGCAGGTGGGAAATCCTCTTCGAACAACAGACGCGAAGCTTCAAGGCGCTTGATGACCTCAGTGATGCGCTTCTTGTTATCGCTGTTGGTCTTGATCAGATATTGCTTGCTGGGTGATTCGACCAGCCGCCATCCGGGAGTCTGCTCGACATCCGTGCGGTGATACTCGATGAGATCCTCGTAAGCACTTTCCGAGTTCACCTTACGCACCGAGCTAGGTTCAGCATCTTCCAGGTCGAAGCGGAAGGACTTCATCGACTTCTCGACGGCCTTGCTCCATTTCTTGCGCAACTTCTTGTCCGCAGGGTAATCCCAGATGAACATCACCTTGTAGTCCGGCAGGCGGAAGGTGTAGACATCGTAGACCACATCCAAGGCGCCGACGTTGAACACCGCGAAGGTGTTGATGATCTCCCGCTCGCCGACGATGCCCTTTGCCTTGATGGTCTCAAGCTCCGGCTCGACCAAGGCATATTCATCCTTACGCAAGGCACCTGCGAAAAGTTGCCCGACGTAATCCTTGCCCGTCTTCTCGGCAGCCTTTTCCTTGCCCACGCGCCCGCGTAAGCCGCCACCGCTATCGCTGGAAGACTCGGTGGTGGCAGCCTGCGGATCTATCTTCAAGACCGTGAGGCTGCAGTTGTAGGTGAAGCGCTCATTGTTCTCCGCCTGCAGCGAGGGACCCCGCTCCGCTTCGAACTTACCGATCACACCGAAGCGCTTGCCGTTCTCATCGACCGGGGAATCTGCCCAATCCTTCAGTGGCTTGAACTCGAAACCGTACGCCGGCCACGGACGATACTTATTGCCGTTCTTCTGGGCATGCGCCTCAGGAGCTGTCGCGAGGACGGCGAACAGCAGGACGAAAAGGGAAAGGAGAGACTTAAGGTTCATCGCGGTAACAGTTAACGTGCGGGACCCCCTTATCGTAGGCGAAAAGGGGGCCGATTGGGATAGTCAGCCAGGCGGCTTTGGTACCGCGAGCTGGGCCTAAAAGAGGTTCTAAGCCTCTGGAGCGGCGTCAGAAGGTGCGTTTTCGCCCTCTGGCGAAGCGGCTTCCGGCCCCACAATGCGCAATTTCGCTGGGCGAAGGATGCGCTTGCCCATCTTATAGCCACGGCTCAGCAGTTCCAGGCGCGGCTTGTCGAGCGCGGGGTCGACCACATTTTCGACCGCTTCATGCAGGTCTGGGTCGAAAGAATCACCCTCGGCGGGGGCCAAGAAGGTCATGCCATGCCCCAGCATGACGGCTTCCAAGGCCTGCTGGATCGCGGTCAATCCCATCAGGAAGGCATCTGCCTGTTCGGCCTTCTTGATCGGCTCCGGAATCGCACCCATGGCGGCTTCCATGTAATCGCTGACGCGGATGAGATCATTCAGGAGAGCCTCGAGGCGCAAACGCACCCGCTCTTCCGTTTCCTCCATCATGCGACGACGCATGTTCTGGATATCCGCCTGCGCACGGAGGAACTTGTCCTTCCAATACTCGACGGTCTCCTCGGGCGCGACCACTTCCGCAGCGCCTTCCACCTGTTCCTCGACGGCAACCTGCGGCTCTTCCGCTGCAGCTTCCTTCTTCTTGTCCTTGTTCTTCTTGGAGCGTGCCATGGTCCTTTACTTCTTTGCTTTCTTAGTCTTCTTCTCTTCGAGATCACGCAGTTTCTTGACCAGGCTCTTCTGCTCGCGCGTGAGCTTGGTCGGCACTTCGACGTAAACGCGGACCATCAGGTCACCGCGCGCGCCACCGTGCAGACGCGGAGAATGCGGCATCGATAGGCCGTCGCGGACCAC
>JBMYYH010000083.1:0-13902 GCA_049609225.1 Planctomycetota bacterium | reverse complement strand
AGCCATCCTCACCTGTGCGAATCCGGTAGGTCTCGGCGTAATAGGAAATGGTGCCCCAATTCTCGCTATGGCTGAAGGCCGGTGTGCCACGGATTTCGACCAAGATGTTGTGGATTCCGACCCCCTCGGCATCCAGGTAAAAACCGAAGAGGGGCGCTTCGGGTTCGAGGCTAAGGACAACCTCATGCTCCGGGAGCGCGGTCCATTGGGCCTCGCCATAGGCGAAGCCAGAAGCGATGACCATGCATTGCGTCCTCTTCCCTGCGATCAAACTTGGGATGGCGAAGCGACCGTCGGCATCAGTTTCTGTCGATTTCCACTCGCTGATCCGACTAGGTCTTCCCATAAACCCCATTCCTGCACACCAACCATAGACTTTGGCGCCTTGAATGGGAGCGCCCTGGTCATCTTGGACTACACCGTGCAGGGAAGGTCCCATACTCAAATGCACGATCAGCTGTTCAGCATCAGGGGGAACGTCCAGTTCCGCAGCATGGTATTCGGGGTGAGAAACAGTCAAGGCGGCCCCAGATCCTGCATCGACCCTCAGAACTCCATGCCCATCCGCATTCGTTTCGACAGAAAGAGTGTCATAGGGATGAAGGATGGGCTGCTTGCCGCTGAACCCTGCATAGGCTACGGACAACTGCGCCCCCTCCACTGGTCGCTCATGGTCGTCCAAAACAAGCACATCGACCGTTTGTGCGGGAATCATCTCGAGGACCAAATGAGTCCCGTGCTGCGCTTCGCCCACCTGCCTACGCCAGCCGGTCTTCAGAAAGGCATCCGACTCCACTTCGGCGGCCATGGTCAGCCGACCCTCGAAGAACGGGACGTCGAGGAACCCGTTTTCGTCGGCTTGCCGCAGCACATTGATGCCGTAGGGAGCGTGTTCCCTCCCGATGCGTGTGTTGCACCAGTACTGCAACTGCGCACCTGGCAATCCTTGTCCTTGTGGGTTCACGATTTGGACATGCATCACGAAAAGTTGGGGCATGGTAATCGTCTTTTCCAAGACTTCGCCCGCGGTGAGGCCCACTTCACCTCGCACATGCCACGAAAGGGGCTGGCCCTCCGAATCGCGTAGAGCCCAGTAGTAAAACACTTCCCCGACGAGGATCTCCCCTTCCAGCCAACCCTCGTGATCGGTGACCTCTTGGAAGAAAACGGCATCCTCAAAATCAGACCGCAAAGACGACCTCCCCTCAATCTTCAATCCGGGAATGGGCTGCCCGGTGACGTCTTCGACAAAGCGCAACCGCAGCGGCACGGTCGCTGGATTCGGAGCCGTGCGTTCCACAGTTTCAGGCTGCTTCGCGACCTCTTGATCTCTCAGGTCGGAGCGTTCCAGGATGTCGACCGCATCATCCGCGACTGCTTCCAGGGTGCCGGCTTCTACAACTGCTTCCGTGCTTTCCTGAGTTTGCTCCGTGCCCTTATCGGCACCGCGATCACTCATCCAAATCCATGCTCCCATCACCAGGAGCAGAATTACGACAACAGGTAGGTAAGGTTTCAATGACCTAGGCATCTCAGGTTCTGGCGGCCGTGAAAGAACAAAGCCAAACCAGGTGAGAGGCCTACCTTATCACCAATTCCCGCCCGAATTGAGGCTGGTGCCCAGCATCACCATCAGGAAACTCAGGAAAGTCACCGTATGGATATGCTTCGCCGCCGACTTCAGCGCCGTGACATCGCCACTCTTCAAGCGTGGATGCACGCGCAGCTTCATGCTGATGGCCAGTGCGATTATGATCACCAAGAGGATCAGCTTGCTCGCGATGTGATCCTGCACCACGTTTTCCCACAGGAACCATTCGCTGGGCCCATAAAACCGGTTCGCCAGCACGGGTCCCGTCGCGGCCTGGATCGCCAGGGAGGGAATCGCCAGCTTCTCGAAGGAGCGCTCAAAGGCCAGAAGATCGGCCGGATCCTTGGCCCGCTTGGACTTCGGCAGGATGATGCAGGACATCACCAAATGCCCACCGAAAATGACACATGCCGCCAGAATGTGGATGAACAGGTAAAGCGAATGATGGGCCATGGGGTGCTTGGGAGGCTCGGGAAGGCGGGAGTCTAGCACCGCCACTTCCTGTATCATGCCCCAGCAGAGCGTCCGTCCACCCCATTGAGGCTGGTTGACGCCTGGTAGGAGCCCTATTCGGGTCCTAAATAGGGCACGGCACCTCGTTGAAGCAGGTGCTCGCCCCACCCGGTCCATTCGACCTCATGAATCCCGAACAACCTGAGTCCAACCAGGATCCCGAACAGGCCCCGAAGCGCAACAACGGCGGCCTGGTCGTGCTCCTCATCGTCGCGGCCCTCCTGATGCTCGCCTTTTTCGGCGGTGGTTCCCCCACTCCGCCGATGTCCATGGACCAGTTGTGGGTCAAGCTCTACAACGGCCAGGTCAAACGGATCACGGTCGACGATACCAACAAGGCGTTCAACGTCTTCCTGGTCGGCGCCGATGCCAAAGAAAAGAAGCATGTGGTGCCGGTGCCCGATGCACGCACCGTGTGGAAGGAAGTCAGCGTGGTCTTGGCCAAGGGGCGGTTGCGCACCAACTCCATTCAAATCGATCGTCTGCTCACCCAGGTCGAAGACGGTTCGCTGACGGCGCTGAAAGGGTATCCCGTCCAGTATCGCGAGTTCCGCGACCCCGAAAAACCAGACGCCGGCACGGTCGATCGCCAGCAGTTCTTCCTCGATTACGTCGACGTCACCGGCACGCACTATGCCGAGATCGATGGACCTGCCGGAGATGACAGCACGCTCGATGTGGCTGCCATGGTCAAGGTGTTCCAGGAGCGCGAGATTCCACTCGCCGAAGGACTCACTTTCGACACCGCCGAAGGCCTCAGCACCGAGCAGACCAGTGGTTGGACCACGGTGCTCGTCAGCTTCGGCCCGATCCTGCTGTTCCTGATCCTGTTCTGGTTCCTGTTCATGCGCCAAATGCGCGGACAAGGCCAGGGTCTGCTGAGTTTCGGCAAGTCGCGCGCCACGGTCTACAACAAGGAGAACCGCACCGGCGTCACCTTTGACGATGTCGCTGGCATCGAAGAAGCGCTCGATGAAGTCTCCGAAATCACCGAGTTCCTCAAGTTCCCCGATAAGTTCACCCGCTTGGGCGGACGCATCCCGCGTGGCGTCATGCTGGTGGGCCCTCCGGGAACCGGTAAAACTTTGCTCGCCAAGGCCATTGCGGGTGAGGCCGATGTGCCGTTCATCTCCATCAGCGGTTCCGACTTCGTCGAGATGTTCGTGGGTGTGGGTGCAAGCCGCGTGCGCGACCTCTTTGAAGGCGCACGTAAGGAAGCTCCATGCATCATCTTCTTGGATGAGATCGATGCCGTCGGGCGCAAGCGTGGCTCCGGCATGGGCGGGGGCAATGATGAGCGCGAACAGACGCTCAACGCCATCCTGGTCGAGATGGATGGCTTCAGTTCGGATGATCGCGTGATCGTGATCGCCGCCACCAACCGCCCGGATGTCCTGGATAGCGCCTTGATGCGCCCGGGTCGTTTCGACCGCGAAATCGTGATCGACCTGCCCGACGTGAAGGGCCGCAAGAAGATCCTCGCCGTGCATACGCGTGCAGTGAAGATCGATCCAAGCGTGGATCTGGAAGTGATCGCGCGCGGTACTCCGGGTTTCTCCGGCGCCGAGCTCGCTGCCCTCACCAACGAGGCCGCGATCCTCGCAGCCATGCGCGAGCACCTCTGGGTGACTCAGGAAGACCTCGAGGAAGCCCGCGACAAGGTGCGCTTCGGGCGTCAGAAGAAGTCCCATGTGATGGAGGAGGATGACAAGATCATCACCGCCTATCACGAGGCCGGTCACGCCGTGGTCAATGCGTTCATGGAGAACACCGACCCGGTGCACAAGATCACCATCATTCCGCGTGGTATGGCGCTTGGCGCGACCATGTTCCTACCGGAGAAGGATCGGATGCACTGGTCGCGGAATCGTCTGTTGGACGAGATCTGCACCCTTTATGGCGGTCGCGTCGCAGAGGAGCGTTTCTGCGAAGACATCACTACCGGTGCGTCGAATGACATCGAACGGGCCACGGACTTGGCGCGTCGCATGATCACCCACTGGGGCATGAGCACCAAGCTGGGTCCGGTCAACTTCGGCACCAAAGGCAACAACGGCTTCCTCGGCGCCGAATATGGCACCGGCAAGGATCACAGTGGCTTCACTGCCAAGATCATCGACGAAGAAGTTGGTGAGATCCTGGATGAGCAGCACAAGCGCGCCTTGGGGCTCATCGATGAGCATGCGGAGCTGATGGAGCGCGTCACCCAGGCTTTGCTGAAGTACGAGAACGTCAGCAAGGAAGAGTTCCAACAGCTGGTCAAGGGAGCGCAGGTCGAAGACTTGCACCCCGCTGGCGAGCCGATGCCGGGCGAAGAGCGCAAAGTGCCGCCGCCGGTGCCGCATGCCGAGGGTCCGAGTGTGTCGCCACCGCCGACGAACGAAACTGAGTAGATTAAGGAGCGTATTTTCTTTTTTTCTGTTACCTAGGGGTGACGGGAATAAAGTAATACGTATGTCCTTTTCATCGACTATCCTTATGGCAATGGCAATGTCCTTTGCCCCCCCCTCCTGGCCCAAAGCGCTAAGGTAATAGACAGCTCAGGTTCCGTTGTTGGAACGTATGGATCTATTACGTTAGCTGCCGGCGCAGCCTCCTCTGGAGACACCATCCTGGTCCAGGGATTACACGATTCGACATTGAATCTACCGGTGGCCTACTCGGACACTAACTATTTTTCTCCTGGTGGAATTGCCGAAGTCTTCCCGATTGTTTTACCTCCTGGCGTTTCCATTGGTCCCGCGGATGCGGTCCCCGTATATATTTGGCCCACAAGCGGCTCGGTTCCAACTGCAATTTTTGAAATAAGCGGAGGTTCTGCAACCACTCCAACTGTAATCGCCAGAATGAATATTCATGGTGGATCTACAGGAGTATCTATGGACGCTGCAGGAACCACAAAAGTGGCGGTTTTGCGAGGAGTTACATTGGGTGGATCCGGAGTGAATTTTTCGTGCATTGGATCAGATGGAGCAGATCTCGCCGTTGAAATCAGGAATTGCAGAATTGTAGACTCTGTCATTACAGCGGCAAATGGGCCCCTCCTCACTCCTACCGGAATCGGATTACGCTTCCGAGCCGTTCAGGATGTGGGAAGTCCTCCAGTCGTTGCAGCTGAAGTGAATAACCTTACGGTAACAGGCACTTTTTCAAACCTGTCTAAGCCAGCATTTTTGTCTGAAGCCAACGACCTACAAAGGACTTCTCTACAAGGATTTTCACGATTAATCGAAGTCTATGCATTCGGTCAAGACCCGGTTGGTTTTGACCACTCCCTCGTGACCCTAGATGTCAATGGTGGGATTCTAGAAGGTGGCGCCACACCATCAGCTGATGGATGGGACATCGGAATTTATTCCGCGCTTCATTCCGATAATAAAGGCACTGACCCAACCATTCGTTCAGAAACGATTGTGTCAGTTACGGGGGCTTCATTGAGTAGGTTCGTCGAAGCTGGAATCTATGGCACTGCCAGGGTGGATACTCGCGGTCAAATCATCCTTCGGGGCAAAACAGAGGTTTCGGGCACTGGAGATCTTGTTGGACATGTTCCTGGTGAACATTTTCATTCTGGAGTTCACCTATACAACCTAGAGGGATATATGGGGTTAAGCGCAGCCGACTCTTATATTCACGACAACACGGGAAGTGGCGTGATTTTAAGAAGTTCAGGCACAGACCAAAGAGAGAGGGCGCTCGAACTAGGAATGCCTCTCGCAATGCGTCGGTGCGTTGTTGCAGGGAATTTAGGGAATGGCATCGAACTTGAAAGTGGAGTAGACACACCAATTAGCGGCCACATTCAAGATGGAATAGTTGGCGGAACCATGTCATCCTTCAGTGCCTTCCCTGTTCTTCTTGAAGGCTCAATGGGAGCAACTGTTCCCTATGGACAGGGTGTGATTGACCGCTGCGCGGTAAGTAATAATGGGGAACGTGGAATCAGAGCCTATTCGGGTGAAGGGGGATATGATTTCGTATATTGCCGAATTTCGAACTCGTTTATTTGGAACAATCCACTCGGCGGGTTTGTGGGCGATTTTTCTAACCCAGTTTCTGGAGTTAGTGGCGGTGTCATCTTGACTCCCATCCATCAATGCACGCTTGCTGCTAATGGTGGAGCCTCTGCCCCATACAGTATTGAATTTCTTCAGCCAGGGGGGAGCGGAGCCTACCACTGGCAAAACCCGACGAATGGCTGGGAAACAGCCACTGAATTGGTTAATACGATCTTTGACAGGGGAACCATTGGCCTTGATTTCGGACCAGCTCTGGAATCCGACTCAATTTCCGCAGTCAGCGGTACTTTTGCCGCACCCTCACGAATTGCAGTGGGAGGAATCCGAAGAGCTACCTTTTCTGGCCTACCTGCGTTCCCCGCATCCACCACAGACTCGCCTTGTTACGTCGGCCCCATTTCCCTCACCGACAGGCTCCCGAATCAATTCTTTCTCTCGGCTACGGGCAATCCGAGTATCGTGGATGCCGGCCTAGGATTTCAAAACGTCGCCGCCCCAGAAACTCTTATTGACTATTTAGGTGACACTAGGACTGACCCATTATCGGACTTTGACAAAGGAGCAGAAGAGCTTTGATCCATCCTCCAGACATCTTGAAGACTTCCGTACTCATGGCCATTGTGGCCATGAGTACTACACATTCCTTGCATGGCATTTCTCTTCAGCAGGAATGGACTGTCCGGGATTTCCTCGCTCCAGAAGTTTCAACATCGAACGATGCGTATGGGTGGTCAACAGGCCTTCCATTAGGGCAAATCACTTCGGATGAAAAAGCGACTCATGTTTTTTTTGGCTCGCACCTGAGCGCGTCCTCTCATGTCCTGACTCAGCGACTCGCTGCAGGCCTTGGCGGACCGACTATCGAATTCCAGAACACTACGACTGGAATAGATGGGGTTCAAAGTAAGTGGTGGAATCCAGGAATGGCATTGTTGCAAACGCCATACGGAGTGGAATCAGTCACCCGGAATGGACAAGAGCTAGAATTTCGCACCTTTCCTAGCGGTAGGCTACTTACTTCGATTTCCATTCCACCTCCATTGGCTGGCGACTTGCCTCAATCCAATTGGGAAGCCATCTGGAATGCGGGGGATCTGGATTCCGATGGGTTCGACGACGTCTTTTGCCTCGCAGATGCTCCAGGGATTTCGGCTTCCTACGCTTTGAGCATCCATGGAAGGTCAAGATCCATCTCTTGGAGAAGGTACCTCGTGGATGCAAACTACCTCGCTCCCATTACTCCAAGCCCGAAGCATGGATTTCCTGACCTGGATGGGGACGGAATCCCTGACCTACCTGCAGGATTCGTACATAGCCCCCCGCCTCACCTTTCGCCAAATCGGCAGGTAATTGCCCTCTCCGGTGTTGACGGAACCACAATTTGGGATTCGATCACACCTTCAGGATGGTTCGACCCGGGGATTGTGGGGCCAGACGTTAGTGGTGATTCACGATGGGATATTTTCTCGACAGCGAATTTGGACCGAGTCTATTGTGTTGATGGGAACTCAGGATTGACCCTATGGACCCTCCCAATGGCATCTGTCCTTAGCCTTCTCCCGGCAGGTGCTTTCGCAGCGTTCTTCGATAATCCACTTTTCTTTCTTCGAAATGATGGGGGAGAACTCTTGGCACGAATTCGCTATTCAATCCCAGGCACAGGTAATTTGCAATTTGCCCTGGTAAGGATTGATGCTGCAACTGGTCAAGCAATCGGGCTTATTCATACTCCACCAAGCCTATCCCCTTGGAGTACCGATGCATTCGACGTGAACAACCTTGAAGTCTGTCTTCTCGGAGATATCGACCGAGATGGCTACAACGAGATTGGTGTTCAGGTTTATACACCCAGCACTGACCCTGGCGGTCATTGGCCAAACCTCACAACTGGGATTGCAATCCTTGCACCCCCGACCATCGATCTTCCAACTATGCTGAGCCTGGGCACCTCAAACCCCGTCAATTTCGACCTTCCCTCTGCTGGGGGTATGCCTCTTGTTCTCGTTTGCTCCACCAACTTTGAAGGCAATCGTGGCTTGGAAGTTGACAGCTGGCCTTCCAATCTTTGGCACAGCCCATTACTCGATTGGAGCCGTTCGCAACTATTTCTAACGGCTCTCGATGGGCAGGGAGGTGGAAGCATCCAGATTTCTTTGCCGAATCATCCCGCCCTCATTGGCCAGGAGCTTTACTTCCGCGGCATTGTCTGGGATCCATCCGCACCCTTTGCCAAGGTTTGGACCATGTCCTCCCTTGGGCGTGCGACTGCGATTCCATAGCCCGACGGGGCTGATGGAATTGGTAGACTGCCTTCCATGCCGAAGCCGTTTGAGCTTCCATGGGCGGAGTTGCCCCACCATGCCTTGCCTTTGGGTGAAGGACGTTGGCGCGCGCCTGCTCCAGGCACGTCGGCGGTCACGGCGCAGTTGCAGGAACTCGGCATCCATTGGATCGGCGAGCTCGCGGATGGGTCTGGGCACTATCAGGTGCACAAACTTGCCGATGATGCGACCGTTTTGAGCCAGGAAGGGCATCCGGATGATCCGGCCTACCGCCCCTACTGGATTGCAGCGCGGATCGCCGTCGCGCGGGAGGCTTGTCGGCATCAACCGGCACCGCCGCAGTTCTTCGGCATCCTCAACCTGACCCCGGATTCCTTCAGTGATGGCGGGCAGTTCGGCGGTGGCACCATGGGGCCGCTGTATCACGCGCAGGTGTTGCGCGCGGAAGGCATCGACATCCTCGACCTCGGCGCTGAGAGTACGCGCCCTGGTGCGGCGCGGATTTCCGATGAGGAACAACTGCAGCGCTTGTTGCCGGTGATCGAAGCTCTGCAACCCTTGGACATCCCGCTGTCCATCGACACGCGCTCGGCCAAGGTCGCCGAACGCTGTCTCGCTGTTGGCGCGTCGTACATCAACGATGTCTCTGGGCTTGGCGATGCCGCCATGGCCCCACTGTTGGCCGCGCAGGATGCGCAAGCGGTCTTGATGCATATGCGCGGCACCCCCGCCACCATGCAGCAACAGACCCATTATCGTCATCTGCTCGGCGAGATCGTCGATGAGATGATGGTCATGGTGCACCGCGGCCTCGCTGCCGGCATGCACCCGGACCGCATGATCCTCGATCCCGGCATCGGCTTCGCGAAGGATGCGGTGCAGTCGCGTCTCCTGATCCAGCACTTCGGCGCTTTCCGCGCTTTGGGCTTGCCGCTGCTTTCCGGGCCATCGCGCAAATCCTTCTTGGGGGACCTATTGCCCGGATTAGCGGCAGAACAGCGTGATGGCGGCACCATCGGCGCTGCAGCTCTTTGCGCCGCACAGGGAGCGGAGTATCTGCGCCTGCATCGCGGTCACAAGGCGGTCGACGCCTGCAAGGTCGCGGCTGCCTGCGCCTATCCGCAACCGCAAAACGGCAACGGCGCGCCTTCCCAATCCTCATCCGCGCAGGAGGCACGGCAGTCCTGATGTTCTTCGGCCTGAGCGTCTTCCAGTTCACCGACGGATTCGAGATCCTGCTGTTGACCGCAGCGATCTACGGCATCTTGCGCTTCATCCGCAGCACCCGCGGCGTGGGTGTGTTACGCGGCTTGTTCACCTTCACCATCGTGATGGTGTTGGCCCTGGCGATCCTGGACCGCTTCGCACCGGGTGGCGTCAGCGTGATCAAGTTCATCTTGGAGAAGGTCACGCCTTACTTCGCCTTGATCGTGGTCATCCTGTTTCAGGAAGAACTGCGCCATGGCATCGGGCGCTTCGGTCAAAGTGGCTTGCTGCGCCTGCGCAACAACACCGCCGATGCCCCCACCGAACTGGCCAAGATCGCCACTTCCGCCAAACGGCTCGCGACCTTGCGTACCGGCGCCTTGATCGCCTTCGAACGCGACGTCTCCTTGAAGCCATTCAGTGATGGCGCCGTCAGCCTGGATCTGCCGATCTCCTCGATCATGCTCGAGACCATCTTCTTTGAGGGTGGACCGCTGCACGATGGTGGCGTGATCGTCAAAGGCAAACGCATCACTGCCGCCAGTTGCGTGTACCCGCTTTCCAACAACCCTGGCATCGGCCGACGCCTCGGAACCCGTCACCGCGCCGCCATCGGCCTGTCGGAGCGCACCGATGCGGTGGTTCTGGTGGTCAGTGAGGAATCCGGCGAGATTGGCTTGGCTGCGGATGGCGTCCTGCATAAACCAGTGGTGCCGGATCAACTTGAGAAACGTCTTGCCGAACTCCTGACTGCTGAATCGAAGGTCGCGGCAGCCTTAGAGGAAGGCAGTCCCGTGGAGGCCAAGGCATGAATCGCGTGACCGGTTTCTTTCTGGAAGATTGGCGCCGCAAGTTGTTGGCGCTCGGCATTGCCATCTTGATCTGGTCGTGGGTCGAGGGGCAGATCGCGGTCGACGAGGAAATTCAGCTTTCCCTGGTCGTCGGCAATAGCGAGGAACGCACGCCGGAGGATTTCCAGCTCCTGGTCCACCCACCGGATGGTTGGGTCCTGACTTCGCCTGCAGAAGGCGAGTTGATTCCGATCCGCCTGCATGGTTCGGCTTCCGAGCTGACGGATTTCCGCGGTAACCAATGCGCCGCTTCGATTCGCATCGTCTTTAACGCCGACCCGAATCAGGACCGCTTCGAGTATCAGGTCACGCCGGACAAGCTCGATTGGATGCGTGAGGGCGATGCCGCCTTCCTGCTCAAGGGTGTGCAGGGTGCGCAACAGCTGCAGAGCCTCACCTTCGAGCGTCTCGACGATTACCTGGTGGTCTTGAGTCATTTGGAAGTCCCTGTCCAGGGCACTCCTTCCACCGCGCATGATGCGCGCACGGACATGATGGAATTTGAGCCCAGCCAGGTCACCCTGAGCGGCCCCAAGTTCGCCATCGAGCAGTTGAAGCTCAAGATCGACGGAGTGCGCACCGGGCGCACCGAACTCCTCAACTCTTCCTTGTTGCGCCCACTGCGCATCGAAGAAGAGGCTCGTTCCGACATCCGCGCCATGCTCTCCTTGCACGATGACATCGCGCGTTTGGGCATCCAGATGGATCCGCCGATGATCCGCGCGAAACTGCCGATTCGCCTTAAGGAGCGTGAACCGGAGCGTTGGACGCCGGAAGTCAGCGACCTCATCATCATCAGCGCCGATGATGAGAAGAGCAGAGGCCCTTGGACCTACGGCAGTTGGGTGCCGTCCGCATGGCAGGTAAGCATGCCTGATGTCGAAGTGGAGAGTGAACTGAGTCGTGCCTGGATTCGCGAACATATTCACCTCATCCTGCCGATGAATACGCTTACTGCAGATTCCCTCGACGAAGTCGATCTGCGGATCGAAGCCGCCTTGTTCGGTCTCAACCCTACCGAACACGCTTTTTACAGCAAACATCTGATCATCGAACCAGTGGACCCCAAGTCCGCCACGGTCAAAGTCACTCGTACCCCATGACTTCCCAAGCACTGTTCGGCACCGACGGCATCCGCGGTAAGGCCGGCGAATATCCACTGGTTCCTGAGCTGCTCGAGCGCCTCGGATTGGTCCTCGCTAGCCAAATTCACCTCGACCTGCCGGAAGACCTCGAGGATCGCCCCAAGGTGGTCATCGGTCACGATGGAAGAGAAAGCGGAGAAACCCTGGTCGCGGCCGTCGCTGCAGGCCTCACCGCAGGCGGCGTCGACGTCGACGTGCTCGGCCTCGCCCCAACGCCTTGCGTCGCCTACCTGACCTTCAGCGGCCCTTATCAGGCTGGTGTGGTGGTTTCCGCATCCCACAACCCTGCGGAAGACAATGGCATCAAGCTGCTGGGTCGTAATGGCGCCAAATTGAGTGAGCGGGTGGAGCAGGAGCTCGAAGCGCGTCTCACGGCCGAGGAAGAACTGCCTCAAGCCGCAGAATCGGGCGAGACGCGTCGGACCAAGAACTTGCTGTCCGACTACATCGCGTGGTTGCGCAATGAAGCCTTCCCGCAGTTGGACCTGGGCGGCAAGCGCGTGTTGGTCGATTGCGCCAATGGCGCTGCCTCGAAGCTGGCACCGCGCGTGCTGCACGCCTTCGGCGCTGAGACCATCACCATCCACGACAAGCCCGATGGCCTCAACATCAATGAAGGCTGCGGTGCACTGCACCCTGAAGTTGCGGGTGCGAAGGTCGTCGAACATGATTGCCACTTCGGCTTGAGCCTGGATGGCGACGCCGACCGCGGCATCCTGGTCGACCGCAAAGGACGGGTCCTGGATGGCGATGCCATTCTTGCTGGACTTGGTGTCGCGATGCAAAAGCGCGGTGAGTTGATTGCCGACACGGTGGTCGCCACGGTCATGAGTAATCTGGCTTTGGAGCGCTGCTTAGATGCAGTCGGTGCGACCTTGTTGCGCGCCCAAGTCGGCGATAAATACGTCGCAGCGGCGATGCGCGAAGGTGGCTTCAACCTTGGCGGTGAGAAGTCGGGGCATATCCTCTTCGGTGAGGATCATGGCTTCCGTGGCGATGGCATGTACACCTTGCTGCGTGTGCTCCAGAGTCTTGCCCGCGATGGTGCTGAACCGGATTCCTTCGCCGCGGATTACGCGGACTTGCCTCAACGCTTGGTGAACCTTCCGGTCACGCGTCGTTGTCCGCTCGAGGAATTGAAGCACCTGCATGCTGCATGCATTGCGCTGGAACAGGAACTCGGAGACCGCGGACGCATCGTCGTGCGCTTCTCCGGTACCGAGCTGCGTCTGCGCTTGATGGTCGAAGCCCTTGAGGAATCTTTGGTCGAGGAATCCTTGGCCAAGCTGGAGTCGGCGGTGCAATCCGACGACATCCTGGCCTGATGCTGCTTGCCATCGAATTGTCGGGCCCACGCAACACCCTCGCGGTGGGTGATGCGGAGCGGGTCGTCAGCATCGATTTCAGCGATCAACGCGGGCGCGGTCTCATGACGGCGCTGGGGCAGCTCCTGCAAGACGCCTCCCTGGAGAAGCATGATCTACGCGGCATCCTGGTCGGCGTGGGTCCGGGCTCGTACACGGGCCTGCGCATCGCCTGTAGCGCCGGCATCATGCTCGGCCATGGACTTGCGATTCCATGCGGTGGCCTGCATTCTTTCGACGCCGCCGCCTTCGCCGCAACCGAGGAAGGCCAAACCGTGCACTTGGTACTCGATGCCTATCGCCAAGAGGTCTATCACGCTTGCTACAGACGCGGCGCGCAACACCTTGAGACCCTCACTCCCGCGCAAGTGTTGCCGGTTGCTGAGGTCGCCACTGCGGTAGGCCAGGGCCTGGTTCTCGGTGATCCGAAGTTCACTCCGGATGGACAACACCTCAAGGAAGATTGCCAACCTTCCGCCGTCGACCTGCTGCATTTCGCCTTCACCTTAGGCGTGCAGTCCGACGGCACCGGCATCGATGCCCTGCTTGCAGCCGAACCGCTGTACCTGCGCCCCGCCGCATTTCGACGCCCTTCCTAAAGAACGCGCGCTGTCGTTCCGGTTGGTCTAAAAAAAGACGAGGCACCTCCCGTGAAGGAGATGCCTCGTGTAGACGGGATCGTCTGGCTTAGAGATCCTGCGGACGCAGGGTCTTGCGGCCGTTGGCGGAGGCACGTGCCTCTGCAGCTTCGATGGCTTCGCGAACGTAGGCATCGAGGGCACCGTAGAAGTCGCCGGAGACGTTGCAGCTCTGGACAGCGTTCTTGGTGCGGCTCTTCGAAATGATCAGGTCGAGGACCTTCGACTTCTTGCCACCTTTCTTGGCAGCCTTCTTCGGAGCTTTCTTGGCAGCCCGCTTAGGAGCCTTCTTT
>JBMYYH010000082.1:0-14475 GCA_049609225.1 Planctomycetota bacterium | reverse complement strand
GACGGAACTTGTCCCGCGCCCGGGCGAGGCGCGACATCACGGTGCCATGCGGAAGATCGAGGACCTCCGCGATTTCCTTGTAGCTGAGGTCTTCCACCTCGCGCAAAAGGAAGATGGTGCGTGCCTCTTCAGGCATGCGTGCAAGGATCGACCGCACCTGCGCGACCGTTTCCTTCTGCTCCAATGGAGCACTGCCATCCGCCTTGGTATCCGGTTCCAACTGCGGCAAGGCCTCCAACGAGGGCATGGACCTGCGCTTGCGGCTCTTGAGTTGGTTGAGGCAGTAATTCACGGTGAGGCGGTGGATCCAGGTCGAGACCTGGCTTCGCCCAGCGAAAGTCCCGGCCTTTTGGAAGATGCGCAGGAAGACTTCCTGGGTTGCATCTTCGGCATCGGTCGGGGTGCTGAGCACGTTGAGACAGAGGCGGTAAACCCGATCGCCGAACTGCTGGAAAAGCACACCGAGAGCGTCGACGTCGCCATCATGGCAACGCTTCAAGATCTCTTGAGCGTGTTTGTCGTCGGTCACGAGGGCCTAAGGCCAGTGATTCAGCGGGGAATTCGAACTCCGTCTGGCAGGTGAGACAGCGTCCGCCCCCACTCTATTCCCTCCCATGGGGCCAGAATTCGCCTGGAAATCGCTAAAAAACAGAAAAAGGTCGTGTCAAGGTGGGGTCGGTGTCGTCTACATCATGCCTAGCAGGAAATACCGATCTGGGTTTCGGTCCTGCAAGGGCACTGGGAGGTATCCGGGCCTGCCGGTCGCAAAGGGGGGGGAATTCCTTGCGGCCTGGTGGGCCTCTTTCCTATTTCAGCCAATCCCCAAGGATGCGGCGCGTAGAAAGCCTAGCCTGCAAGGCCGTTTCCATGCGTATCCCTTCTCCCTCGCGCCTCCTTCCCGCCGCTCTCATTGCGAGCGGCCTGTTTCTACCCGCCTGCTCCAGTGCTCCGGATCATCCGGTGCTCGACCTCGCAGGGGATATCCCGCGCACCTATGCCGCGAAGTACACCCATGATGCCCCCACCATCGATGGCAAACTCGATGACCGCGCCTGGATGCACATCCCATGGACCGCGAATTTCGTCGAGTTGGAAGGCAGTGGCACCACGCGCCCGCGGTATCAGTCGCGGGCCAAGATGATGTGGGATCGGCACTACCTATACGTGGGTGTGTGGATGATCGAGCCGAACCTGGAAAGCAAGCCGGTGTCCTCCCTCGGCGATGATGGTTTGCTCGCCTTCATCACTCGCGATGCAGAGCGCATCGATTATCAGATGGTTTCGATCGAACCCGGCGGCCGCTTGCTCGAGAATCATTTCCGCAGCGAAGTGCAAGCCAGCCTGAAGAATCATCCCAGCAGGATCCAGGGCGCGGTCGCCTTGTCCGGCACCTTGAACACTCCCGGAGATGCCGACCGTGGCTGGTGGGCAGAGATCGCGATCCCATGGACCGCGGTCGAGTTGCCGAAGTTCTCCACCACCCCGGAAACCGGCTCGACCATCCGCGTGAATCTCGCGCGTCAGGAAGGTGCTTGGAGTCCGCACTATCAACACGACCTGCACACCCCGCGCATGTGGGGCAAAGTGCAGTTAGTGAAGTAGGCGAAGGTGGGCTTAGCCGCGTTCGGCGCGGAAGTCCTTGTAGCCTTCGACATAGCCACGCAAGATCACTTCTTGCTCGAGCTTTTCGACTCCCTCGAGGGCGTCGAACTCACGATGACGGCTGAGGCAGAGGGCGATCTCGACATCGATCCACGACCAGATCTGCACTTCTTCGCCGGCGTCGGAACGGAAACGTGCAATGCGATCGGGTTTCCCCATCACCTGACGCACTTCGCTGGGGCTGGCACCGCTGGCGAGACCTTCCAGCAAACGTAAGGGGCCGCCTTGTTCGAAGGAGCGGGCGTCGAAGCGGTGCGACCAACCCAAAAGCTCGCCATCCTCGAAGGCCAACGGCGAGATCGAGCTGTAACCACGCAGGATGGTGAGGTCGCGTCCGACAGGGCCGTAGAAGAGATCGCGGGTCCATTCCGCCTCGCCCCAAGTGCCGGCAAGCACTTCAGCCTCGGTCGCGCCGAGCTGCAAGTGCGCCATGCAACTGGGATGTGCGCACAGCGGTCCGCGACTCAGCAGACTGCACGACAGCGCGGCACCGAGCAGGAGCGCACTGAGCAACAGGTTTCGACTTCGGGACCACGTCATCGGACGTGGATTCTACCCGCGCCGTTACTCCGGTTGACCGAACAAGAAGCCCTGGGCGTAGGGCACTTGAAGGTCACGGAGGACGTCGAGGTCGGCTTGCGACTCCACTCCTTCCGCAACCACCTCGCCATTCCAGGTTCCGACCACGCGCAACAGGCTCTCGAACGCGCGACGTCGGGCGGCATCGGAGTGGATACCGGAAACCAAGGCGCGATCGACCTTGATGACTTCCGGTTCGAGCAGGATCAGGGCTTCGAGACTGGAATGTCCGTAGCCGATGTCATCGAGCGCGATGCGAATGCCGACTTCGCGCAGGGCATCGACGCTCTGCAAAAGACGGCGGGGATCGCCCACGGACTCCTTCTCCGAAATCTCGATGCAATAGTTGCTGAGATCCCTTTCGAGGCACAAGTGCTTGAGCAGGTCGTCGGCGCGGCTGCCTTCCAAAGTGGAGGGCAACAAGTTCAGATGACACTGCAGTGCAGGATCGATCGAGAACGAGGCTTCGCTGCAGGTCGCGAAAGCATGCAAGTCGACGACGTTGGCGATGCCAGCATCCATCGCGAAGCGGAGGAAATCCTCTGGGCTACGCAGGGCGCTGCAATGACTGCGGGTCAGGAATTCAAAACCGCAGACCTCGAGGTTGTCGACGCGCACGAGCTTCTGCTTGACCGCGAAGTAGGTCGAAGGGTCATGCAGATCCTCGAGAATCTCGGTGAAGCTGCGTGCCTTTTCTTCGGTTCCACGGAACAGGTTGTTCTCATGAAAGACCTGGCCCTTGCCGTAACGCTTGGCGCTGTGCAGCGCGCGTTCCGTTCGCACCAGGAGATCCTGCACCATCTCATCCTCGCGCGCGGCCGAAACCATGCCGAGACTGGAACCGATGCGCAGGTGCGGGAACTGCTCGGTGATGACCGAACCGCTGACCGCCTTATGAATCTTGTCCGCCACCGGCCGCGCTTCCTCGCGGTTGGTGTTGGGCAGGATGATGAGGAATTCATCACCACCGATGCGCGCGACATGGTCCGATGCACGCACCGTTTCGCGAATCAAGCGCGACACCGACATCAGCACTTCATCGCCGATGCTGTGTCCGTAGACATCATTGATCTTCTTGAAATCGTCGAGGTCCAAGAACAAGGCCTGCATCTCGGTACCGGAACGACGTCGGCGGTCGACTTCGACCTCAAGGGAGGAAGTCAGGCCACGGCGGTTCAACACTCCGGTGAGTGGGTCCCGGCGCGACAGTTCCTCAAGCTCCCGTTGCGCACGGTGGCTTTCAGTGATGTCCAAGCAGACTCCGAACATGCGCAGCGGCACACCCTTCTCGTCCCGAGCAAGGGATGCTTGGGTGCGAATATGACGCACTTCGCCTTCATCGAGCAACACGCGATAGAGAACGTCGAAAGGGGCGTCGTCCACCAGCAAGGCGAAAGTTGCCTTGGTCACGCGCTCCACATCGCCGGGGTGTACCCGACGCAGATAATCATCGCGGTCGATCACTTGTCCGCGATACTGACCACCATGCATGTCATGGAAGCGGTCGTCGGCGAAGAGACGGCGCGTGTGGAGATTCCAACTCCACGTACCCAACTCCGCGGCCTCAAGAATGAGGTCGAGCCGTGCCTGCGGATCATCGCCCAAAACGGCATGCCAATCCTTCTGCAAGTGATCAGCGAAGGCCAAAAGCGTGTGCGACAACACCAAGCTCGCTTGCTGTTCCAAGCGCGCAGCTGCGGCGGCATCGGGAGTATCCCGGACCAATTCCGCGAGGGCATCAAGATGCAATTGCTGCAGACGCAAGGCGTCCTGCCCTTCCTTGGCCAACCGTTCTCCAAAGACGCGGCACTCCTCCTCCGCGACGAGGCCATCCCGAAGGCTGGCACGTAAGTAATCCAGGTAAACCTGGCGGTTGAGGGTAGAGGGCATAAAGGAGTTGCTTGGGTCCCTCCCTTATCGACCGTTTCCGTGTCTTACTTGAAGCCAGAGTGGGCTAAACGGGCTCCTCAGCATCCAACGCCGCCACCAACGCCTCCAAATCAGCCTCAGTACTGCGGAAAGAAGTGATGCAGGCGCGCACCGCAGGCCGACCATTGGAAAGGAAAATCGTAGAAAGCCAGAAATCACCGCTGGCTTTGAGCTGATTCACGACGGCGGTCATGGCGTCGATGCGGCCTTCCCAGCGGGGGTGGGAAAAACACACCACCGGTAGCAGAGTCTGGTTTTCGATCAGATAACCCGCGTCGCGCAGCCGATCGCGCAGCTGCTCGCCCAAATCGGCTTGATGCTCGATGAGCTTGGCGTACCCATCGCGCCCCTGATGGGCCAGGCTCAAAAACACCTTCAAGCCAATCGCTCGGCGCGACCATTGCATGCTGGTCGCATAGGGATCCTCCGTACCTTCCGTCGACACCGGCATGTAGGCCGTACTGATTTGGAAGGCGCGGCGCACCGGTTCCGGATGACGGCAGAAGAACATGCCTGCACCCATCGGGACCGACATGTACTTATGCGCATCGAAGGTGACGGAGTCGGAGTATTGGATGCCGTCGAGCAGGGAGTGCAACTTTTCGGAGAGCAGGACCGCCCCACCCCAAGCGGCATCGGTGTGCATCCACAAACTCTGCGCGCGACAAATCGCGACCACATGTTTCAGTGGATCCACCACACCGGCTGAAGTGGTGCCGGCCGTCGCGACGACCAGGAAAGGCATGAATCCATGGGCGCGGTCCTCACGGATGGCTTGACGCAAGGCATTGATGTCCATCTGCAGATACTCATCCGTCGGCACCACGCGGACGGCATCGCGCCCCATCCCCGTGGCATGCGCGATCTTGTGGTAACTGTCATGCGCACCCGCCGAGACGTACATCCGCGGCTGCTTCTCCAAGCTGGCGATGCCCTTATCCCCGTAGTCCGGGAAGCATTGAGTAAGTGCGCTGATGATGGCGGTGTGATTGGCTTCGGCACCACCGCTGGTGAAATGTGCCGTGGCATGTTCCGGATCGAAACCCACCCGACGCATCAGGAAGTCCAAGGTGAACTTCTCGATCTCCACGGCCACCGGTGCATGCGACCACACCGCGAGCTGTGGGTTGTAGAGTCCGGCCAAAGCTTCCCCCATCACGCCCGCTTCGGTCACGCTGGGATTGAAGTTGCCGAAGTAGCGCGGATGGGTCACGTGGGTGATCCAACGTCGCATCATGCTGCCGACTTCCTGCAGGGCTTCCGGCAGCTCCATGCCCCCATCGAGGTCGAAGTGGTCCTTAAGGTGCTCTCGGATCTCCCCGGGCCCGACATTCGGGGCCACCTGAAGGCCAGCGACATCTTTCGGGAAAGCCATCATCTCCTCCAGGAGCCAGGTGTAAGAGCGGTCCATACCCCACTTTATCGACATTCTGGGGTAGACTTGAGTCATGCTTTTGTCCCCTCTGTTGAGCATTTTGCCCCTCCTGGCCCCTGCCCCCCAGGCCATCGAGTCACCCGGTCCGGAAAACGTCGGATGGCGCGACCTCACGGTGGTCGACCAGTTCAGTAGCCAGGGCAACATCAAGGTCCGGATCTACTACCCAGCGACCTTGAGTGGAGAAGACACCGCGGCAGATCCAAGTGGAGGTCCATTTCCTTTGGTCAACATGATGCATGGTTGGCTGGGATCGGCATCGGGTTTGGATGACTTGAGCAGTCACATCGCGAGTTGGGGCTTCGTGGTCGTGAGCACGGATACGAACCGTGGCTTCTTGCCGAACACGGCGAGTTATGCACGGGATAGTCGTGCACTGTTGCATTGGGCGGAAACGAGTTCGCAGGATCCCATCTCCTGGCTCAGCGGCATGGTGCAGGTAGGCGCGGATTGGTCGGCAGTCGGACATTCCATGGGTGGCGGCACCTTGTCCGAACTGGTCGGCATCGAGCCACGCGTGACCACCGTGATCGGCATGCAAGCTGCGGACAACTCTGTAGGTGAAGCGGCGATGCGTCAGTTCACGGGGCAGGCTTATTACATTGCCGGCGCCGAGGATGGCGTGGTCATCCCGCGCGAGGTGCATGATTGGGTCGAGATTGCCTACAACACGCAGCGCAATGTCTATTGGAAGGTCCTCGGCATGGGGCATGGTGGCCCCCTAGACGATCCGCCCGACAACGAGCCGATGCCTGGTGCGGAACAAGCACGCATGCACCGCCTATTGGTGACCGGTTTGTTGCGCATCGAGATGCAAGACGCAACCGAGCTGCACGACGACCTCTTCGGCGGCGGCATTGCAGCGGAGCCGGTCGAATATGAATGCCGTAACTACACGCCCGTGATTTGGGCGGAGCATGATGCGGTTTCGGCGACCACCACGGTGGGCATCGCCGGACGCCTGCATGGCCGCGTCGTATTGGCTTGGTCCTTGACCCCGGCCTCCATCCAGACGCCCTTCGGTCTGCTCGGCATCGACCAAGCCACCGCCGTCATCCTGCACCAAGGCCCCGTCGGAACGACCGGAGTGCTGGAGCTCGTGCAGCCTGCCAATCCCGCTTGGCTCGGGACTACGGTGTATTTCACCGGTGCGGCGGCTGGACGAGGTGCTGCAACGCGCATCGGCAATGTTGCCAGCGTGGACGTGCCCTGATCGGTCCACCCGACCGCAGCGTACGCCTGTAAAATCCCGTCCTCATGCGACGGAACCTCAAACTCTGGCTCCCCCTTGCGCTGCTGCTCGGCGGCGCCTGTGCCTCCCCAACGACCCGTGCCGAAAGTCCGGAAGCAACCGACTTCTATGTGCACGTCAATCATGATTGGATAAAGGCCAATCCGGTACCTGCGGCTTATGGCTCGTGGGGCGTATTCCACGAGATCAATGAGGGCAACAAGGCGGTGCTCCATGAGATCCTCCAGGATGCCGGCGCGCGTTACCTCGACGATTCCGCGGATCAACTCACGCGTCAGCTCGGCACCCTTTGGGCTTCGGGCATGAACGAGGCCAAGATCGAAGCGCAAGGCATCGAGGGCATCCGTTGGTATCTCGATCGCATCGATGCGATTTCCGACGCAGAGACCTTGGCTGAAGTCGTCAGTGACCTGCACATGATCAATGTGGATGTGCTCTTCGGCCTCGGTGCCGAGGGTGACCTGGAAGATTCCACCATGACCATCACTTGGCTGTCGCCAGGTGGCTTGGGTTTGCCGGAGCGGGATTACTACTTCCGTGAAGACGAGGCCTCGGCTGAATTGCGCGCGCAGTACCTCGCGCATATGGGCCGCATGTTCGCACTGGCTGGTGCCTCCCCCGCGGAAGCCGATGCCGCTGCTGGTCGCGTCTACACCCTCGAGCTGGCGATTGCGCAAGACACGCTTGCTGCCCTGGAGTACCGCGATCCCCAGGTCCTCTCCAACAAGATCCTGTCTTCGGAACTCGCGCAGGAACTCACCCCTGCATTCCACTGGGATACCTACTTCCGCTCGATGGGTCTGGAGCAGCCGGAGATGATCAACACCATCGGCCCGCGCTACTTCAAGAGCCTCAACAACCTGCTCTCGGATCAGTCTCTGGAAAGCTGGCGCGACTATCTGCGTTGGCACTTGATCACCCGCAGCGCACCCTACCTTGCGAGTGCTTTCGTGGAGGAAGACTTCGACTTCTATAGCCGCAAGCTCTCCGGCACCGAGGTCAACCGCGAACGTTGGGAACGCGTCCTCGGCTCCGTCAACCGCAACATGGGCGACGCCCTCGGTCGCGCCTTCGTCCAACGCACCTTCAGCCCAGAGGCCAAGAAGCTCGCGCAGACCATGGTCGCCGACCTGCTCGATGCCTACCGCGTGCGCCTGGCCGAACTGCCGTGGATGACTGCGGAGACCAAAGCCAAGGCTCTGGAGAAGCTCGATTCCTTCACCGTCAAGATTGGTTATCCCGACAAGTGGCGTGATTACTCCGGCTTGGTGCTGGAGGGCAACTCTTGGGTGGAGAATCAGTTCGCTGCATCCATCTTCAACAACCGTTTCCAGCTGGCCAAGATCGGCAAGCCGGTCGACAAGACCGAATGGGGTATGTCGCCGCAGACGGTGAATGCCTACTACAACCCTCTCGGCAACGAGATCGTTTTCCCAGCCGCCATCCTGCAGCCGCCTTTCTTCGGCACCGAACAGACGCTGGCGCAGAACTACGGTTCGATGGGTGCCATCATCGGTCATGAGATCACGCACGGCTTCGACGACATGGGCAGCCAGTTCGATGCCGAAGGCAACCTCGTCAACTGGTGGACGGATGCCGACCGCCAAGAGTTCGATCGCCGCGCCTCCGTGTTGGTCGAGCAGTTCAACAACTACGCCGCCCTTCCTGATCTCTACGTGAACGGTGAGCTCACCCTGGGTGAGAACATCGCCGACCTCGGTGGCCTGCAGATGGCTTACCTCGCCTTCCAGAAGCGTGGCTCCATGGAACTACAGCCGATCGTCGATGGCCTCACGCCGAACCAGCAGTTCTTCACGGCATGGGCGCGTTCCTGGCGCGAGAACTTCCGCGACGAACACCTGAAGATGCAAGTCCTCACCGATGAGCATGCACCGAACCACTTCCGCGCCAATGGCCCACTGAGCAACCTACCTCAATTCGCCGACGCCTTCCGCCTCGATGAATCAGCACCGATGGTGCGTGAGGCTTCGGAGCGCGCAGAGATCTGGTAAAGCTACGGCTTCACGCAACAGGCGGGGTCCGGTGATGCCGGACCCCGCCTGTTCTTTTGGTGGAAGCGCTTAGGCCTCGCCACCGGTCAACTCCACGCCTTGCTTCAACAGCAGGCCCGTGAAGTATTCGACCACGCGGTTTTCCGCCCACCAACGATCGGTGTCTTGCCAATGCTCGCTTTGGGCGGCTTCGGCAGCGAAGAAGGCATTGTGGCCCCCGTACTTGGTCATCAACAGACGTAGTTTCGGATTCGACTCGATCGCCTGAAGGGACAACTCGTTGTAAGGCACCAAGGGATCGTCTTCGGCGTGGATGATCAGGCCGGGCACCTGCACCTGATCCAGCACGCGGTAAGCGCTGGCCTTGTTGTAGTAATCATTGGCGCCATCGAAACCGAAGGCCGGGGCGGTCCATTGATCGTCGAAGGTGTAGAAATCCTTATAGCCCGCAGCCGCATCGTAGGGATACAGCTCGGGATACTCCGCCGACTTCCTTCGCATCGCTTTGACGAAGCCATCGAGGAACAGCTTCATGTAGAAGCGGTTCATGAATCCAGTATGGAGCTGACGCGAGGTGCTCACCAGGTTCAGGGGGGTCGAGACCGCGCAAAGCCCCACCACCTTTTCCGGCGGATGGCTGCCCCAACTCGCCACCGTATGCAGCAGGATCGATCCGCCAAGCGAATAGCCGGCAAGCGCAATCGGGCTGGCTGGATGATGCTTCACCACCCAATCGACCAAGGCCTGCAGATCCTCGGTGAGGGCCGCGTTGTAAAGGGTCGGGGTTTGGTGCGCGGTATCGCCGCAGTTGCGAATGTTCAGACGCAACACTGACCAACCGCGCAGGAAGGCCTTCTGCGCCGTGCCACTCATGTAAGGCGAACGTGAACTTCCACTCAGACCGTGGACCAGGATCATCACTGGCGCGGTGTGATCCCGCTGCCAATGCATCTCGACGCGCACCGAGGTCTGCGCGTCGACCGGAAGCCAGAAATCTTCGCCTAGATCGAGGAAGGGACCGAGCGGACGCGGCAGCTTCGACCCCGCGATCGTCATCACATGACGATCACGCAGCAGCGGGTGCGGGTAGAAAGGCGCGTAGCTCCGGGTTTCCATGGTCGGGGGGCTGTCGGCTCAGCCCTTATCCCACCCACCGCCGAGTGCGGTCGCAAGGTATTCCTCCTCGGAAAAGCTGTCGACCTGAATCGCATCATCACGCAGCTCCTCCGCACGCTGCACGATGGCAACGTCTTCGCTGGTGATGACGTCGGCGGCGACGGCTTCCTCGAGCAGGGTCATGGGCTTTTGACGCGGCAATTTCTTCGCCCGAATGCCCTTCTTGATCTTGGCCATCACCTGATCGGCAGCGACGCAAGCGAGGAAGGCACGCTCTAGGCGCCCCATGGCCTCTTCAGCATCGGTGGGCAGGTAGAGACCTTCGGTGAGACGATCACGCTGGGCACCTGGCGTCTGCAGGATGCGCGCGATGCGTTGGCCGTCGACGTCGCGCGGGGCGCTGCCGATGGGGTTGATGCGCGACCAGAAGGCCAGCGGTCCGCGGAACAACCAGCCGAGGCCAGGTGCGTCGAAGTTGCGATAGATGCCATCAAAGGCTTCCTGCATCTGACCGAGCGCGTAATCCATCGACCAGCGGTAAAGCGGATAGTCCTCCTTGGTGCGGCCTTCCTCTTGGTAGCGACGCATGATCGCAGAGGCGAGGTACATCCAGGAGAAGACGTCGGAGAAACGACCGGTGAGGATCTCCTTGCGCTTGAGATCACCGCCGAGGCTGCCCATGGCGATGTCGGCAAGGATGGCGAAGCGTGCGGAAGCCCAAGAGACCTTCTGGAAATCGCGGCGCATCACACCTTCGATCGGCATGCTGGCGGCGTGACCGCGGGTCAAGGACAGCACGATCGAGCGCGAAAAGTTGCGCACCACATGACCGATGTGTCCGAAGAAGGCAAAGTCGAAACCTTTGACATCGCCTTTCTCCAGCGCGGAGATCTCGTTCTCGGCGAATGGATGACAACGGATTGCGCCTTGGCCGAAGATCATCAACGTCCGCGTGAGGATGTTGGCACCCTCCACGGTGATCGAGATCGGTGCGGCGAAGTAGGGATGCGCCAGGAGGTTGCGCGGGCCGCGCGAGATGCCGGCACCGCCGAGGATGTCCATCGCATCATTGACCGAGGAGCGCATGGTCTCGGTGAAGTTGTACTTGGCGATGGCCGAGGTCACAGCAGGCTTGGCGCCCCCATCCAAACCACCACAAGTGAAGCGACGTGCCGCCTCTAGCGTGTAAGCCATACCGCCGATGCGTGCCATCGGTTCTTCGATGCCTTCGAACTTGCCGATCGACATCCCGAACTGCTGACGCACCACCGTGTATGCACCCGTAATCCGTGCAGCCGCCTGGGTTCCAGCCGTGGCCTGTGCCGGCAGCATGATGCCGCGCCCTGCCGCCAACTGTTCCATCAACATGCGCCATCCTTGTCCGACGCGCGCCGGTCCACCGACCAACTCATCGACGCCAATCACCACATCCTTGCCCTCAAACGGGCAGTTGAAGAAAGGCACATTGAGTGGATCGTGTTGGCGTCCCAGCGACAATCCTGGCGTGTCCGACGGCACTAGAGCACAGCAAATGCCCAAATCCGTACCCCGACGCAGCAGGTTCTCTGGGTCTGCCAACTTGAAGGCCAATCCCAACATGGTCGAACGCGACGCCAAGGTGATGTAGCGCTTCTCCATGTTGAGGCGGATCTTCAGCGCACCGTCTTCTTCGAACACCACACCATTGGCGCGAATGCCGCCGGCATCACTGCCGGCATGCGGTTCGGTCAACGCGAAGCATGGGACTTCCTTACCCGCAGCCAGACGCGGCAACAGGCGATCCTTTTGTTCGTCGGTGCCGTAGTGCATCAGCAGTTCGGCCGGACCGAGCGAGTTCGGCAACATCGCCGTGATGCCGAGTGGAATCGAGCGCGAGCTCAACTTCTTGATCACGGCACTGACTGCCGTGGCGCTGAACTCCATGCCGCCGTAACGCTTCGGGATGATCATGCCGAAGAAGCCCTTCTCCTGCAGGAAGGCCCAAGCCTCGGGTGGCAGGTCGCGCTTCTGGAAGACCATCCAATCGTCAACCAGTGCACAGACCTCCTCGCAAGGTCCATCCAAGAAGGCGCGCTCCTCAGCGTTGAGATCGGGATAACCCTCTTCCAACAAGCGCGCGAAATCAGGCTGGCCACTGAACAGTTCGCCTTCGAACCAAACGGTGCCAGCATCCAGTGCTTCGCGTTCGGTCTTGGAGATCACCGGCAGGATGCCTGCCTTCTTCAAGAAACGCATGACCGGAGTACTCACCAAGCGCACGCGTAGAGCGTGCCAGTTGAAGACTACGGCAGGAATCGCACAAACGATCCAGACCCACATCGGGGCACCGACCAGAAGCAGATAGACCGCGAACCACGCCGTCCATCCGATGAGTGGAACAGAAAAGAAGCCGAGCGCGAGGAAGCCGGCGAGTAGGAGGAGGAAGAACATCAGGATCGGTGGGCTTGGAGCATCTGCACGGAGTGCTCAACGACTTGATCGATGAAGGCGGGTGTCGAAAGGCTGACGTCGACCCGCTTGGCGAGGTGCAAGGAAATGGCGCCGTGGAGCGAACTCCAGATCACCGTGGCGCCGAGGATGGGATCAAAGTCCGGGTCGGTGCCGCGGGCTTTGGCCATGGTGTCGGCGAAGAGTTGCAGGTTGCGTCGGGCGCGCCTGTATTTATCGGTCGGATAACGCTGCATCTGCTCGGGATGGAGCAGGAACATGATCTCGTAGAACTCAGGGTTCTCGAGGCCGAACTCCAGGTAGGAGCGGCACAAGCGCCGGAATTGTTCCTCGGGTTCGGGGAAGCGTTGCACCACGGTGGCCAGCTGCTCATGCAGCCGATCCATGCCTTCTTCGATTAAGGAGTGGAACAGGGCATCTTTGCTGTCGAAATAGAGGTAGATGCTGGTGGGAGTGCATCCGACCGCCGTGGCGATCTTGCGCATCGAAACCTGCGCGTAACCCTGCGCGAGCAGGAGGCTACGTGCCTGTTCGAGGATTTGTCGTCTGAGGTCGCCGTTGCGTGCCATGAGGAATTCCGCTGGATTCTCTAAGGTTTACACTGTAAAGTTAACGTCGTTAACCGAGAAATCAAGGAAATGATCACCTTCGCCGCTTCCGACGACCGCCCACGGCTTGTTCTGGCCGCAGGCCTCCGCACGCCCATGGCTCGCGCCGGGGGTGCCTTCGCCAAGGAGGATGCTGGGCACCTTGGCTCCCTGGTAGCCCGCGAGATGCTCGCCCGCGCCGGAGTCGACCCTGCCGAGCTCGATGAGGTCGTAGCCGGATGCGCCGGCCCCCCCTTCGATCAGGCCAATATCGCCCGCGTCATCGCCCTGCGGGCTGGCATTCCACAACCCATCCCCGCTCGCACGGTGGCCCGTAACTGTGCAAGTGGCATCGAGGCGGTGACGTCGGCAGCGTCCAACATCCTGGCCGGGATGGGCGACACCTACCTTTGCCTCGGCGTAGAGGTGATGAGTTCCTATCCCCTTATCTTCGGCCAAAAGATGACGGACCTGTTCGCCGACCTGATGAAGGCACGGTCCATGGGGCAGCGATTGAGCACTCTGGCGCGTTTCCGCCCCTCCTTCCTGAAGCCGCGGATCGCCCTGATGGAAGGGCTGACCGATCCCACCACCGGCCTCATCATGGGACGCACCGCCGAACTCTTGGTGCGCGATTTCGGCCTCACCAGAGAGGAATGCGATGCCTTCGCCCTCCTCTCCCACCGACGTGCCCGCGAAGCCCGCGACCGCGGTCGTTTCGAACGCGAGATCCTGCCGGTGATGCCACTCGGAGCCAAGAAGGGTGCCAGCTCCTTGCGTACGGATGATGGCATCCGCGACGACATGGCTCCCGAAAAGCTCGCCAAGCTCAAGCCCTACTTCGAAAAGCCCGACGGCATCGTCACGGTGGGTAACTCCTGCGGCATCACGGATGCGGCAGCTGGATTGATTCTCACCACAGACAAACGCGCTGCGGAGTTGGGCTTGAAACCGATGGCTGCGATTCGCAGTTTCGCATGGGCTGGACTGGATCCGTCGCGTATGGGATTGGGGCCGGTGTTCTCGAGCAATCTCGCCTTGAAGGCGGCTGGCGCGGAACTCTCCGACATGGGAGCGGTGGAACTCAATGAAGCCTTCGCCGCACAAGTCTTGGCTTGCGGCAAGGCCTTCGCCTCAGCGGGCTTCGCCAAGAAGCATCTCGACCGCGATACCGCAGTCGGCGAACTTGATCCTGCCAAACTCAACATCAATGGTGGTGCCATCGCCCTCGGACATCCCGTCGGCATGACCGGCACGCGTTTGCTGTTGACGCTGGCCCACGAACTTCAGGCCTCGGATTCCGAACTGGGATTGGCCACCCTCTGCATCGGCGGCGGCCAAGGTGGCGCCGTGGTCCTCGAACGCCTTTCCTAAACGCACCATGGAACTCCAAGGATTCCCCATGCCCGACGATGCGCCCGAAGCCGGTGCCTGCATCCGCGTCGAACGTCCGGA
>JBMYYH010000081.1:0-14590 GCA_049609225.1 Planctomycetota bacterium | reverse complement strand
CGCAAAGTGTTGTTGGATGGACTTGGATTGCGCGAGTTGGTGTTCGGATTCGATTCCAAGTTCGGACGCGACCGTGGTGGCAATCCCGAGAGTCTGCAACCCTTGTCCGAGAGTTTGGGTTTTTCGATTACGGAAGTCCCGCCCTTACGCTTGAGCGGACGCGCGGTCTCAAGTAGCTTCATTCGCGAAGCGGTGCAGTTGGGAGACTTGCCAAAGGCGGCCGCGATGTTGGGCAGACCTGTCAGTGTGCTCGGCACCGTGGTTCCTGGCGATCAACGCGGGCGTGAACTCGGTTTCCCAACGGCGAACCTGGATCTGCATCATGAACTGCAACCTCCGAAGGGTGTGTATGCGGGCTTGGTGCGCTTGGTGGGTGAAGAAGAGCCGGGGTTGATTCCAGCGGTGGTGAATCTCGGCATTCGTCCTACCTTTGAAGATGCCGGCGAGTCGGTGGAGGTGCATCTATTGGACTGGGAAGGTGATCTCTATGGCAAGGAGTTGGAAGTGTTCTTCCTGGAGCGCCAGCGCGCCGAGATGTCTTTCCCCAATGCAGAGGCTTTGCGCGCACAGATCGCGGTGGACGTGGAAGATGCGCAACGCATCACGCAAGAAGCTGCGTGGAAGTGGCGGATGCCCGGCGAGTTCCTTCCGATTGAAGGCACGCGGGCGGAAGACCTCGGCTGAGCCTTTCTTGCCGCTGCTTTTCTCTGCTTATTGCTGCTGCTCGAAGGCGTCGAGAGCTTGCAGGTTGCGTCGGGCTTCTGGATAAATGGGTTGGAGTTCCAGAGCGCGTTCTAAGGCTTCGCGACAACGTACATAGTCTTGTTGACCACCGGCGGCGAGGCCGAGTAGATACCAACTACGCGCATCATTGGGGAAGGAGGTGCAGCAGTCCTCCATCACTTGCAAGGCTTCCGCGCGTCGGTCGAGGCGATCGAGGGCGGTGGCAAAGAGTTGCAAGGGTGCGGGAATGGAGCGATCCCATTTCTTGACCAAGGCAAGCAATGGCAACGCGACTTCTTCGATGGTTTGGGGGTTGCCGAGGTTGCTGAGGAACTGCGCTTCCTCCATCGCAGTAGCGGCATGCCCACGGTTGTGCAGGAACCATTGCAGGAGATCCTGTCCGGCTTGGCTTTGCAGATCGATTTCGGCGCCGGCGGCTCGTGCCGCATGGAGACGCACCAGGCGCACTGGATCCTGCAGCATGTCGGCGTGTGGAAGTGCCTTCGAACGGATCAGTGCGTCGTCGGAAGATGCGGCGGCTTGGAGGATCGCGTCTACTTCTGGGGCATAGCGCCATTCCTGCATGAGACCTAAGAAGGTGGCGCGCCAGACATCATGGGTTTCGGCTTCATGCGCTTGCAGTAATTGCGGCACGGCATCTTCCATGAAGTTCCGCGCCGCATGGACCGCGCGCGCACGACGTCGGGCATCGATGTTGCCCGTCCAAGAGCTACGCGCTTCGACATGCTGCGCAGCCCAAGAAGGCGTCTGGTCTTGATGGCATCGATTGCATGCATTGGGCACGCCAAGCTCCAGAGTGAGGCGTGGATCCGGGGTATGGAAACCATGGTCGTGACGCGGATCCCGTTGCATGTACACGGTGGTCGGCATATGACAATCCGTGCACGACAACCCGACGTCGGCCGAATGCGAGCTGTGGGCGAGGGGTTGGATGGTGGGTGCGGGAAGACGTCCGCCGCCGGAGTGGCAAGACATGCACAAGGCATCTCCCTGTTGGCGCAATTGACTCGTGTGTGGATCATGGCAATCCAAACAAGTCACGCCTGCCGCCGCCATCTTCGACAACGCGAAACTCGTCCATTCAAAATCCTCTTCCTGAATTTGGCCGTCGACGTGAAAGGTTTCGGTCAAATCCGGAAGCGCAGGATCATAGAAATCCAAGAAGGAGGCCGGCCCTTGATGGGGCGCCAACTCCGCGCGCCGGGCATGGCATGGGAAACAACTCTCCGCCGTGGGTGTGCGCTGCTCCCCTGCTCCATGACACGCCACACAACCGACGCCATGTTCCAACACCTTGGTCGTGAAGCGATCCTCCTCCATCGACCAAGTTCGCTCGACGCCCGTGTTATGGCAGACCGCACACATGGTGTCCCAGTTCATGCCGCGGCCGGTCCAATGCCCCCACTCTCCGGGCTGACGGCCATCGGCGAAAACATCAAACCATTCGCCATGGACATCCTTCGCCTTCTGCGTGACCTGCAGATTGCCATCGAGGTCGACCAGGTATTGGACCAAAGGATCCACACCGATCGAACGCACCGCCGCAAAACTCTGCAGCCTGCCATCCGGGCCAAGGGCTTCCACCATCACGGCGCCAGGTTCCAACACCTGCTCGGCCGATGCGTGATGACTGCCTTGCCAGCTGTGGTAAATCTCCTGATGACAGGTGGCGCAGTCGGTGGATGGCGTTGCCGCAAAGCTCCCGCCCGCAGTGAGGCAATGGGAATCCACTGGCAGCGACAGTTCGGCATCACCACAAGCCGTCAGCAGCCCTCCAACCCATAGGGCAAGGGCACAGGCTGGGGCAAACCGAGGCTTCATCCGCACAAAATACCATCGAGGAAATCACCCTCGGGCCACTTCCCCACGGCTTAGGCACGATGGTATGATTCGCGCCCCAAATGGACGTCCTGGCTGGATGACCTGGGGCCCGGGAGGGTAGCTCAGTTGGTAGAGCAACGGATTGAAAATCCGTGAGTCACCGGTTCAAATCCGGTCCTTCCCACCAAAGCAGAACGGGCGGCACTTATCGTGTCGTCCGTTTTTCTTTTACGTTGATTTCTTCTTCAGCTGAACTCTCTTGGGGGCTGCGCCTATTCCCTACCATTAGGTTTGTTTTTTGTGTTCTTTCCCCTAATCCGCTTCCGGCTGGGATGACGCCGCCTGCTGGCTGCGTTTGGAACGATCCTTTAACGCAAACCCCTAAATTGAAATTATGTGGTGTTTTTTTTAAAATGGTGGGCCAAGTTAAAGGAGACCGATAAATGGACCCAACTCGATTTACCGCCGCCCGCACAGGCAAGCTCATTGAAATTCATACACCTGTGAATGACTGGGCATTCATTCCAGAGCCTCTTTCCCCATCCTTAGGAGCCGATGAAGAGCTTGACGGGCTCTTAGTTGAAGCGATGACGGAGCTCGGTCGCCTCGACGGCGCAGGGATCCACTTCTCAAACCCTGAACTGCTACTTAGACCACTCCGCCGACGCGAGGCACTAAAGAGTAGTAGCTTGGAAGGCACTCATGCAACAGCCGAGCAACTAGTTCAATTTGAACTCCCAGGCCTAAGAAAGGTCGGCCCTGAAGGAGCGGTAAAGGAAGTCATCAACTATGCGCGAGCACTCGATCATGGAGCTCAACTCCTGGAGGCACTCCCCTATTGCCTCCGCCTTATTAAAGAGATACACGAACGATTACTGCGAGGAGTAAGGGGGAAAGACAAGCGACCGGGAATCTTCCGAGAAACACAGGTACACATCGGTTCAGATCGCCGATTTGTCCCAACTCCACCCGAGGAGCTAGAATCTGTACTGGACCAATTCGAGAAAGCTCTTCATGGCCGACCGAAAAGCATCCATCCGCTTATTTGGTGTTACCTGGTTCACTACCAATTCGAAACCATCCACCCATTCAACGATGGCAATGGAAGGGTTGGGAGGCTGTTGTTGGCATTGATGGTTTCGCGGGATTGCGACCTAAACCAACCTTGGCTATATATGAGCCCGTGGTTTGAAAAGCACAGTAAGGAATACATCGATCTACTTTTTGAAATAAGCGCTACGGGAGCATGGGAGCCTTGGATTAAGTTCTGCTTGCGCGGAACTATTGAACAAGCGAAAGATGCCCTACAGCGATTGAAGTCCATTATCGAGTTGAAACAGGACTATCTAACCAGGGTATCGGCAAGTGATGGAGTAGCTCGTTTGGTTAAGCTCGTTGACGAACTTTTTGCACAAGCACCAGCGATTACGATCCCTCACGCCCAAGGGATCCTAGAAGTAAGCTATCCAACAGCGCGATCCGATGTGAATCGCCTAATTGAGCTGGGAATCGTCGAAAAAACGGAAACGGGACACCCGAAGTTGTTTGTCGCGTGGGACATCCTTCGCATTGGATCGGCTGAAAGCGACTAGGGTGCTATCCATTTCAGGGAGGCCCGGTGGAATTTGAGAGCGATGCCACCAAAATCGCTGGCGAAAACCCCACAGAAAGACATGATGGATTGACCTTTCGCGGCTTCCCGAGCGCAGAGATTCTGGTAGGCAGTCAAAGCTTCACCATCCAGCTTGATGCCAGCCAAGCCAATTTCACGGCGTCGACCACCGTGCGTGACTTGGCCTTGCGTGGTATCGGCAATAATGGGACGGGAGTCCTGTTGGAAGGTGGCGGCAGGATGTCAGCGCGGTTCCTTAACCTGCAGTTCGAAGCCTTGGCCTATGGCGTGAAATGGTTCGCGACCGGACCGACGCCAGCCGTTTCCGGAAGTAGCGCACGTAGCTTTGGCAGTGGCGGCGGCGGTGGTGACCTTCCGGGCACCAAAGGCATTCAAATCGCCATGCCCGCACACATGCTCTTGGAGTTGGAGATCACCGGCAACACTTTCACCGACTTCCTCACCGGAGTCTGGGTGGAAGCACCTTGGGGAGCTGGCTTCCTGGTCAGCGGCAACAGCTACACCGATGTGAGCACGCACGAAGTCCTCCTCAACACCACTCCCTAACCAGCGAACCTCCTCCACGCAAAAGGCGGGCGACACCTCGGTGCCGCCCGCCTTTGCTTTGGGATGGAAGACGCTTAACCTTCCTTCTTCTCTTCCGAAGCCTTCGGACTGCCGGCCATCATGGCGAGCAGGTCTGGAGCGATGGTCACGCCAGAAGCAGACTTCTTCTCCTGGACGGCGGGTTCCGGTTCCGGCTCCGGCTCGGGTGCAACCTCCGCGACCACTTCGGGCTCCGCTTCCACGACGACCTCCGTCGCCTCTTCGGCTTGTCCCTCTGCGGACGCTTCTTCCGTCACCTCGCCTTCAGCCTGGGCTTCCGCCTCGACCTTCGGCTTACGGCTACGACTGCGCGAACGCTTGCGCTTCGGCTTGGGCTTCTCAGCCTCATCCTCGGCACCCGCTTCGCCCGACGTCTCCGCCTTGGCTTCCTCGGTGGATGCATCCTCGCTGGACTCAGCCTTCGCCTCACCACCTTCCTCCGCGAACGGGGAAGAGCGACGGCGACGGCGGCGGGCCGGACGAGCAGGCTTATCACTGGCTTCAGCCTGATCCTCAGCCGCGTTTTCTTGCGGCTCCGCGACCTTGGCATCGGCAGCAGCCTCCTCCTCGAACTTCTCGATCGGCAAGGGCTCGAGCAATGCACCCTTCGGCGCCCGCTCTTCCCCATTGGCCTTCTCGGGAGCTGCATCCTTCGACGCCTCCTTGGAACGATCCGTGCGATCGGCGCGGGCCGGACGCTCTGGGCGCTCCGAACCTTCGGCACCTTCAGCCGAACCTTCCGCACCGCGACGCCGTCCGCGACCTCGTCCACCACGACGGCGACGACGACGACGGGCTGACGGCGGCTGATCCTCAGAGCCTGGTTCCTTATCTAGATCGACCTGCCCCAGCTTGCGCGCAGGCGGTGCGTTCTCGAGCGGAATCTCCTCCTCGGACTGCGGCTCCAATCCATCCTTACCCGGAGGCAAGGCGTGACGGCGCGAATCACCGGTGGGCTCCTCGCCGAGGAACACGCTGATGAAGTCGTCGACATCGGCGAGCGACAACAGAGTCATCTCGAGCATGTCGGTCGCGCGCGCACGCGTGGCGGCATCCGGCGGACGGATCAACAGCAGACCACCGCTGATGCGGTCGACGCCGAAGATCTTCACCAGGCCACGGAAGCGAGCGCTGTAGTCCTGCCAGTTTCCAGTCTTACACTCGAGCCAGAAGAACTTGTCGCCGACGGCGGCCATCAAGTCTGCTTCGAACTCACGGCCATCGGGCAACACACCCTTGACGTTGTAGAGCATCTGGAACTTGGCCGAGCTCATCGCCGCGCGCAGACGCTTCGAAAGCACCGCGCTGACGTAGATCTCCAACCATCCCCCGGTCAGGAACTGGCCGATCTGGCCATCCTTGGTGGGGATTACGCGCAGCTGCTTCTTCGGCGAACGGTGGTAGTAGAAATCCTTGAGCATGCCGTGGCGATGCAACAAGGTTCCGAACTGCACCGCTGCGGAACGTGCCGCCTGCGAGTAGTTGTCGATGTCGATGCGCTGACCGCGGCCGGTAGCCACACAGCGCTTGACCTTCTCGTAGAACTCGGCGAGCAGATCGAAGTGCGTACCGAGATGCCGCGCGAGATGCTCGAAAGCTTCGTTGCGGTTGAGGTCATCTTGACCCTCGTAGACCACGACGCCGCGGGTCTTGAGGTAGTCGACGAGCAAACCCACCGGAGCATCGTCCGGCGGGGCTTTCGGCAGTGAACGACGTTGGGGTTGATCCCGACGCCCTCCTTTGCCGTTGCGCTCCTGATCGCGATCGCGATCTCTATCTCGGGAGGATCCGCCGCGGCCTCGACCGCCACGTCCGCGCCGACTTCGTGAGGAATCACTTCCCCCTGAAACAGCACGTCCCCCCTCACCGAGGGTTTCTCGGAGGAGTTTGATTTCGTCTTTTAAAGCCCGGAGTTCTTGCGTGAAATCTTCGGCAGAAACTCGGGCTTGGTCCGGGGAGCGCGGATCGCGGTTCGGTCCGTCTTGATCTGGCGCTCCCGAAAAGAGGCGTTGGAACCAGCCCATGTTGCGGGCATTGTCGCGGATTCACGTCAGAATGGCAAGCGGCAACACTTGTACCGACTTATAAGAAGGGACATGCATCTAGCCGCATCCCTCCTCCTGCTCGGGACCTGTGCTCAGGAACCTCCCGAGGCGCAGGAGCCGGCCTCCGTAGAGCAGCCTGCGCACGTGAATCACCTCCTCAACGAGACCAGCCCTTACCTCCTCCAACACGTTAACAACCCTGTGGACTGGTATCCCTGGGGCGAGGAGGCCTTGCAGCTCTCCAAGGAGCAACAGAAGCCGATCTTTCTGAGCATCGGCTACTCGGCCTGCCACTGGTGCCACGTGATGGAGCATGAGTGCTTCGAGAATGCCGAGATCGCGGCCTTCATGAATGAGCATTTCATCAACATCAAAGTCGATCGCGAGGAGCGCCCTGATCTAGACGACATCTACATGGCCGCCGTCCAGCGCATGACGGGATCCGGTGGTTGGCCCATGTCCGTCTGGCTCACTCCAGACCTAAAACCCTTTTACGGAGGCACTTACTTCCCTCCGGAGTCGAAATATGGGCGCCCTGGCTTCCTCGAGATCCTGACCTTCCTGGAGGATGCCTGGACCAACCGACGCGAGGAAATCGATGCGGCCACCAACCAGCTGATGGCGTCTCTGACAACGCGTTATCCAGCCCTTGGGGAGGATGTGGGCCTCTTGGGTCTGCCGGAGCTCGGCAAGGCGGAGCGGTCCTGGATCACCACCCTGCATGGCAACTACGACAGCACCGATGGAGGCTTCGGCCAAGCGCCCAAGTTCCCACGGGCAGAAGACTTGCGCTTTCTGCTCGCAGCGGCGGCGCGTCATCCGGACACGCTGGAAGGAGCGCAAGCCAAGGAGATGGCCTTGCATACGCTGCGTCGGATGGCGGCGGGCGGCATGTACGACCGGCTGGCTGGAGGCTTCGCGCGCTATTCGGTGGATGGGCAGTGGCTGATCCCCCACTTCGAGAAGATGCTCTATGACCAGGGCACTTTGCTGCCGGCCTATCTCGAGGCCTATAGCTTGAGTGGGGATGAAAACTTCCGTCGGATCGCGACGGAAACGGCGGACTATCTCTTACGTGAGATGGTCGGTCCACATGGCGGCATTTACAGCGCGACGGACGCGGATTCGGAAGGCGTCGAAGGCAAGTTTTTCGTGTGGACGCCGGCTTCCTTAAAGGAAGTACTCGGGGAAGAAAAAGCGGCCTTCGCGATGGCGCTGTATGGCGTGACCGAGGCCGGCAACTTTGAGCATGGGCAGTCGGTATTGACCGATGCACTGTCGCCGACCCTCGCTGCGCAACGCGCGGGATTGCCGATGGACCAGGCTGAGAAGCTGGAAAAGGAAGTACAGCAGGCCCTGTACACCGCGCGCTTGGAGCGCATCCCGCCTTTGCTGGACGACAAGGTGCTCACCGCCTGGAATGGTTTGGCGATCGACGCCTTGGCTATGGCAGGGCGTCAGCTGAACGATGATCGTTATGTGAAGGCGGCCGAAGATGCGGCGGAATTCGTCATCCGGGAACTGCAGCAGGATGATCGCCGGATGCTGCGAGCCTGGCGTGAGGGCAAGGCCCAACACGCGGCAGTGCTGCAGGATTACGCCTACCTCTTGAAGGGCTTGTTGTCCTTGTTCCAGAGCACCGCCGACCCGCGCTGGATCGACGAGGCCGAGATCCTTGCGACCGCCATGATTCATGATTTCTGGGATGCGGAGACCGGCATCTTCTGGGATACCGACGGCCGCGATCCGAATTTGCTGCAGCGCCTCAAGCAACCCTGGGATGGTGCGACACCCGCCCCCAACGCCCTGGCGCTGGAATCTCTGCTGATGCTGCACGCCTTTACCCAGCAGGACGAGTTCCGGGATATCGCCGTGCGCGGGTACGCCGCGCTGAAGGAGATGGCCTTCCAGAACCCGCAATCCTTCGCCGCGACCCTGCGCAGTTTCCGCTGGGCGGTGGCAGAGCCGGGTGTGGCGGTGGTCGTCGGCGTGGGTACCAGCGAGTCGCTGGAGGACTGGCGCATCGCCTTGGCCGGGCCGAAATACATGGATGTGCTGCCGGTCTTCAAATACGAGCCCGACACCGGCAGTCCGATGCCGCTGCTCAGTGGCCGCGGTCCGCTCGACGGCAAGCCCGCGATGTATCTGTGTCAGGGCCAGACTTGCCAGCTCCCGGTGACGGAACCGGTAGAATAGCCCGTCATGATTGCCGAGGATTCGACCATGCTGACCCGTGAGGAGGTCGCGGAACTTTACCGCCGACCCCTGCTCGACCTGGTGTTCGAGGCTGCCCGCATTCACCGCGCGCACCACGATCCGCATGAGGTGCAATGTTCGACCTTGTTGTCGATCAAAACGGGCTCTTGCCCGGAAGACTGCAACTACTGTTCGCAGTCCGCGCATCATGATTCCGATTTGGAGCGCGAGCCGCTGCTTGAGACGGAGCAGGTCGTGCGCGCTGCGAAGAGCGCCAAGTCTGGTGGCGCCGATCGTTTCTGCATGGGTGCTGCTTGGCGCGGCATCAAAGACAACGCCGATTTCGATCGCGTGCTGGAGATGGTCAAGGAAGTGAAGGAGCTCGGGCTCGAGACCTGCGGCACCTTCGGCATGCTCAATCCAGAGCAGGCCGCGCGTCTTAAGGCTGCCGGCCTCGACTACTACAACCACAACTTGGATACTTCGCCCGAGTACTACGGCGAGGTCATCACCACCCGCACCTATGAGGATCGCCTCGAGACCCTGGCCGCCGTGCGTGATGCCGGCATGAAGGTCTGTTGCGGTGGCATCCTTGGTATGGGTGAAAGTGAAGAGGATCGCGTCGGGTTGTTGCATCAACTCGCTATCCAGAATCCACCTCCGGAATCGGTGCCGATCAACACCTTGGTGCCCATCGAAGGCACGCCGTTGGAAGATGTCCCGCAATTGGATTGGGATCAGGTCGTGCGCGCCGTCGCAGTGGCTCGCATCCTGATGCCGGAGTCGATGGTGCGCCTTTCCGCTGGCCGCAGTGCCATGTCGGAGGTAGCACAAGCAATGTGCTTCCTCGCTGGAGCGAACTCGATCTTCCTCGGCGACGAACTCCTGACCACGCCGAACCGCGGCAAGGATAAGGATGTCGCCCTGTTCGAGCGCCTGAGCCTGCATGGCATCCGCGAGTGTGAGCCCGCGGTCGTCGTCGAAGTGTGAGCAAGGATTTGCACGAGCAGTTGCGCGCAGAAGCGGAAGCTTGGCGTGCGGCGGGCTTGGAGCGCACCCTGACCTTCGGGGAAGGCGTCGATTTCACCACCAACGACTACTTGGGTCTGGCAGGTGATGCACGGATTGCTGCAGCGGCGGTGGCTGCTGCCGAGGAAGACGGGGTGGGATGTCCGTCGGCGCGATTGCTGCGCGGAAACCTACCGGTGCATCGTCAGGCGGAAGCGGAGGCGGCGCATTGGATGGGCACGGAGGCTGCGCTGTTGTTGCCGTCGGGGTGGCAGGCGAACCTTGCCATGCTGACGACCTTGGCCGGCGCGGAAGATGTGTTGTTCTGCGATGCCCTGAACCATGCCTCCTTGATTGACGGATCGCGCTTGAGCCGAGCGCGGGTGGAAGTGTTCGCGCACAATGATGTCGATGCCTTGCGCTCGGCATTGGCGCGGCATCCTGGTGCAAGGCGTCGGATCGTGGTGGTGGAAGATGTCTATTCGATGGACGGCGACCGCGCCCCACTTGCTGCATTGTTGGAAGTGTGCGCGGAGATGGATGCCTATCTCATCCGCGACATGGCGCATGCAGCCGGCCTGTTCCCGCAGGATGGCCTGAATCAGGAACGCGTCCTCGCGACGATGTTCACTGGCGGCAAAGCCCTGGGCTTGGCGGGTGGTTTCGCATGCGCATCACAGCTGGTGATCGACACCTTGATCAACCGCGGACGCAGTTTCGTCTTCACCACTGCCGTACCGCCGATGTTGGCGGCTGCTTTGCGTAAGGCCATGCAAGTGGTCCAAGCGGAGCCGGAACATGCACAGACCTTGTTCGAACGCGCCTCCTTGTTGCGCGAACGTCTGCAGGAAGGTGGCATCGAATCCTCTGGAGAAGGGCCGATCGTTCCGGTCAGGATTGGCGATGCTGCGCGTGCGATGCAAGTTGCCGAGAAGGTCCGTGCGGATGGATTTGAAGTGCGGGCCGTGCGACCACCGACGGTGCCTCCGGGGACCAGTCGCCTGCGCATCGTCGTTCATGCGGCGCACACCCCAGCACAGATCGAAGGACTTGCCGCTTCCCTCGTGGATGCCATGCGCGAAGAATCGCGCCATGCCACGGTCGAGGCGATGGCTCCAAAACGCGAAGGAGAACACCTGTTCGTCTGCGGCACGGATACCGATGTAGGCAAGACGGTGGTCTCGGCTCTGTTGGTGCGTGCAGCGGTGCGGCTCGGTTTGGACACGCGTTATTGGAAACCGGTGCAGACGGGGTTGGAGTCCGATACGGAAACCGTCCTTGGTTTGGCGCAGTTGGATCCCGCACACGCGCCGGATCCTGCCGTGCATTTACCTTTACCTGCTTCGGTCGACCAAGCCGCCCGCGACGCTGGCACCGAAGTACATCGCGCGCCAGTGTTGGAGCAGACGCATCAGCAACTCCGCACCGAGGCCGATGCCTTCTGGATTCTCGAAGGCGCCGGTGGGCTGCGGGTACCTTGGAATACGCGCGAAGATCAAGCGGACTATCTGCAGAAGCTCGCACCCGCGACGGTGCTCGTCGCACGCAGTGGTCTAGGCACCTTGAATCACACCTTGTTGACCATCGAAGCGATGGCGGCGCGTCGGATTCCGGTGAAGGCCTTGTTCCTGGTGGGACAACCGCATCCTCAGAATCGCGCCAGCTTGGAAGCACGTCTCGGTGACTTGCCGATCTTCGAGGTGCCATGGTTCAAAGATCTGCAGACCGAGCACCTCGATTTCTGGTTGGAGATGGAGCCGGGCGTCCGGCAGCTATTCCCAACGCACCGTTAAAGTTCCGCCATGTCTCAACACGAGTTCGTCCCCTACCTCAGCATCACCGACGCGACTAAGGCTGTCGATTTTTATCGCGCCGTCTTTCAGGTCGAACCGTGGAATCTGTTGCACATGCCGGATGGACGCGTGATGCATTGCGAGTTCCGGCTCGGCACCAGCCGCATCTTCCTCAGTGAAGAGTTGCCGGAGCATGGCGGAACCCCAAGCCCAAAGAGCCTGGGCGCAACCAGTGTTGCGGTTCATCTCTACGTGGAGGATTGCGGTGCGATGGTGCAACGCATGGTCGATCAAGGCGCCGAACTCCTCATGGAGCCTACCGATATGTTCTGGGGCGAACGTTTTGCCCGCGTGCGCGATCCCTTCGGGCATGAGTGGGGCATCACCACCGTCTTGCGCGAGATGAGCCCCGCCGAGATCCAGGCTGCCACCGCCAAACTGTTCGAGGAAATGGAAGGATGAGCGACCTCTCCCGTCGCGATAGCCAAGTGAACTGGCATCCTTACACCCAGCATCAGTTGGATCCGGAAGCCTTGCCGGTGCTGCGCGCTTCGGGCGCCACCCTCACCTTGGAAGACGGCACCCAAGTCCTCGATGCGATTTCCAGTTGGTGGGCCAACCTGCATGGGCATGGGCGCACGGAACTCGTGGAAGCGATGTCGGCACAGGCGCGTGACTTGGATCACATCATGTTCGCGGGTTTCACGCATGAACCGGCAGTGCGTTTGTCGGAAGAGTTGTTGGAGATGGCGCCGGAAGGTTTGGCGCGCGTGTTCTATTCCGACAATGGCTCCACCGCAGTCGAAGTCGGGTTGAAGGCTGCGTATCAGACTTGGGTGCGTCGCGGCGAACCATCACGCACGGTCTTCTTGGCTTTGGAAGGTGCCTACCACGGGGATACGTTCGGCGCGATGTCGATCGGTGAACCGGATCCCTTCTTCGAAGAATTCTCCCCCTTCCTCTTCCATGTGGTGCGCGTACCGGCAGACATCAACGCAGTGCAGGAAGCGCTCGCCGACCTGGAAGGGCGCGTGGCCGGTTTCATCCTGGAACCCTTGGTCCAAGGTGCCGCTGGCATGAAGATGCAGCCGCCTTCCTTCTTGCGCGAGGTGCGCGATGCCTGTGATCAACATGGCATCTTCCTCATCGCCGATGAAGTCATGACTGGCTTCGGGCGCACCGGCCATGTCTTCGCCTGCAATGCTGCCGACATCGCGCCCGACATCCTGTGCCTCGCCAAGGGTTTGACTGGCGGTATCTTCCCCTTGTCCGCCACCTTGGTGCGCGAAGACATCTACGCCGCCTTCCTCGCCGACGAACGCGCCAAGGCTTTCTTCCATGGCCATACCTTCACCGGGAATCCAATCGGTTGTGCGGTCGGCCTGGCCTCCATGCAACTCCTGCGCGAAGAAGATACGCCGGCTCGCATGAACCGCATTGGCCAGTGGATCGAAGATGCACTCGCCGACTTGCGCGAACATCCCATGGTGACGGACATGCGTCGCTGTGGTGGCATCGTGGCCTTGGACCTCGCCGCCGACGACGCCGGTTATCTCGCAGGCCTCGGTGAAAAGATCCGCAACGCCTGCCGCAGCCAACGCGACGTCCTCCTGCGCCCGCTTGGCAATGTGCTGTATGCCATGCCACCTTCCTGCACCACCGAGGAGGAATGTCTGCGCATCACTCAAGCCATGCGCGACGTGATCCTGCAGGTCGCGGACTGAAACAACTGCGCAACATCGTGGTTTAGGATGAGGGCATGGCACTGCTCCTCAGCCTGACCCTCTCCGCCACACTCCTCAGCGCGATCCAACCGCAGGATCCAGCTTCCCGCGCGCAGGCCATGCTGGATGCCACCGTCGCAGACAATCAAGGCAACGGCGGCGGCGTCTTCCGCATCGGCGTAGGTCGGGATCAGGTGCTGTGGCAGGGAGTGAGCGGGAAACTCAAACGCAATGGCGGCGCGATGTCCGTAGATGCACAGTTTGAGATCGCGAGTACTTCCAAGACTTTCACCGCAGCCGCTTTGTTGTTGATGGTGGAAGACGGATTGCTCGATCTGGATTTGCCGCTGAGCCACTACCTTCCGGCGCAGTACACCGATGGCCTGCTCACGATCCAGGGGCAGGAGTACGGCGGCACCATCACGCTGCGGCAGATGCTGCAACACACTTCTGGCTTGCCGGATTATTGGAATGATCCGCCCTATGTCGTGGGTGGGTTCAATGCGTTCCTTTGGGACTATTCCCTCGCGCCGCAACGCATGTGGCAACCGAAGGAGATCCTCGCCTACGTGCCCAACCTGGATCCCATCTTCCTGCCCGGCACCGGTTGGCATTATGGGGATACCGGTTTCGTCATCGCTGCTTTGTTGATGGAACGAGCAGACGGCAAACCTCTGCACCAGATTTACCAAGACCGCATCTTCACTCCTCTCGGCATGGACAAGACCTGGTTGCATTGGCGCGAAGATGGTCCGGCCGGCGCCATCGATAGTCATCGCTATGAGGATGACTATGACATGTACACCAAGCGCCAGAACAGCGCCGACTGGGCGGCTGGTGGTTTGGTCAGCACCACGGCCGATCTACAGGTGTTCGTCCATGCCCTGTGCACCGGCGGCTTGTTCGCCCTTCCCACTTCCTTCGACGCCATGACGAACTGGGTCCCCACCGGCACCGACGGTGTGGAATACGGACTGGGAATGTTCCGCGTGGAGTTCGATTTCGGGCTCGGCGAAATCTGGGGCCATGATGGTTATGGCA
>JBMYYH010000080.1:0-14729 GCA_049609225.1 Planctomycetota bacterium | reverse complement strand
GTTGAGCGTGGAGATTTGCAACTCGAGAGCTTCCTTCATCTCATCGCTGAGAGGACCAAGCCAGCTGAGTTCCGCTTCGATGTCGACCGAGCGGGCTGCATCGAACTCTTCGGGGATGATGAAGCTGCCGTCGTCGCGACGCATGCCGAGACGCAGGCCCTTTTGATTGAGCACGCGCTTTATCTCGTTGAGGGAAGTCTCGCCGAAGTTCTTGAACTCCAGGAGCTCCTGCTCGCTGTGGGAGACCAGATCGCCGAGCGACTTGATATCCATGTTGGACAGGCAGTTGCGGGCGCGCACCGAAAGCTCGAAATCGCTTATTGGAGTGCGCAGGACCTTCATCAACTGATCTTCCTTCAGCTCGAGGTTCTCATCGTAGAACATGTCGAGCGAATCGTGCGAGTCGGTGAAGAACAAGCGCGCAATGGCGTTGTTCGGATCCCGACGCAGGACCGCGCCGAAGCAACCGCAGGCCCGTTCGAAGTCGTTGCGATCTTCGTAGAGCACACCCAGGTTGATGAGCACCGAAACCGGAATCGGACGCTGCTGCAGGAAACCTTCATAGACCGCGATGGCGGTTTCATCATCGCCAAACAGGTCGGCGCGATAGGCGAGACGGAAGCGTGCAGCGAAGTGCTGCTCGTCGATGCCGAGCACCTCTTCATACTTGGCGACGGCTGCTTCGTAGTCGCGCTCGAGCTCGAGCTGACGACCGGCGAAGTAGAGCGTGTCGGTCTCGTTGAGCTTGGCCTTCGGCAAGGCCTTCTCGAAAGCATCGGTCTGGTTGGCGCCAAGCATCGCGTGGAGCGAAGCAGCGGCCAAAGCAGTATCGCCGGAACCGACGCTTCCACCGAGGATCTCGACGGCGGCATCGTATTGACCGAGTTCGTACTGGGCCATGCCACGGACGAAGGTCGCGAGGTCATTGTTGCCTTCTGCGAATTCGAGGACCTTCTGGTACTCCCCGGTGACCCAGGAGCCAATGGCTGCCATGGTCTTGTTGCCACCGGCACGTGCTTCACGCACTGCGGATTCGAACTTCGCCGTCGAGTCTGCGTCGGCCAGGAAACGGCCACGCGCCTCGACGAGTTCGGCGGGGGTGCTAGGAGGTGCTGCGAAGAACGCGGCAGGATCGGCGGTTGGGGCCTGGGGAGCTTCCACTTGGCTCATTCTGATTGATCGTGTTTGATCGGTGTCCACAAGGACGAAAGGCTGCACATTGTAGGTCTCGGTACGTGTTTCCGTCAAACTTGGGACTAGGGTGGAAAGCGCCTGCTCCGCCTGTCAGAATCCAGCCACGATGGACTGCTTCGAGATTGCAGGCGGACGCCGACTTCAAGGCGTCGTGGAGGCGTCGGGTTCGAAGAACGCGACCTTGCCTCTGATGGCCATGTGCCTGCTCCTGGAGGGCGAATCCACCCTGTCGCCAGTGCCCGATTTGCGGGATATCGACACCATGGAATCCCTCCTGCAGGAGTTGGGGGTTGCGGTGCATCGAGAGGGCGAAATCGCGCGTATCAAGGTGGTCTCCGAGGCCGAAACCGAAGCGCCCTACGACATCGTCCGACGCATGCGCGCTTCCATTTGCGTCTTGGGCCCTTTGCTCGCCCGACGTGGCGCTGCCCGCGTGTCCCTTCCAGGCGGATGCGTCTTCGGCCTACGCCCGGTTGATTTGCACGTCCGCGGTTTGCGTGCCCTCGGCGCAAAGGTGGAGCAGGAGAATGGCTTCCTGGTTGCCAAAGCACCGGCCGGGGGGCTGCAAGGTGCGGCGATCGATCTCCATTCCGGATTTGGCAGCACGGTGCTCGGAACCGTCAATGTCATGGCCGCTGCTTGCCTTGCAAAAGGGGAGAGCGTCATCCGGAGTGCTGCGCGGGAGCCAGAGGTGGTCGAGGTGGCCCGTTTCCTGAAGGCATGTGGCGCCAAGATTGAAGGTGAGGGCAGTGATCGGATTCAGATCCAAGGCGTGACTTCCTTACAAGCGCAACCTTGGCAATTGCCCGCCGACCGCATCGAGGCCGGCACTTTGCTTTTGGCTGGCGCCATCACGCGCGGGGATATCCGCGTGGATCGTTGTCGACCGCAGGAGCTCAAGAGTTTGCTCGCCGCGATTGAAGCGATCGGCTTGCAACCAGAAGTAGGCGACGACTGGATCCGTCTCGATGCCCGCGCAGGTGCTAGGCAATGCGTCGATCTGGAAACGGCACCCTATCCCGGGTTTCCGACCGATCTGCAAGCGCAATGGATGGCTTTGGCTACACAGCTACCGGGTCAAACGCGCCTGCGCGAACGTATCTACCCCGAACGCTTCATGCATGTTCCGGAGCTGCAACGTCTCGGCGCCAAGCTGCAACGCGAAGGGGATACCACGGTGGTTCATGGCGGCACCCAACTGACGGCCGCCCCGGTCCTCGCCTCTGATCTTCGTGCCAGCGCCTGCCTGGTCATGGCGGGTCTAGTCGCTCAGGGTCGAACTCTGGTGCGTCGGGTCTACCACCTGGATCGTGGCTATGCCGCCCTGGAGCAGAAGCTCAACCATCTCGGCGCCGACGTCGTCCGCAAGCCGGACCCTGATAAGCCCTAAGTCCTGGGGCGCCGACTTCCTGACCAGAACCCCTTTCTAGGCCGGTTCTGGGGCGGTAGAATGTCCGGTTCCACATGCTGGAGAATCTCACCCAAGCGTTCAACAAGGTTGCCGACCGTTTCCGCGGTTCGACCAAGCTCACGGCTGCAGACATCGAAGATGGTCTGCGCGAAGTCCGTCGTGCCTTGCTTGAGGCCGATGTGCACTTCAAGGTCGCGAAGGATTTCACCAAGCGTGTCGGTGAGCAACTTCTGGAAGAAGGCCGCCTGAAGGGGATTACGGGTGCGCAGCAGGTGATTGGCGCGTTCCATAAGGAACTCGTCCACTTGATGGCTTCGGATGCACCGGCCCTGCCGAAGGATCCGGGTTATCCGATGGTGTTGTTGATGGCTGGCCTGCAAGGTGCGGGTAAGACCACCACCACCGCCAAGCTCGGTTTGTGGATGCGCAAGCGTCAGAACCGCAAAGTACTGCTCGCAGCATGTGACCTCCAGCGCCCTGGTGCTGTGGATCAGTTGGTCACCTTGGGCAAGCAGCTCGAGATCGATGTCTATTCCGAGGATCCGACCCAAAGGGGCGTCGATCCGGTGCAGGTCGCGAAGAACGCGCTGAAGAAGGCCAAGAAGGAGAAATACGATGCACTCATCGTCGACTCCGCAGGTCGTCTGCACATCGATGAAGATCTCATGGGCGAGATCAAGGCCGTGCATGGGGTTGTGGAGCCCGATGCCACCTATCTGGTCCTCGATTCGATGACCGGCCAAGATGCCGTGGAATCGGCGCAGAGCTTCAGCAGCCTGCTCGATATTCATGGTGTCATCCTGACCAAGATCGATGGCGACACCCGTGGTGGTGCAGCCCTTTCGGTGCGTCAGGTCACGAATAAGCCCATCTCCTTCCTCGGCGTCGGTGAGAAACCTGGCGATCTTGAGGAATTCGACGCGGAGCGCGTCGCTGGCCGCATCCTCGACATGGGCGATGTGGTCGGACTGGTCGAAAAGGCCCAGGAGGCCTTCGACGAGGAGCAGGAGACCATCGATTACCAGCGGATGATGGAGGGCAAGCTAACCATGCAAGACCTCCTGGATCAGTTCCGCATGGTGAAAAAGATGGGTTCCATGAAGAAGTTGATGGGCATGATGCCCGGAATGGGTAAAATGTCCGGCCTTTTGGAGTCCGTGGACGACAAACAGTTTAGTCGCATGGAAGCGATCATCCTGTCCATGACTCCAGCCGAGCGTCTCCATCCGGAGATTCTCGATGGCAAGAGACGTCGCCGCATCGCCCGGGGTTCCGGGGTTGAAGTGTCCGATGTCAATCGCCTGTACAAATCGTTCCAGCAGATGCAGAAGCAGATGAAGGCCATGAAGAAGATGATGTCTGGGGGGCGCTCCAAAAAGCGCATGCTCAAACAGCTCGGATCGGCCGGCAAACTGCCAAACATGCCTGGGTACAACCAATAACCGAAGAAACGAACACCAAGCAGCCTCGATGGCAGTTGTCCTGCGTTTGAAGCGAATGGGGCGCCGTAACCGGCCCTTCTACCGCATCTGTGTGATGGACCGGCGTACACGCCGGGACGGTCGCGCGATCGAAGAACTGGGTCATTACGACCCGGTCAACCCTGAAAAGGGGAAGCATTTCGTGCTCAATGTTGAGCGCGCCAAGCATTGGCTGTCTGTCGGTGCCCAGCCTTCCGAGACCGTCACTACTTTCCTGAAGGAAAGCGGTGTCGATATCGATGCTGTGCGTCGCGGCGAGACCGGTGCAGCGGAAGCTGCCCCAGAGGTCACGGCCGATTCCGGCGCTGAGGCGCCAGCCGAAGCCTAAACGGAGTGCTTGCGGATGGCGGCTAGCCTAAAGCCCGCCGACTTGGCCGAGTTCCTTCACCGGATCGACTCGCGGGTGTATCACATCCCGACTCGCCCGGAAGGGATGACGGCCTTGGAGCGGTTGCTTGCCCTGGTTCTCCAGGGCGAGGGGTCTTACACCGTGGCTGCACGCTGCGTGAAGGCCTATCAGGAGCATTTCGTGAATTGGAACGAAGCGCGTGTTGCGCGTCGTTTTGAGGTCATGGATGCCCTGGCTGCGCATGGTATCGGGGGTGTCGCAGACCGCGCGCGCCTGACCCAGCACTACCTGCGCCGTGTCTTCGGCCTACAGAACCACCTCGATCTCGACTGGCTCTACGATGCTTCCTCGGAACGTCGCGAGACCCTGCTCGAGGCTCTTCCGGTGTCTCCGGCCCACGCCCGCTTCGTACTCGACCTCGATTCGATGGATGAAGAGGATGAGGATTTCGAGGGCATCCCGATCAGCGCTGCAATGAAGCGCATGTTCGGTCGCCTCGGTTGGACCAGCAACAACCCGAAGGAGTCGGCGATCCGCGAGATCCTGGCCCCACACGTGGAAGGCGCGAATCTGTATCCGAACTTCGTTTCCTTGTCGTTGCTGTCCTTCGAGTTGCCCGTCAACAAGCCGAAGAACTGCTTGAAGGCTGCCGCCATTCAAGATCTGTTCAAGCATCGTAAATCGATGTCGGATGAAGATGCTTCTGCAGCATTGAAGACCGTCGGTGTGGAGTACCCACTGCTGAACACCGGCTTCGGTGCAGCCAAGAAGAAGGCCGCCAAGAAGACCACCAAGAAGACTTCGAAAAAGGTGACCAAGAAGGCCACCGCGAAGAAGAAGGTGACCAAGAAGAAGGTCGCGAAGAAGAAGACCAAAAAGGCCTAGACCGGAAGGCGTTGGAATCCTCCGACGTCCTCATCCTGGCCAGTGGCTCTCCACGGCGACGTGATCTCCTGAAGGATCTGGAACTACGGTTTCAGGTCCTTCCTGCTTTGGGGGATGGACCAGCCTCCTCCGCTGATCCTGCGATCCGTGTCATGGGCCATGCCCGTCATAAGGCCGAGGAGGTAGCCGCCCTTCATCCAGGCCGCTGGGTGCTCGGCGCCGACACCCTGGTCCATGCCAGCGGGCGTTTCCTGCCCAAACCCTCCGATCGCGAGGATGCCGCCTCGATGATCCGCCATCTAGTCGCCGTCGGCACCCATCAAGTCTGGACCGGTTCCTGCCTCATCGGCCCCGATGGCACCCTGTGGGAACGCGCTGATGCCTCCGAAGTCCGTTTCGACGCCATCCCCGAAACCGCCCTCCAAACCTACCTCGACGGCCAGGAATGGTGCGATAAAGCCGGTGCCTATGCCATCCAGGGGTGGGCTGGGGGATATGCCCAGGTTCTCGATGGTGCGCTCGACAATGTCGTCGGCCTGAGCAAGCATGCGGTCCTGGCTTTGTTTCAGTCCGCAGCCCTTCCGCCCGACGCCTTCCGACGGTAGAATGTGCGGCCCTTTTCCTCGGAGAATGGTTTCCGAGTGAGGGCATCAAACAGATGAAAGAAGGCATCCACCCTGAGTACATCAGCTGTCACGTCAAGTGCGGTTGTGGCAACGAGTTCAACACCCGTGGCACCCGTAAGGAGGTCCACGTGGAGATCTGCTCGGCTTGTCACCCGTTCTACACTGGCAAGCAGAAGTTCGTCGATACCGCTGGTCGCGTCGATCGCTTCCAGAAGCGTTACGGCAACAAGCAGGGCTGAGCCCTGTCTGATCCGCGCAAGGTGGAGGTGCAGCGATGAGCTTGGTCGATGTCCTGAAAGGGCGGGTCGGCCAGCTGGAGTCGCGCCAAAAGGATTTGGAGACTGCGGTTTCGGATCCCGAGCGTGTCGGCAAACCGGATTATCCTGGTTTGCTGCGTGAACTCGGTTCGCTGCAGAAGATCCTTGGCCCTTGGCGAGAGTACACCTCGCTATCGGATGAACTCGCGGAAACGCGGGAGTTCGCCCAAGGCAAAGATGCCGAAATGAAGGAGCTGGCGGAAGCCGAGCTTCCAGACATGGAGGAGCGTTTTGCCGAACTCGAACAGGAGATCCTGGATCGTGTTCTGGAAGATGACCCCGATGCCGATAAGCCGGCACTGATCGAGATCCGTGCAGGAGCAGGTGGTGATGAAGCTGCCTTGTTCGCGCGGGACTTGGTCAACGTCTATCAGAAGTTTGCGGTCCTCAAGGGATGGCAATCCGAGCTGATGGATGTATCGGAATCCGAGATGGGGGGCTTCAAGGAGATCGTCCTGAAGTTCACCGGTGAAGATGCCTTCCGCATGATGCGTTATGAATCGGGAGGGCACCGCGTGCAGCGAGTTCCTGCCACCGAAACGCAAGGACGCATCCACACCTCTGCGGCAACCGTCGCGGTGATGCCGGAAGTCGAGGCCATCGACTTCGAACTCGATGAGGAAGAACTGGAGATCACTGCCATGCGCTCTTCGGGGCCGGGCGGCCAGCACGTCAACAAGACCAGCTCGGCGATTCGTGTGATCCACCTTCCGACCGGCCTGCAGGTGAAGTGTCAGGAAGACAAGTCGCAGTTGCGCAACAAAGCACGTGCTCTCGACCTGCTGCGTGCCAAGCTCTACGAGATTGAGCGTGAGAAGCGTGCGGCGGAGCGCTCCGAGATGCGTCGGACCCAGGTGGGTACAGGAGACCGTTCGATGCGGATCCGTACCTACAATTACCCGCAGAACCGGGTTACCGACCACCGTCTGGGAGAAAGCTACTCGTTGGAGAAGATCCTCGAGGGCATGCTCGACCCCATCTTCGAGGCCTTGCTCGCTGCGGACCGCGAAGAGAAGCTGGCCAACCTGTGAACCCATCGGTCTCCGGACCGTTCGCCCTAAACGTCCCGATGAAGAACAAGGAAAACGACATCCAGCCGCTGGGCACCGATTTTGAGGTGCTGGAAGAGGCGCCCGCTGCCCCGGCAGCGTCGGCCCCTGCAGCACCTCGCCCGATGGCCGCCAATGGACCTCTGCGTAAGAGCGTCGCCAATGGCAGTATCGGTCTCCTCGTCGCCCTCGCGGGTCTGGTGATGCCTTATGGCGCCGCTGAATACGCGGTGGTTCCAGCTCTGGCCGCCTCGGTGGTGATCTGGCAGTTGCTGAGTGCAGGCATGGGCCGCACCCAGATGACCAGCACTCCTCTGAAGCCTTTTGGTGCCGTCCTCGCCATCGCAGCGGGTGGCGTCAGCCTTGGTTTAGGAGAAGACGGCGGCATGCTCGGCGCGATCTTCGCGATCTTCGGTGGTGTGCTCTCCATCGCAGGTCCTGGGATGGCCAAGAAGGCCGATAGCAAGCTGCCTCCTGCGGGCCCGGAAGTCGCTGTAGACAACCAGTTCTCGAAGTCCCTGTTGGCTTATCTGCTGGTGCTCTTCAGCCTGCCGATGGCTTGGGCTGATGGTGGCGGTGCAACGGGTGTCGGCACCTATCTCGGTGGCATCACCTTCCTATTCTGCCTGCTTGGTCTGTGGGCCTCTTGGGTCGGCATGTTCAAGTCCTGGCAAATGCCTGCTGTGACTGGCAGCCTCGGTATGGTCCTGTTCCTTGCTCCGATGGAAGCCGTCCTGCTCGGTCTCTTCGGTGTGGTGAACGTCTTCGCCAGCGACACGATTGCGGGTTACGGCGATCCATGGCCTGCAACCGATGACATGAATGTTCTGTTCATCCTTGGTCCACTGATGTGCCTCTTTGGTGGTAGCCTCGCCGCCTTCGAGTTGGTGCAAGGCGCCAAGAAGGGCATGGCTGTGAACAAGAAGAAGAAGGAAGACGAGATCGCTTCCCGCAAGGCTGCCCGCGCCGCACGTCGGGGTGATGAGCCTGCCAAGGCCGAGGACAAGAAGGCCGATGCCAAGTCCGACAACAAGGACAAAGGCAAAGAGAAGGATAAGAAGGCCGCCAAGAAGTGAGTTCTTCTTCCCACGAAGGGTCGCGTCGGCAGGATCTGCTCGGCGCGGCCCTTCGTCAATTCCAGGAAGCGGATCTCCCAGACCCAAACTGGGAGAGTCAAACCTTGCTGGCTCGGTGCCTGGGTCTGCAGCGGCTCGATCTGCTGCGTGATCCACAGGCAGTCGTGGCGCCGGATCAGGTTGCGCGTTTTGAAGATTGGCTGCAGCGTTATCTCGCCGGAGAGCCTTTGGCCTACTTGGAGGGTACCGTTGGCTTCTACGGCCGCGAGTTTCAGGTCGACGCCCGCGTTTTAGTACCCCGCGCCGATAGCGAATCCATCGTTGAGGCCTGCTTGGAGGTCATGCAGGGCCACGAAGGTGGCTGCATGGTGGATGTCGGCACCGGTTCTGGTTGCCTGCTTTGGACCCTCCTTGCCGAACGCCCTTCCTGGCAGGGCATTGGCGTGGATTCCAGTGCGGAAGCACTGCAAGTCGCTGAGGCCAATCGTCAGAGCTTGGGCCTGCAACAACAGGGTTCGCTTCTCCAAGGTTCCTGGTTGGATCCGATTCCAGCAGGCGCGACATTGGACTTGGTCCTGAGCAACCCTCCCTACATCGTGTATGGCGAAGAACTCGGGCCAGGCGTGGCGGAGTTCGAGCCCCATCAAGCTCTCTTCACGCCCAACACTGATGCGCTCGAACCGTATGTGGCCATCATCCAGCAGGCCATCACGAGCCTGAAACCGGGCGGACATCTGGTGTTCGAAGTCGGTGCCGGCCGCGCGGCGGCCGTGGCTCAGGAGGGGAAGGACTTCGGCTTCCGCTTGGTGGGGGTGCGGAAGGATTTGGGGGGAGTGGAACGAGCGGTGATCTTCCAGCTGCCTGCCTGATTAAGCCTGGGCAGAGAGGAAGTCCCGGATGGCGCGTTCGGACCCTGGGTAAAGGTCCTGGAAGAACAACGCAACCTCGTAGTGGCCTAAGGCCGGCGACAGGCGCTCACAGCGCACGACGACGCCCTCACCTTCGGCCTTGGCGATGTCCCCGGTCGGCAGGGGGAAATCGAAGGAGAACCGCACGTGCGTCATCATGCGCAGCGGGGTCTCCGAAAAGAAGCAGGCGCCTGACTGCGACAGGTCGCGAACACGAAGAGGAGTATCGCCATCCAGGACGATGGGAAGGTCCTGAATCGTGGTCCGCGGGTGGCGGCGCCTCTCTCGATCTTGCGACATACGCTGTTCGCCGGTTTCTGGGTTGTGTTGGGGCATGTCCTACAATAACCTCTACGTAGGGAAAGGGCCATCCCCGGCCGAATCCCGCATGGAATCAGCGAAAGCGCAGCATCATGGCATCCTTCAACCGCGTCGTCCTCATGGGCAACCTGACCCGCGACCCAGAGGTCCGTCAGGCCCAAAACGGTACCTACATCACCAAAGTCGGCCTCGCCGTCAACGAACGGATGCCGGATGGTGCCGGTGGTTGGAAAGAGGAAGCCAGCTTCATCGATATCGTCGTGTTCGGCAAGCGTGCCGAAGCTTTCGGGCGTTACCTCAAGAAGGGTCGCTCGGTTTTGATCGAAGGCAAGCTGCGTCAGAGCCGCTGGCAAGACAAGGAAACCCAGCAGAACCGTTCCAAGCTGGAAGTGATCGTCGACAACTGGGAGTTCGTCGGTGGTGGGCGCGAAGAAGGCCAAGGTGGCGGCGGCAACTACGGTGGTGGCCAACAGCAGTCCTATGGCGGCAATGCACCACAGCAGCAGCAGCAGCCACAAACGGCACCTGAGTTCCCAGGCCCCTCCGACTTCGGTGGTGGTGGCCTTCCAGACGACGTCCCGTTCTAAGGAACTCTGCACGTCATGGCGCAACATCGCGTCCTTCTCTTTGCGGGCCTGGCGGAAAGCTGTGGCTGTGCCGAAGTGTTGCTTGAAGTTCCTTCGCGCTGCACCATCGCCGCGATTCGGATGGCCGCGGCGCAACAGTTGCCTGCTTTGGAAGAGGCTACTTACCGCGTCTCCATGAACTCCCGTTACGTAGAAGAAACCGATACCGTGCCGGATGGCGCCGAGATCGCTTTCTTGCCTCCCGTTTCCGGCGGTTGAGCATGACCACCTCTCCTGATGCCGACGCCCGTTTCACGCAGCGTCTTGTAGAGGGTCCGGTCGAAGGCGATTGGGCATTGCAGCAAGTTGCTGGCGAAGATGCCGGTTGCTCCTTGGTGTTCTATGGCACCGTGCGCAAGCAAGGGCGGCTCGGCGAGGTCTTGCATCTCGATTACGAGGCCTATCCTGCGATGGTCGAAGCGGAGTTCGCGCGCATCGCCCAAGAGACCTTCGCCTCCTTCGACGTCCTGCGCATCGCCATCGAGCATTCCTATGGCCGCGTCCCTCTTCAGGGGTGTTCGGTCGCCGTCGCGATCGCAGCGACGCATCGGAAACAGGTTTTTGATGCCTGCGCCAGCATCATGGATCAACTGAAGTCGCGTGTGCCGTTGTGGAAGAAGGAAGTCTGTACCGATGGCAGCGAATGGAAAGGCCAAGGCTCCTGAACATGCTTGAGATCCACGAAGTCCCGGTGACCCCCTTCATGCAGAACTGCACTTTGCTGGTCTGCACCGAAACCAAGAAGGCAGCGGTCTGCGACTGCGGCGATGCCGGTCCGGTGATCCAAGCCGCGGAACGCCTTGGCGTCACCATTGAAAAGGTGATCGCCACGCATGGTCACCTGGATCACATCGGTGGGACTGCAGCGCTAAAGGAGGCGCTGGGGATTCCCTTTCACTTCCCCCGTGGCGATGATTACTTGCGCGAGGGATTGGTGGAGCAGGCCATGATGTATGGCTTCCCGCCGGTCGAAGTGCCCGAGGTGGATTTCGACCTGGTGGCGGGGGAACCGATGGTCATCGGCAATGTGTCGCTCGAGGTCTTGTTCTGCCCCGGACATACCCGTGGCCACGTGGTCTTCTTTGACCCAATTGGAAAGCAGGCGGTGGCCGGCGATGTCTTGTTCCAGGGCAGCATCGGGCGTACCGATCTCCCCGGAGGCAACACCGAGCAGCTCTATCAGAGCATCCGCACCCAGCTCTACACCCTGCCTCCGGAAACCGTCGTCCATTGTGGCCATGGTCCGACCACCACCATCGGCCAGGAAGCAGCCACCAATCCCTACGTACGGGCGTAAGGCCTCCGGCGACGCTAACCTATGGCCACCATGGAGCGAGAAAGCCTCGAAGTCGATGTCGTCGTGGTCGGAGCAGGCCCGGCAGGTCTTGCCTTCGCCATTCAACTGGCACGAAAAGCCGAAGCGAAGGGCGAAGAACTGGGCATCTTGGTGCTCGATAAGGCCGAGGAGATTGGCCATCACCAACTGAGTGGTGCCGTGATGGATCCGCGCGCGATGCTGGAATTGTTTCCGCACGCTGCCGAAGAAGGATTCCCGATCCAATCCAAGGTCACCGATGATGCTCTGCACTGGTTGAGTGCCGGTGGCAAGAAGACCTTCAAGGGTGCACTGTGCCCGCCGCAGTTCAAGAACCACGGCAACTGGATCACCTCCGCCAACTTGATGGTGAAGTGGATGGCCGAGAAGGCCGAAGCCGCTGGCATCGAGGTCTATCCTGGCTTTGCTGCGAGCGAAGTCCTGCGCGATGATCGTGGCGCCGTGATCGGTGTGCGCACGGTGGATCAAGGGCGCGATAAGGCGCGCAACGAGAAGTCCACTTATCAGCCCGGCATGGACATCATGGCCCGCCTGACGGTTCTCTCCGAAGGCACACGCGGCAGCCTTGCCAAACATCTCATCGCGGATGAGAAACTCGATCGCGACAGCAACCCGCAGATCTGGGGTGTGGGCGTCAAGGAAATCTGGGAGGTCGAACACGATCTCGAAGGCACGGTGTTGCATACCGGCGGTTGGCCGTTGGAAAAGTCGCACTATGGTGGCGGTTGGATCTACGGTCTTCCCGACAACAAGCTTTCGATCGGTTTCGTCATGGGCATGGACCATGGCAATGCCGCCTTCGATTACCACGCCAAGATGCAGGAGTGGAAAACACATCCACTGCTCAAGGATCTCTTGAAGGGCGGCAAGATGGTGCGTTATGGCGCCAAGACCGTTCCGGAAGGTGGTCTCTTCTCCATGCCACGTTGCTGGGGCGATGGCTTCTTGATGCTGGGTGATAGTGCCGGCCACATGAATGCCGCACGCCTCAAGGGACTCCACCTGGCCGTGAAATCTGGCATGCTCGGCGCCGATGCTGCCATCGAAGCCCTCACCAAACAGGCCGAAGGTCCCGCCAGCGGTTCGGACCTCTCCGTCTTCGACCAGATGTTTCGGGATAGCTGGGCCTACGAAGAGTTGTATAAGGTTCGCAACTTCCGCCAAGGATTCCAGAAAGGCTTCTTCGCCGGTTCCTTTGGCGCAGGCCTCGGCATGCTTACCGGTGGCAAACTACCCGGTGGCAAGAAGCCGATGACGGCCGACCACGACCTTTACGAAAAGGGCAAAGTCACCCAAGACAAGCCTGCCTTCGATAATGAGCTTACCTTCGACAAGCTCACCGACGTCTACCACTCCGGTACCGTCCATGAAGAGGATCAGCCCTGCCACTTGGTGGTGCTCGATACGAACATCTGTACCGATCGTTGCACCCAGGAATATGGCAATCCTTGCCAGCATTTCTGTCCTGCTGCGGTCTACGAATGGGAAGAGGGCGATCTGATGATCAACGCCTCGAACTGCGTCCATTGCAAGACCTGCGATATCGCCGATCCCTACCAAAACATCGACTGGGAAGTCCCTGAAGGGGGCGGTCCCGTCTACTCCGGCATGTAGCCCGGATCCTCCGATCTGATCTCCCCGCGAATACAAATGCGTACCATCCTTTCCGAGCGTGCAGCCGCGAGCCGCACCGAACTTCACGCCCTGCTGGTGCCGAAAGGTGCCAAGGTGAGCCTGCCTGAGCAGGCGCCTTCCGCAACCACCTGGAAGGCCGACTTCTCCGATGAAAAAGGCACCACTCTCATCCTGCGGGGTGAAGCCGGCAAGCGTTGGCTGCTGGTGCGTCTTCCGCGCGCCAAGGATTGCACCGCGGAAGACGTCCGCAGTGCTGCTGGCATCGCCCGCAAGCGTGGCGAGAAGTTGGAGAAGGCCACGGTTTCGGTCGACCTGTCGCTGCTGCCGAAAGATGCGGCCTTCGCTCAGGCTGCTGCAGAAGGTGCGGGCATGGCTTCGTACGACCACGGCGTCTGCAAGAAGGATCGTCGCAAGGACAACGTCAAGAAGATCCAGATCTGTGGTGCGGGTGTCTCCAAGGCCGCACGCGCTGGCGTGAAGCATGGCATGCATGGTGCGATGGCGAACCTGTTCGCACGCGACCTGCAGAACCTTCCCGCCAACATCCTCAACCCGAAGGACTTCGCCAAGCGCGCCCGCAAGGTGTGCAATGCTTCGCCCAAGATGAGCTGCAAGGTTCTCGGTGAGAAGCGCATGGAAGAGATGGGCATGGGTTCGCTGCTCGGCGTTTCGGTCGGTTCCGACAACGAGGCGCAGCTGGTGCACATGGTCTACAAGCCGAAAGGTCGTTCCAAGGGCAAGATTGCCCTGGTCGGCAAGGGTTTGACCTTCGACACCGGTGGTATCTCCCTCAAGCCTTCCGGCAAGATGGAAGACATGAAGTTCGACATGTCTGGCGCTGCTGCAGTGCTCGGCGTGTTCCACGCCTTGTCGAAAGGCGCGGAATGCCCGTATGAGGTGCATGGTGTACTCGGTTGTGTGGAAAACATGCCAGGTGGTCACGCCCAGCGTCCTGGTGACATCGTCACCGCGATGAACAAGATGACCATCGAGGTGCACAACACCGATGCGGAAGGTCGTCTGGTACTGGCCGATTGCCTCACCTACACCGCGCGCAAGATCAAGCCGGATGTCATCTACGACATGGCCACCCTGACTGGAGCCGCCATTCACGCTTTGGGTCACTTGACCAGCGCCGTGATCGGTACCGACCAGAAGGCCATCGATCGGATCATGGAGTTGGGTGCTGGTGTCGGCGAGCCGATCTGGCAGCTGCCGATCAACGAGGAGTACCGCAACCTCACGCGCGGCAAGTACGCCGACCTGCAGAACATCTACGACGGCGGTCAAGGCGCCGGCACCATCGCAGGTGCTTGCTTCCTGTCCTTCTTCGTCGACGATGTGCCCTGGGTCCACCTGGATATCGCCGCGACCGCATGGAATGGCCCAAGCCGTTCCTACACCGGTTACGGTGGAACCGGCGTCATCGCTCGCACCATGCTGGCGGTGTTACGCGACTAGGTTTCGCGTCCCACCACGCAGGTGGGATTTTCTGTCCGCTTGGACAGTCCTGGA
>JBMYYH010000079.1:0-14764 GCA_049609225.1 Planctomycetota bacterium | reverse complement strand
CACCGATGCCCGACGGGTCCGACCCCGGCATCGACGACGGCCTCCTCGACGAGCGCCTCCTTCAGCGGGCTGCTGATCTCGTTCAGCAGTGCGCGCTTCGCCGCCACACGAATGGCCTCGAAGGCTTCGTCCGTCGCCTTCTTTGCGGCCTTCTTGGAGGCCTTCTTCTTGGTAGCTTTCTTTTTAGCAGCCATGATTTTTTCTCTTGGTTGGTTCCGTGAGATCACGGAAACGGAGGAAAGTGGTGAAAGGAGGGCGAATTCGCCGTTCCCTGGGCGGATTGTGTCGAACCGTAAGTAGCCAAGTCAACGCGGAAATGCCGAATTTAGGCGAGAAATCCAATTTCTCGGCGATATCCTCTTCGTCGTGTTTTCGACTCTCATGCTCCTGCTTCCGATTGTGCAAGGTCCGGTGACCCCGGTTCCGGAGCCACCAGCCGACTCTCAGGAAGCCAATATCATGCGCCGCTTCGACGATTTACCGGTCGAAGAGCAGGAACGCATCGCCAAGGAAATAGTTGAACAGATGCTCGCCAAGGAGCATCCGATGTGTGAGCACGCGCGCAAGCTCCTGGATGACAGAAGGCTCAGAAACGTCTCTATGAGCCCTCAAACGGCGTTTCCGCTGTTCGACGCAGATGAATTCGCACCCGCGCTGGAGCTCAAGACCAAGAAGCTCACCACCAAGTCGAAGAAGCACAAATCCCTGCGCGAGCGTTATCTGCCTCATGGCTTAGTCTCTTATGCGGCCTCATGGTCGTGGGATTACGGCAGCAATTCCTTGCGCACTCCCACCGCTGCGAAACCGCGCGATGTGGTCCTTTCGATGCTCTACGGCCGTTGGCCTTCCCATGGACGGCTCGCCGCCTACGCCGAAGGTGCACTCGATCGCGACAAGGATTTCGACATCACCGCCGACTATTTCGACCACACCTACCGTGATCGCGATGGCAATGTCTACACCGGAATCCGTCTGTTCGAGATGTGGAATTCGCAACTCGAGTTCGGCATTTCCGATGTCGAGGCCATCGCTTTCCTGCAGCGCGTCGACGACAACGACAACTTCGTCTCCCCTATTCCGGCGAAGAATCACCGCGGCATCTATAAGCGCATCAAGCAGCAGTTCGAGCGCTATCGCGAATACCACGACCTCCGCGAAGTCCTCGCCCGACGCTATCTCGATCCCGCTGGACCGGTGCCGCGGATCTATGAGGAAGTCATCCCAGAACTCGATGCGGCATGGGTCCTGATGGGCCACAGCACGCGTCGGATGGCGAGTTTTCTCGACCAGAATCCTACGCGCAAGGCTTTCCTGGCCGCCGTCGCCAAACGCAAGCCGAAGCCCGGTCAGGAGCCCACCGAAGGCCCTGGGTTCGAACACGCACAGGCCCGCGCCACCCTTCCTGGGGTCATCCGCGAGCATGCCCTCGATTTCCTCTATGAGGAAGGGCTGCTCGGCTTCCATCGACGCTAGCCCAAGCGTACTCTGGGCGTATGCAATCCGTGCATCGCGCCTGGGCCGAGATCGACCTTGCCGCCTTCCGTCGGAACCTCGCACGTTCGCGGCAACGAGCAGGATCGGCAGAGGTGTGGCCTGTGTTGAAGGCGAATGCCTATGGGCATGGTGCCGTCGCGATTGCGCGGGTCTGTGCCGAAGAAGGAGTGCAGCGGATCGGCGTCGGCGACAGCAGTGAGGCCTTGCAGTTGCGCTATAGCGGAGTGAAGTTGCCGCTGTTGGTTTTAGGCACCATCATCGATGCCGAAATTCCCGACCTGCTCGAGCATGGCATCGAAGTCGGCGTGCACTCGGAGAGTCGTGCGCAGAGTCTCGGATCGCTGGCTGCGGAGCGCGGGATCCGCCTGGGCGTCCACCTCAAGGTCGACACCGGCATGGGACGACTCGGTGTGCGCCCGGAAGCCGTCCTCCGGATTGCGCGGGCGATCGAGCAGCAACCGGCCTTGGAGTTGCGCGGCCTCATGACGCATTTCGCCAGTGCCCAAGGCGCGCATGCCGCCTTCACCGACGACCAACAGGCCCTGTTCCTCGCCGCAGCCGCGGAGGTGCGCGAAGCCCTCGGCGACCTGCCGGCGCTGCATTGCGCCAACTCCGCAGCGCTGTTTTCCGGCTTATCCCCTCTTGGAGATGCCGTTCGCCCCGGAATCAGTCTCTATGGAGTACTGCCGCGGGACGTATGCCGAGATGCCGGGCTGGAACCGGTACTTTCCCTGCATACTCAGATGGTCTTCTTGAAGGACATCCCCGCCGGTACCACCATCGGCTACGACGGACGCTGGACCAGTCATCGGCCCACGCGTCTTGCGACCCTGCCAATTGGTTACAACGATGGCGTGCCTTATCGGCTCGGCATCGGCGGCCAAGGACAGGTGTTGGTGCGCGGCCAACGTTGCCCGATCGTGGGCGCGGTATCGATGGACTACTGCACCATCGATGTCACCCATGTGAAAGATGCAGATATCGGCGATGTGGTCACCTTCATCGGCCGGGATGGCAGTGAAGTCCTCACTGCCGACGATGTCGCGCGTGCCGCCGACACCATTCCTTACGAGATCACCTGCCGCCTCGGCGCGCGGGTGCAACGTGTCTACCGCGACCTCGCGCCGATCCCGCCTGCGGATCGCCCAACGTCGACCACTCCATGAGACTTCCCCTTCCGACCGGATGGGGCCCACGTTGCTCCATCCTCATCACGGGCCTGCTCCTGATCAGCGCCTATGTGCCGCTGCCTTTGCCGATCGGATTGATCAACAAGGCCATTGCCCTGCGCGCGCCGGAACTGGAACTTGCTGCGGAAGGTGCGTGGATTCGTTGGGGACGTGGCGAAGTGGCCTTGGCCGACTTGCGTCTGAAGCATGAGGACGTCGATCGCGCGCGAGTCGATCGACTGGAGGCTTTCCTCGACTTGCGCCCATGGAGCAAGGCGGTCGGCAAGCCGATTCGTCTGCAGATCGAACAAGCTGATGGCGACATGCATCTTGGCGTCATCGAATCCTTGAGCAAGTTGCGCTCCAATGATGCTGAAGCCTTTCCGATGCAGCTCAGCATCACCGACAGTGCATTGCGCTGGACCGATGAGGAAGAGCATCTGTATCAGATTGCCGATGTCCAGGCCGATGGCTATCTCTCGCCTGGTGGATCGCGTTTGGCCCTACACGCCAATGCGCTGTTGCCCTTGGCCGGGGATTTCGCGTTGTACGCCGATGCCGGCGAGGATCTGAACAACTGGAGCGTCGCGCTCGGCACCGAAGCGTCGGTGGTCGAGGATTGGGCATTGCTCGATCACGAGGACCTGCCGTGGTCGGATGCACAGATGCGGCTGTACACCGTGGCGAAAGGTACGGGCGCGGAATTGGAAGACTTCGTGATTTCGGGTGCCGTCTCTTGCAATGACTTGCGCTACACGCCCTTGGAACTAGCGGTCAGCGATTTCACACTCGAGTTCGAGGGTGATCTGGATCAGGGTTTCCGTCTGCGCGCCGACGGACGCGAGACGCATGGAACCTTCCGCGGTTTGGGTGGCGTCACTTTGGATGAGGATTGGATGCCGCAGGTGCATTTCCGCGCGGAGGGCGTCGGATTGCAGGCGGATGCGGAGGTCGTGCAATGGTTGCAGGACAACCTCCCGAACATCGGCGAGATCGTCGCGGGCTTGGAGCCTCGGGGTGGTGCGCATGTCGGCTTCACTGCGGATTGGGAACAGGCCATGGGTCTGGAATGGGCCCTGCACGTCGATGCTGCCGGCGCCGGCGTCACTTTCCGCGGTCTTGAGGATGAGGAAGGTAATCGCGTATCGGTGCCCTATCCCGCGACCGTCCGCAGTGGCGACATGATCACCGATGGCAACTTATTGCTTTACGCCGGAATGGCGGATGTCGGCACCGCGGGACGCGCCTGGTCCACGGGTGGATTCGATTTCCGCCCGGAAGACGATGTGGAGTTCGCCCTGGATGTCATCGCCGAAGACATCCCGCTCGACAACCGCATCACCCACGCGCTTTCCGGCAACCCAGAGATCGCGCGCTTGTGGCGTGAATTGGGAAGTCCGCAGTCGGGCACGGCTGGCCTGGAAGTGCAGGTGCGTTACGTCGATCAGGAACTCGGTCTGGCCATTCGCGGCGATGCCCGCAACGTCGACGCCACCCCAAGCCTCTTGCCCCTACCCATTCATGGCGACAACGTGTGGTTCGAGTGGATTCCCGGACATGCACGTTTCGGTGGGCTGCTGCGCGCGGTGGGCGGTGATCTGACCTTGAGCGGAGATGTGCAGGAAGCGGCGGAGGAAGGCGTCGATCCGATCCTGCGCATGACCTTGCATGGACGCGGTGCGGCGCCGTCCACCCAGGAACTGAATACGCTGGCAAGTTATCTGCGTCTGCCGAAGGAGATCGCCTCCTTCCCGGTGGTCGGCGACATGCGCTACGACCTGCAGATGATCCTGCCATTGGGCGAAGGCCAGCCGCATTTCCTCTCGGGCTTCACGTTCAATGAAGCCATGATGAGTTGGGCCGACATGGGGCTGGTGTTCACGCCGCTGCATGGACAAGGCGGTGTGGCGGTGCACGGTGAGGATTACTTGATCAGCTTGCCGCGCACTTGGTCGGAAGTGAACGGCGGCAATCTTCGCGCCAGCTTGGCGGTCAGTTCGTTCCCTGAGATGTCGCGTGTCACCGCGGTCGGCCGTGCCTTGGATATCGATAGTGATCTACTCCTGCGGCTCCAAGATTTCACCGGCCAGGAGCCTTGGGGACAACACATCGCTTGGGGCGGCAAGGCTGATCTACGCGCGACCCTCGATCCCACTTCCCCGGAAGACTTCCGCGCGCGGGTGGATTTGAAACCTCTGACTCTGGGAGTCAGCGAGGGCGAGGAACAGTCCGTGTTCACCTTGAAGGGTGCGGTGCACTTGTATCCCGCCGGCTTCACCGCTGATGTGCTGCGCTTCTCGGGCCCGGACGTCAATCTTGGGGTGCGCGAAGTCGTCGGCGCCTTCGATCAGGATGTCCTGAGCCTGCAGGCTTTGTTGGATAGCCGCAGTGCCGTGTCGATGACTTCCCGTCTGCCGCTCCTCGCCGATGCCGAGACTTTGGCAGCCATCGAAGCCATCGGCCTGGATGGCAAGATCCGCGCCGACGCCCTGCGCGTCGATGCCCTCATCCCTGATGGCGGGCTTCCCACTTTCACCGCCAAGGGTGGACTCATCCTGGAAGATGTCACGGTTCAGGGTGTGAGTCCGGTCTCCGACGGCCATGCTTCCGTGCAGGTGCAACGCGCTTGGTGGACCAGTGCCCAAGACTTCGGCGCGCGCCTGGAAATGCAGGATGGCACCGGCCGTCTCGGCGAGGTCAAACTCGAAGATGCCTCCGCCAGGGTCGCCATCTCCCCGGAGAGCATCCAATTGACCGACCTCGAAGTCTCCCTGCTCGGCGGACGTCTGCTGAGTCAGGGCGTCGATCAAGAAGGCGAACCGGTGCAAGGCTTCCTCAGTCTTGGACTCGACTCCAAGGCGCCGATCAGTCTGCGCCTTTTCGCGGAGGATCTCGACCTCGAACGCATGCGCCGCGAACTCGACTTGCGTGGTTCCTTGGCCGGCAAGGTCGATGGATATCTGCAACTCAGCAGCCCGACGCCCGACCCGACCTTCGCACGTGGGGAAGGTCGCTTCACCATCGAGAACGGTGTGCTCGGCACGGTGCCGGTGCTGCGTTCCATCTGGGCCTTCGCCGGAGTGCGTCCGCCGGTCTTTGATGCTGGCGAACTGGCCTTCCGCATGAATGGGCGCGGCCGCGTCGTCGTCGACACCCTGACGCTCGACCATGACCTTCTCGAAGTGAAAGGTGAGGGATCCATCGATCTCGACACCAATCTCAACATGAAAGTCACGCTGCGCACCTTCAGTCTGCTCGGACGTCTGCCGTTGTTGAGAGACATCATCGACCTACTCATCGAACAGCAGGTCTATGGCCCCGCCGAAGCTCCCATCATCCGTCAACGCGCGGTGGGCAAACTTGGCGGCGGTGAATTCAAGCGCCCACCGTTCCCACTGTGGGTCCCGACGCCACCCCGACCTGACTGGCGCGTATCCCCTATCGTGCCCGTAGAATAGGCCTCCCCCGTAAGGAACCCTTCATGCTTCATGCCGTCATCATGGCCGGTGGATCCGGCACTCGTTTCTGGCCCGAATCTCGGGGCAGCCGTCCGAAACAATTGCTCCCCATCACGGGTGGCGATTCGATGCTTGCCGAAACCGTCGGCCGCCTCGATCCGCTGATTCCTTTGGAGCGCACTTGGATCGTGACCAATGCGCAACAGGTCGAAGGCGTGCGTGCCGCATGCCCAGATATTCCGGCCTCCAACATCCTGGTCGAACCTTGTGCACGCAACACTGCGCCTTGTGTCGGCCTTGCTGCTGCCGTGGTGCATGCTGCGGATCCGGAAGCGGTCATGGCAGTCTTGCCTGCCGACCATTCGATCTCGCCGAATGAAGAATTTCAGCGCAGCCTTCAGGCCGGTGCCGAAGCGGCTTCCGAAGCCGGTGTGTTCATCACTTTCGGCATCCAGCCGACCTACCCGGCAACGGGTTATGGCTACATCCAAAGCTCCGGTCTCGCCGGCACCCACCAGGGATTGGATTGCTTCAACGTGGCTTCGTTCCGCGAGAAGCCAGACAAGGAAACCGCCGAAGCCTTCCTCGCCGAAGGTGGTTACTTCTGGAATGCCGGCATCTTCGTGTGGAGCACGCAGACCATTCTCGATGCCGTGCGCACCCACATGCCGGACCTCGCCGAAGGGCTCGATGGCATCCTCCCGCACATCGGCACCGAAGGTTTCCAAAGTGCCGTCGACGCGGCCTATCCGGAGTTTCCGTCGGTTCCTGTCGATATCGGCATCATGGAGAAGGTCGATGGTGTGCAGGTCCTGAGCACGCCTTATCGCTGGAGTGATGTCGGATCGTGGAAGGCCTTATACGACGAAGTCGAACACGATGAGGAAGGCAATGCTGGCATCTTCGCGCAGGGCGGAACGCTCATGGCGGAAGATTCCAAAGGCATCCTCGCCTACTCTTCGGAGCCACAGGTCATCGCCGTACTTGGTATGGAAGATGTCGTGGTGGTGCGCACTAGCGATGCGATCCTGGTTGCACCGCGCGATCGTTCCGAAGAGGTGAAGCGTTTTGTCGAACGTCTCAAGGCAGACGGCCGCAGCGAACTGCTTTAAGGCATAGTCCTTTGCTCGGACGCACGCTCGCCGTCGACTATGGCCTCAAGCGCACCGGTCTAGCCGTGTGCGATGCATTGGGCATTGCAGCCCATCCTCTTGAGGCCATCGTGTCGACTTCCCTTGCAGAAACCGTGCAAACGATCGTCGATCTCGTCGCCGAACGGGAAGTGCAACGCGTGCTGGTCGGCATGCCTTATCTGCCCGACGGACGCGAGGGCGAACAGGTGAAGAATGTCTACCTGTTCCTCGATGCCTTGAAGGCGAAGCTGCCACCGCGGGTGGAGTTGTCGCATCAAGATGAGCGTCACACCACCAAGGAGGCGCGCACCTTGCTTGGCGAGATGGGTTTGCGTGGCAAGAAAGCGAAGGACAAGGTCGACAGCGTGGCCGCGGTGGTGATCCTGCGCGAATTCCTCGCGCGCAACGCTTAAGCCTGCGGCGTTACAATACGCGCGAGTGTCGTCTGGACGGCCGCGTATGGACTGGTTCCATCCGAGGAAAGTCCGGGCTCCATAGGGCGCGATGGTGGATAACGTCCACCGAGGGAAACCTCAGGGAAAGTGCCGCAGAAAGCAGACCGCCTAAGTCCTTCGGGACCGGTAAGGGTGAAAGGGTGAGGTAAGAGCTCACCGCGCGTCTGGTGACAGGCGTGGCAGGGTAAACCCCATCGGGAGAAAGCTCATGTAGGGAGGGTAGGTACGGCCCGTACTGTTTGAACCTCCGGGTAGAGCGTTCGAGGCTTGGAGCAATCCAAGTCCTAGAGAAATGGTCGTCGCCTCTTCGGAGGGACAGAACCCGGCTTACACGACGACACTCACTTTTTTACAAGGCGTCCCGCATCGCGGAAGTGCACCACCACTAGATATGGTGTGCCAGATACAGGCTCAGTTCTCCACAATTCCACGACATCTGGTGGTTTTCACTTGCGACAAAGCCTGAAAACGGCACAATCGAGTCGTCATGGAGTTCGTCTGGGTCGTTCCGCGCTCGGTCCTCTTTCCGGAGGCCACCCCTCATGGGTTGCTGTCACTACAAGCCACCGAGCTTGAGGACCGCTACCTTGGCCCTGCACGCGAGCATGGCTTCTTCATCGAGCGTCGTTACGCCGAAGAGCACCCCGAGTTCAAACAGCCCATCCCCTACGTGGCGGTTTGTCGCGAGGATCAGGTCCTGAGCCTGACCCGCCTTTCCACCCAAGGCGAGAAACGCCTTCATGGCAAGCGCAGCATCGGCGTCGGCGGGCACATCAACCCGTGCGATATGGATCCTGCAGAAAACCAGGGCCACACCGACCTTTTTGCCAATGCATGCAGCCGCGAGCTGCATGAGGAATTGGTTTTGCCCGAGACCGAACTCGACCTCACTCCGGTCGGTCTCCTCAACGATGACACCACCGCGGTCGGTGCGGTGCATGTCGGATTGGTCTACCGCCTCGAGGCCTCCAGCCTTGAAGTGGCGATCCGCGAGACTTCGGCCATGGCCGGCGATTTCGAATCGCTGTCCTCGCTGGAACAACTCGCAGCCTCGGCCGAGCCTCCCTTTGAGACTTGGTCGACCTTGCTTCTGCGCTCTGGCGCACTCTCCGCAGTCGCGGAGAAGCCCGTTCTTGCTTGAGATTCCCCCCTTTACCAAAACATGGTTCGACCCGTACCCGAATCGGAATTGCCCGATCCCAAGGAACTCTCTGCCCGCCTCAAGGAGGGCATGACCAAGTACAGCGTGCGCTTACGCTTCCGTGATGGACGCGAGGAGAATGGCGCCATCACCTTCGTCGAGCGTCTCGGCCGCGGCCGACTGATCGACATCGACCGCGAGTTCTCGATGGACTTCTCCATCGCCGATCTCGACGGCATCGACTACTAAGAAAGCACTGTGGTCCGCGCCGCCCCTGGGCGGAATGACTTTCTCCACGGTCCGCTGAAACTTGCCTAGGGTTTCAGCTTGAGATTGCCGGCGTAGACATTCGCGCCGGCATCTCGGACCCACCCCAGCAGGCATAGCCCCAAATCGGCGGCGGCCTGTACCGCGAGAGAGGTCGGCATCCCGACCCCCGCGAGCACCGGAATCCCGGCAAGTGCAGCCTTCTGCACCAACTCGAAGGAGATGCGTCCACTCACCAGCAGGACGAGTTCCTCCTCCACCGGATAAGCATCCGCGCGCAACTGCGCCCCCAGCACCTTATCCACCGCATTGTGCCGGCCGACGTCCTCCGCCACATCGCGCAAATCCGGTTCCCCCGGCTTCCACAGCCCGACGCCGTGACATCCCGCGGTCTCCGCGAACAGCGACTGCGCCTTTCTCAATTGCCCAAAGGCATCGCGCAGCGCCTGCAGGCTCAAGCTTTGCGGTGGCGTCGGACGTTTGCCTGGCAACTGCTTCTGCAAGGCCTCCAAGGATTGCGCCCCGCATAAACCACAGGATGCACTCACCACGCCGCTGCCATTCCGCGGTTGAAAGGAAATACCTTCCGCCAAGGCCACATTCCAGATGTTGGCTTCGACGTCTTGCGTTTCCGGGTTGCGGCAGGCCTCGGTGGCGGTGATATCTGCAGCCGTATGCACCAATCCCTCCGACGCCAGGAAACCCGCGACCAAATCGCGCTCACGGCCGGGCGTCCGCATGAGGATGGCGTAGGCCTGGCCGAGGATGCGAATCTCCAGCGGCTCTTCCACCGCCACCAGATCTTCTTCCCAGGCCATTTCGTCGGCTCCAACAGCCAGACGCCCTCTTTGCAGGGTCATCCGGGCTTCTTCGGGCTGACGCGTTGTGGACATGACCTCAGGCTAACAGGCTTGGTGCAAAGGAAACGGTCCGGAGGCACAAGCCACCGGACCGTTAGGGACGAAGGATCTTCGTCTAGCGCAGGAAGCTATCTTCCTAGCCTAACGCAGGAAAGTCGCGTAATCGGCCTCATCGAAGCCGAGAATCGCCTTTTCGCCACGGGCGAGCAGAGGGCGACGGATCATGTCTGGGTTTGCACGCAGCAGATCGACGACTTCCTTCTTGGTCTTGAAGTTGGCATCTTCGATGGAGTGCTCCTTGTAACCCTTGGCCTTCTTGTTGAATGCACCCTTAGGGTCCATGGCATCCACTGCCTTTTCGAGCAGCTTCTTGGCTGGAGGGCTCTTCATGATGTCGAGAACCTCAAAAGAAACATCCTTCTTTTCGAGATACTTGACCGCCTTTTCACAGGTCCGACACTTGGACTTGATGTAGAGCTTGACCACGCTATTTCTGTATCGAGTTGGGATCCACCCGGTTGGTGGGGATGGAATCGCTGGGTAGGAAGGTCGCCACGCGCGCCGAACGACGGCTGGGGCTACCTTTGCGGCCGAGCATTCTACCCAGAATTGAAATTTCGGGCAAGGTCCCTAGAAGGGCTCAGGGACGAAATAATGCCCCTTTCAGGCTCTTTACCTTAGGAATTTGCGTCTTCGTCCACCCCAAACTCCTGAAGCTTGCGCACCAGGTTCAAGGCGAAGGTCGAGCGTGGGGTGACGGAAAGCCCCAGAGCCGTGGCCTTGGCCATACGCTCTTCGTCGTCATAGGAGCAGAAGGACAGGAAGGTCCAATCGGAGGTCTGTGGGGCCTCACGCAGCTTCTGCAACAGTTCTAAGGCATCGAACTGATCATCTTCCAGGTCGACCACGACCCCCAAACTGCCTGTGCCGAGGACGGTATCGAGCAGCCCATCGTCCACGGAAGGGCGCACCGCTTCTCGCCCGAGGGCGGTAAGGGTGGTGCAAATCCTGTCGCAGAAGAAATCTTCCGTGACGAGGACAACAACGGCATTTTGCCGGTTCGAATCAGAGTCTTCGACCATGAATCTAGGGTCACACCTCCAATCGGCAGAAAAACCTGCCAATCGACCATGGAATCAAAAAAATCCGGTCAATTCTGCAGCTGATCACCCAAGACCGACTCGATCTGGGTACGCAGCTGGACCAGGGTGTACGGTTTCTGCAGGAATCCCCGCAATCCCCGTGGACCCAGCCGCTGCGTCACGTCCTGTTCGGTGTAGCCGCTCGACATGATGATCGGCACGCTGCCGTCGTGATCCTGCAGAGCGGCGTAGACCTCTTCGCCACTCAGGCCCGGCATGGTCAGGTCGAGGAGGACGAAGCGCAGGGAAGCATGAAGGCGCCGGAAACTGGCGATGGCCTGCTCGCCATCGGTGGCGATCTCGACCACGAAACCCAAGCGTTCGAGCATTTCGCGGCCCAACTGCAGCACGGTTTCATCGTCGTCGACCAATAGGACCGCACCACTGCCGCGCCAATCCTTCGGCGCCTTGGTCACGGGGATTTCGGCCTCGGCGGTTTCGGGAGCCACAGGGAAACTCAGGCGGAAACACGTGCCGACCCCCACCGAACTCTCCACCTCGATGCCACCACCATGCGCCTTCACGATGCCCAAGACTGCGGCGAGCCCGAGGCCACGCCCGGTGAACTTGGTCGAGAAGAAGGGGTCGAACAACCGCTCCAAAGTCTCGACATGCATGCCTTCGCCGGTATCGCGTACTTCAATACTGAGGTAATCGCCCGCTTTGGGAATCGGCAGGCCTATCTCCACGGATTGCTCCTCGCGATATCCGACGTCGGTGCGGACCTGAATGCGTCCGCTGCCTCCGCTGAGGGATTCCGAGGCATTCAAGATGAGGTTCATGATGACCTGCCGAACCTGTGTCGCATCACCCTCCATCTTGGGCAGTTGGCCGCTAGGCAGGAACTCGAGTTCGGCATCCTTGGAGACCGTCACCCGGAGCAGATGACTCATCTCGCTGACGACTTCCTCAAGGCAGAAACGATCGCGCGAAAGGCGCCCATGTCCGGAGAAGGCCAACATCTGCTGGCACAACTCGGCAGCTCTTTGCGAAGCCGCACCGATTTCACCGACCAGCCCCTGCTGACGGGAACCCTTCGGGACCATCTCCTTCAGTAGGTCTGCATTGCCCAGGATTGCCACCAACAAGTTGTTGAAATCATGCGCGACTCCGCCGGCCATCAAGCCCAGGCTTTCCATCTTCTGCGCCTGCAACATTTGCCTTTCCAACTCACGTTGCTTCTCTTCCGTTTTCTGGGCGTCGACCTGCTCCAAGAGACGCGCGCATTGCTGCGCCAGATCCAAACTGAAGGCGATCTCATCATCTTCCCACTGGCGCGCCCGACGCGTTTCCGAGATCCCGATCAGTCCGATCAACTTGCCGCCACGACGGATGGGGACCTCCATGATCGACCGCACCTTGCGCTTCAGGATGTATTCGCGTGGAAACTCATCGAAACGAGGATCGGTGATGGGATCCTCACTGACGATGATGCGACTTTTCTCCAACTCCTCGAAGAACTTGGGAAGCTCGGTATCCTTCAGCACCACGCCTTCGAAGTGCTCATCCTTCTCGGCGACGTAAAGGTCTACCGAACGCAGTCCGGTCTCGCCGGGATGGCGAAGCAGCACCGAGCACCTGCAGATATCCATCACTTCACAACCCAGCTCGGTGATCCGAGCACAGGCTTGGCGCAGAGGCATGCGCGCCAAGCCTGGATCGGTTGCCAACTCCAGGATGCATTGCTGCTGGCGTTGTTGCCGATGCTGGCGCTCCTCGCGAGCGACTTCGGCGAGGACCTCTTCATGCACATCCGCCAGGGAACCGGAAGCTCGCACAGCTCTGCCCCGATCATCGAGGATGGCTTGGCCGCGCGAACGGAACCAGCGGTATTCCCCTGCAGCGGTCTTCAGGCGAAAACGCGCGTCGTAGCGTTTGCCTTCGACCAAATGCAACCGCACGGCTTCATAGGTCTGGTCGCGATCGCTCTCATGCATGATTTCATACAGGAAAGCACGAGACCCCTCGATCTCTTGGGTGCCGTATCCCAGCAGTTCCTTGAATCGCGGCGACCACCACTGGGAATCAGCGAGGATATCCCAATCCCAAATCCCTTCCTGCGTGCCTGCAAGAGCCGCGGTGAAGCGATCCTCGGATTCGCGCAGGCGATCGGCGACTTCCTTACGCTCTTGGATATCACGAATCGACCCGGTCATCCGAATCGGCTCGCCGTCGCGGTTCCAGATAGCCTGACCACGTGTGCGGAACCAACGATGTTGCCCGGAGCTGTTACGCATCCGAATCTCCAGGTCATAGGGCTCCCTATGAAAGAGATGCCGGAAGAAGGCATGGTGCACCAACTCGCGGTCATCAGGATGGATGAACTCGAATCGATCATTCAAGTTCGGGTCTATCTCATCGGGTCCAAAACCGAGCAAAGCCTTGCACCGATCGGACCAGTACACCTCGCCTCGCACCAGGTCGTTATCCCAAACTCCATCATTCGAGCCGGAAACCGCCAATGCGAAGCGTTCCTGGCTGACCGCTAGCTCCCGTTCCGCATTCTTGCGGTCGGTGATGTCGTGCACGATCGAATACAGCCGCACCCCATCCGGCGTATCGATGGGACCTGAGAACACCTCGACATCCCGTACCTGGCCATCCTTCAGCCGATGCTGGAACTCGAAACTCAATCGTTCTTCGCGCGTCGCCGCGGCCATTTCGGCGCGGATCTCCTCATGCGCGAGGATGTTGATGTCCATGATGTTCATGGACTGGAATTCTTCCTTGGAGTAGCCGTAGAAATCACAAGCAGCGGCATTCGCCTGCTGGATAAGGCCGGTTTTGGGGCACAGGATGAACTTGACCGCCAAGTTGGTCTCGAACATCTGGCGGTATCGGGCTTCACTGCCACGCAACTTCTCCAAAGCAGCCTGTCCATCGGTGATGTCGATCGACAGACCGAACAGACCGACGATCGCGCCTTCCTCATCACGCAGTGGATAAAGATGCGAATCCGTGAGAACCTCACCCGCGGGATTCTTCAGCATGCATTGGAACTGAACCGTCTCGCCCTGCAACGCGCGACCGAAGACTTCATAGGCCTCTTCCAGGCTCTGTTCCGCCACGACCTCGGCGAACGGCACCCCGCGGACGTCTTCTGGATCCTCGAATCCGATGAGCTTGCAGCCGGTTGGGTTGATCGACTGGAAGGTGCCATCCAATGCGATCTCATGCACGCAAAACGGCGCATGATCCACCATGAGGCGGTAGCGCCGCAGGTTCTCCTGAGCGGTGTCAGGGAAGGTGTGGGGATCGGGGTTCATCTGGAGCCCTACGGGAAGAGCTCCAGTCTAGTCCGCGGAGAGGCCTAGCGCACGAAGTCGAGCTCTGGCATCTGCGGAATGATTCCCATGCGATGCGCGCGCTCCAAGAACAGGCGGACGGCTTCGCGGCCATCGTCGCCGTAGTCCAGGGTCCGATCGTTGACGTACATGGCGATGAACTCATCCGCCTGCGCCAAGTTCAGGTCGCGCCCGAACTGCAGCGAGTACTCGACCGACTCCTCGCGATGCTCCAGACCGTAGGCAATCGATTCACGCAGCAGGCTCGAAACCTGCGGGATCAGATCTCCAAGATCACGACGCACCGTGTTACCACCCAAAGGCAGCGGCAGTCCACCCGTTTCATTCCCCCACCAAACGC
>JBMYYH010000078.1:0-14827 GCA_049609225.1 Planctomycetota bacterium | reverse complement strand
CTTCCGCATGGCACCGTGATGTCGCGCCTCGCCCGGGCGCGGGACAAGTTCCGTCAGATCGCGGAGGGTGCCGCCGTCGATCTAGGAGTGATTCTCGAATGAGCCAAGAAGAACGAACGCTCGATCCACAACAACGTCAGGCCCTGCAAGAGGCCTCGGCACCTGCTGGCCTTTGGCCGCGCATCGAAGAGGCTGCACGCGCTTCCCTAGCCGACGCCCACCAGACCTCCACCGGCAGTGGCGCTACTGCGCCAAGCGGGTCTTCTGTCCTGCGCATCGTGCGCGGGGATTGGTATCGCTTCGCAGCAGCCGGTCTGCTCGGCTTCTTCGCATTCTTCGGCATGCAGAAGATCATCACCGCGGAAATGCGCGATGGAGCGCGCACTTCGATGAATGCATCGGGCATGCACTTCGTCGAACATCTGCGTGATGACATCCCCTTGTTCGATGAACAGGGTGGGGTGATCACCCCGGATGCCGATCCTGCAGCATGGCCCGAAGTCGTGCTCGCTACCTACGTCACTTCGATGGAGTCGCACTGATGAATGCCAAACTCCTCGCGACTTTCCTGTTGGGAGCCTTGGTTGCAAGCATCGCCCTGAACTTCCTGCAGTTCCAGCGTAATCAACAGCCAGCGCAGGCGGTCGAACCACCCGAGCAGTTCCGAGAGCTGGAACTCAGTCCGGCGCAGATCGGTGTGCTGAATCGTTGCGGCACCACCTGCAATGAGGCCGCGGAAGATTTGCGCAGCCAAACCGAATTGGTCGCTGCGGATCTCAGGCAGGCACTCTCCGCGGAGATCCTCGACGATGTCCGGGTCAAGGAGCTTGCGGCGGAGTTGAGCGAGTTGCGTCGGCGTGAAGTCGACAACAACATCGCGACCTTGCTGGAGGTGCGCAACATCCTCGAGCCGAAGCAGGTGCGCACGCTCTATCGCGTGCTCTACCCGAACTACGAAGAAGACTTCTTAAAGTGAGTTGAGGGCGCCGTCGGTAGCTTCCAACAGGAGACTATCGGTGAAGGTTGCGTCGTTGCGGCCAATCCACGGTTCCATTTCCGCGGGATCGAGCACGCGCGGATCGGTCAGGGCTTCCAGGAAGGCGACGAGATCCTGAATCTGTGCCGTGGTGAAGTCCGTCACGATGGGCAGGCGGGAATCGCCACTCGCTTTTTGCGCGAGCAACTCCTGGATGATGAGGGCCGTGTTGGCCACCGTGCCGACGGTCTGGATATCCGCAGGCAGGGCGCCTAGATCAAAGGAAGCCCAACCGCTTTCAGGATCCAGGTGATAACGCACCAGGGATTCCAGGTCTTGGAAGACGCCGTCGTGTCCCCAAGGACCGGTTGCGGCAACATTGATCAAGCTCGGCGTGCGGAAGGCATAACGATCGTCGCGATTGTCGGTGACGCGTTCGCGTCCGAAGTCGGCATGCAGATCACCGGTGACGGCACCATCACCCTTGCCGCGTCCGATCTGTGGAAAGCCGACGGCGTGGAAGCGTTCGTCGGTGAAGAAGTCGCCACTGTGGCAACGCACACATGCGGCACCTCCAGCCGAGGGTCCGCGGAAGAACAACAGTGCGCCACGTTTGGCGGAAGGTGTCAGTGCATCCTCTTGGCCTTCGACGTAATCCTTCCATGGGGTCTCGATGAAGACCTGGCTATCTTCATATACCCCGATCGCTTCGACGATATTGGGGAAGGTGATGAGATCCTGCGCCGTGCCGGTCGGCTGCGCGAATGCGGTACGGAAGAGGGGCAACCAATCCTCCGTGATCTCGCCGGCACCGACGCCATAGTTGCCCATGCGTCCAGCGAGGTGATCGCGCACATCTTCATTCTCACCGCTGGCTTCAAAAGAGAAGCCGCGCATTTCCTCCGCCGAGGTGACGGGGAAGCGCGCTTGGGTGGCGGTCAGAGTGAGCGCGGCGTCGGGGTCGACCTGCGGGAACGTGGTGCTGTCGGGGCTGGTGATGCCACCTGGAACCGATTCGACGCGGCCGTCCCAGAACAGGGTCTGCTTCCACAACGCCATGTTGAAGGTCGTCGGAGAGTTGCGTGGCACGGTGGGGCCGCCATCGAAACCAGTCGCGGCGGCACGGTGGGTGCGTCCTGGACCCAGAAGGGATTCAGCCACGGCGTCGACGCCAATCGGCAGGGGGAGTCCATCGCCACCTCCGAGGACGGGGTGATGGCAACTCGCGCAGGCCGTATCCATGCCGCCACTGAGCGCTTTAGTGAAGAACAGACGCTTGCCGAGATCGGCTTTGGGACTGTTGATCGACGGGGGCAGCATGCCGTCGACCGGATCGCCATCGAGGCTGTGGTTGGTGATGAATTCGCTGATCAAGGCGTCTATCGTCTTGGCCTCCTCGGCACTGCTGCCGCAGGAAGCCAAGGTTGTGAGGGCCAAGGTCAGTGCAAAGCCAGACGCGCGCTTCTTCATCTCTCTCTTATCGGCTGGCTTGAGGGGGGATTTCATCTTTGCATTCAACATCCCTTTCGCTTTTTTACACCTAGGGGGGACTGCTGTGGTAACAAATGCCTATGACCAAGGCTCTCCGCCTCTCTGCCCTGCTGGGGATTTGCCTCAGCCCCGCCACATCGCTTCTCGCGCAAGAGGAGGAGCCAGAAAAGCCGTCTGGTTGGCAGAAGCCGGCGCCGATCGAGATCTTCAGCGAGAGGAGTTACGACCGCGAAGGCATGCGAGCCGCCCCGCGCGACGCCTTCCCAGTCCTCAACCATCCGGAGATGTCTCCTGCGGTGGCCGGTTCCCTGGAAATCGATGAGGAAGAACCTGTCATCGGCTTGTTCGTGGGCGGCGAAGCGCGGGCCTATCCGATTTCCGTGATGGGTGGGGTGGAATTGGTCAATGACACCTGCGGCGAGATTCCCGTAGCGGTCAGTTGGTGACCTCTGTGCCAAACGGCCATCGTGTATGGCCGCACGCTCGACGATCAGGTGCTCACTTTCGGTCATGAGGGCGTGCTCTACCGCGACTCCTTCATCATGTACGACAAGACCACCGATTCGAAGTGGTTGCATGTCACCGGCGAGGCCTTGAAGGGGCCGATGAAAGGCAAGAAGCTGTCCTTCGTGCCCTCGGAAATCCTGCCGTGGAAGACCTGGAAAAAGCGCTACCCCAAGACCACGGTGCTGCTGGGGAAGAAGGTGTCTGGGCTGATGGGTTCGTACAACCTGAAGAAGCGCATGAAGGGCTTCGGCTTGTCGGTCGGCGAAGGACGTGAGGTCTCGCTGTTCCGCTATGAGTTGCTGGTCCAGGCCCCAGTGTTGGACAGCCATTTGGGTGAAGAACCGATCGTGATTGGCTTTGATCGCGAGGCGGTCTATGCGGTTGCCTTTTCGCGCCGACTCGGCGACCGGATTCTGCATTTCAACACCTATGAACCCACTGCATTGGATGACGGCGCGGCCAAGGAGCAGCGTCTGATGATGCGCGATGCCGAGACGGGCAGCTTGTGGGCGCGGATGTCGGGCGAGTGCCTGGCGGGGCCACTGAAAGGGCAGCAATTGAGCCGTCTGGCGGCCACGGCATGGCTCGGAAAACGCTGGTTGGGCTTCTTTCCAGACGGCCGCATCGTCGGTCCAGAGAAGCTCTAGGGCCGACCTGAGCTCCCACCTGCCCGAATTTGGGTGCTACACTGGACCCTCGCCGGATTTGGGGCTTGAGCTTTCTGCCCGTTCCCAGGCCGTTGCGATCCCATCGTTCTTCCTTAAGGAGTTAATCATGTCTGATCAAGAAGTCCTCGTTGTCCAGTCCAAGATCAAGGCCTATATCAAGGCTAAGTCCGGGATGTCCACGTCGGGTGCCGTCGCCGGTCGCCTGTCCGATCTCATCCGCGCCATGTGCGATAACGCCATCGCAACTGCGGAAGGCGCGAAGCGCAAAACGGTCATGGATCGCGATTTTGGGGGCGACGAGTAATCTAGCCTAACTCCTTTCGGGCGGCGCATTTGCGTCGCCCGAATGCAATTGTAGTGAGCCCATCAGGAGGGCCCCATGCGTGCATCGATTCTGAGCTTCGGACTGTTCTCAGTGGTCCTCGCTGGCTGCTCTCAAGTGCCCCTGGTGCAGCAGTTGGAGCACCAACCATCCTTGCGCGGGTTGAGTGCCGTCGACTCCCAAACGGCATGGGTGTCCGGCAGTCAGGCGACCGTCGCGCGGACCACGGATGGGGGGCGCACCTGGGTCCAGATGACCCTTCCGGAGGACGTCCCACCGACCCTGGATTTTCGCGATGTCGAGGCGCTGACGGCCGCGGAGGCGGTCCTGATGAGTGCTGGACCAGGGGGGGAATCGAGAATTTTCCGGACTTCTGACGGCGGCCAGAGCTGGGAAATCGGCCCTGTGAACGACCACCCCGATGGATTTTGGGATGGCATCGCATTCTGGGACCAAAATCGTGGCCTGCTTGTCGGTGATCCCATCGACGGACGCCTCACAGTCCTGCGAACCGCCGATGGTGGACGCACCTGGGAGCCCGTTCCCACGGAGGGCCTACCGCGCGCCATCGAAGGGGAATATGCCTTCGCCGCCAGCGGAACTTCGGTGGCTGTGATGGACGAAAACCTGGCCTGGCTGGCTACCGGCGGATCCGTCGCACGGGTCTACCGCAGTGAGGATGGCGGCGACACCTGGCAAATCCACGAGACCCCGATTTCCTCCGGCACCGGCGGCAGTGGCATCTTCTCCATCGCCTTCCGCGACGCCGACCATGGCGTCCTTGTGGGTGGAGATTATGAGAAGCCCAATCAGGTCTTGAGCCTCGCTGCGTGGACCGAAGATGGGGGCCGTACTTGGACCGCCGCGGAGGTCATGCCCAACGGTTATCGCTCCGGCGTTTCCTGGGATGCTCGACGCCAACGCTGGGTCTCCGTCGGCACCAATGGCGTCGATGTTTCGCCCGACGGCAAAGTGTGGAAAGCCCTGGAGGCACCCTTGCCGTGGTTCCATTCCGTCGATGGTGCCTGGATGAGCGGCGCTCAGGGCAACACCGGGCGTCTACGTTAAGACCCGCCGCACCTCTTTCGAGATCCGGCGGGTCGTGCGTCTTGTGTGCGCAGATCAGTCGCGCGCGATGCCGATGACACCGTAGCCAACGCGCGCACCGGCATTGCCGGTCGGCTGACTCATGAGATCATCTTCACCAGCGTGGACGATGATGGCGCGCCCCACGATGGAGTGCATGCCTTCCAGTTCCAGCTCCTGATCGAAGCGCGAGTATTCCGCAATGCCATTGGCATCAGCGACCAAGTTGCCCAAATCGCCAGCGTGACGTCGGCTGGAATGCGGGCTGCTGTGATCATGCCCTTCCGGGTTGAAGTGACCACCGGCGGACTTGCCATCGGTGCTCGAAAGGTCGCCGAACTGATGCACATGGAAACCGTGTGCACCAGGAGTGAGCCCGGTGATGCGGGCTTCGACCATGACTCCATCATGGCTCTCAGTGAAGGTGACGGTACCGCGGACATTCTCGTTGCCAGCCGTGCCATTGATCACGCAAATGGCCTTATCGACCTCGCCGACGTGGTGGAAGTTTCCACCGATGCCATCGTTGCCGACGGCAATCACGCAGGAACCGAGCAGAGGGGCGGCACAGACGGCCAGTAGAAGGATTCGCTTCATGTTTGGGGAGTGGAGTCGTTTTCCAGTTTCTTGTTGAGGCGCCCCAGGCGGACGGCAGATCCGGTCCACAGGGCTGCAAAGGGTACAACTGCGAATGCCAAGCCGCTGCCTTGCAGGAACATCGCGAACAAGTCGTACATCCAGGATACGGCGACATCGCCACCGCGATAGACGAAGGTATCCAGGAACGACTTAGATTTGTACTTTTGGTCGCGGGGGACCACGGTGAAGAGCACCTCGCGGGCCGGTTTGGCGAGCGCGTAGTTGCCGACGCGGCGCAACATGTCGGCCGCGACGATCGTAGCTAGGCTGGTCCAAAGGCCCAAGACGCCGAAAGCGGCCATGGTCAGGACGGGCAGGATCGCCAAGGTGAACCCGACACCGAATCGCTGCAGTAACTTTCCTGTGAGCAGGAACTGCAGCACCAAGGTAAGGGTGTTGGTGACGCCATCGACGGTCGCGAAGAAGCTGGTGCGCGTTTCACGGTCTTCGAAGTAATCACGCGCGTATTCGGCCTTGAGGCGATAGAGGAAGCCACCGCTGACCAGGAACAACAGCAGGTAGATGCAGATGCTGCGCAAATACCGAGACTGCCAAATGGTGCGCGCGCCATCCCAAATGCCACCACCCAATGCCTTCTGGATGGCATCGCCGAATCCAACACGGTTCTGTTGGCGATCGAGGTAAAGGAAGCATCCAACCGCGCCCTGCAACATCGCAATCGACACCCACATTAAGTTGGCGGTGCCGAGAGGTTGGATCAGGAGGAGCGTCAGCCAAGGCCCGGCGACGGCTCCAAGGGTGGCGCCCATCATGATGCGCGGGAACCAACGTTTGCTTTCTTCGCTACGGAAGGTGTCGGCCAGAAAAGACCAGAACAACGAGACGGCGAATAGGTTGAAGACGCTGATCCAGATATAGAAGGAACAGTCGACGATGGTGCGTAGCGTGCCGCTGTCGGGCAAAGTGCGCAGCAGCAGATAGAAAACCAGCAGATTCAGCGAGAAGAATTGATAGGTGCCGACGATCAAGGTGCGCCGCGGAAAGCGCGATGCGGCCCAACCGAATACCGGCACCAATGCCAGCATGACGCCGAAGGTTCCGGTCCACAGATGGCTGATGTAATCGCTGAGCGAGGCGCCGATCTCCTCACGCACCGGCTTCAGCAAGGTGTAGCCAGCCATCAATAGGAAGGCAAAAACCATCGCCAAGAGCACAGAAGTGAGCTCTTTGGAGGACGACGGAGGAGTTTTGCTGGTCACGGGAGAAAAACGCTACGTGCAGCCGCAGGGAGCGTAGAGCATAATCCCATCATGAGTCTTTCCCGCCGCCAATTCCTTCACGCCTCCGCCGTCGGTGGGGCATCCCTGGTCGGTTCGCAACTTGCGGCCGCTACTCCCAGCCCGAAAGAGGCTCAGCCTGGGTATGGTCCGCAACCGGGGCGTGGCAAGAAGCTGTTGATCCTTGGTGGCACGCGATTCCTCGGTCCTCATCTGGTCGATGCTGCCCAAGCAGCCGGTTGGGAAATCACACTATTCAACCGAGGCAAGTCCAACCCGGAAGCCTATCCAGAACTCGAGAAGTTGGTCGGCGACCGCGATGCCAAGAAGGATGCAGGTCTATCGGCCTTGGAAGGGCGCAAGTGGGATGCGGTGATCGATACTTCGGGTTATGTTCCGCGTCATGTGAAGGATTCCGCAGAACTGTTGGCCGACAACGTGCAGCAGTATGTCTTCATCTCTACGGTTTCGGTCTACGATGATCCTGGCGGGATTGCCTTGGATGAAGAACACGCCGTCGGCAAGTTGGAGGATGAAAGCGTCGAAGATGTCACGGGCGAAACCTATGGTCCTTTGAAGGCGCTCTGTGAACAGGCGGCCGAGGCAGCCATGCCGGGTCGGGTCAGTAACATTCGTCCAGGACTGATCGTGGGCCCATTGGATAACAGTGGTCGATTCACCTACTGGCCTTGGCGCGTCGGGCAGGGAGGGGAGATCCTCGCACCAGGGGATCTGCATGCACAAGTGGAGTTCATCGATGCACGGGACCTCGCGGCTTTCACCATGCATTGCATTCACGAAGGCGTGATGGGTGTCTATAACGCCAATGGTCCTGGACCGCGTCTGTCGATGCAGGAACTCCTGCATGGCTGCAAGGTGGTACTCGGTGCTGATGCTTCCTTCACTTGGATTCCCGATGAGGAGCTCGGTGAGTTGGGGGTCGGCGCGTGGATTGAAATGCCGTTGTGGATTCCGGCCAGCTACCCGAATAGCCGCACCGAGATTTCAAAGGCGGTTGCAGCGGGTCTGACCTTCCGTCCGACGGGCGAGACCATCCGCGATACCTTCGACTGGGCCATCACTGCCCTGGATCACCCGAGGACCCTCGGAAACAGCATGAAGGGCGAAAAGGAGAAGAAGGTGCTGCAGCAGTGGCACGAGCGGGAACGGTAGCCGCTAGACTCCCGGCATGGAACTGCTGGAAGCCCTCCGTCAACGTCGCTCGGTCAAGCACTACGATCCGAATCATCGCCTCACCGTGGAAGAGATTCGGCATCTGCTCGGAAACACTGCACTCACGCCGACTTCCTTCAACATGCAGAACTGGCACTTCGTGGTCGTGACCGACCAGGGTGTGCAGGACCAGCTTTGTGCGGCGGCGTGGAATCAGGCGCAGGTGAAGGATGCTTCCGTCACCATCGTGATCGCGGGCGCCTTGAAGGGGCATGAGAAGATGGACCGGTATCTGCGCAAGGCACCGGAAGAAGTGAAGGGCATGTTTAGCGGCATGATCCCCGGGTTCTATGGCAGCGAAGCCATGGAACGGGATGAAGCCCTGCGCACCGTCGGCCTTTCCGCGCAGACCATGATGCTGTTGGCCAAGGACATGGGTTATGACTCGTGCCCAATGATTGGTTTTGATCCGGCCAAGGTCGCGGAGATCCTCGAGCTACCGGCCGATCATCCACCGATGTTGATGATCACCATCGGCAAGGCCTTGGAGCCCGCGCGTCCACGCATGGGACTGTTCGATTTCGAGGAGTTCGTGTCGATGGACCGCTTCGGCAACCACACCCTCACGGGTGAAGTCGACGACAGCTAGTCCTGTTCGAGCAGTTGGAGGCACCACAGTGCCATGCCGGTTCCATAGCATCGACCGAGTTCATGCGAGTCGAGGAAGGTGCCGTCGATCTCGGGCAAGTCGAGGATCAAGTCGCGTTGACGCTGTAGATACTGCGTACGCTTCTTGCCTTTCGGTAAGGCCAGGATGGCTTCGGTGCGCCCGAGCATCGAGTACCAGAAGAAGAAGCCGCCGTAGGCATGGGTGGCGGTGTGGTCGTCGTATTTGCGGGCAAGGAAAAGCGGTTCCTGATGTTCGAAACTGTTTTCAATCGCAGCACCGAGGTCCTTTTTCTTGGCCACGCCCCAAAGTTGCCGCGCATGCTCACCCACCGGGCTACGTCCGACGCTGGCCTCGACCGGGGTGCGCACCTTGCCACGTCCTTGGTAATAGCTATAGGCGCCTTTCTTCGAGCGTGAAACCTCAAGAGCAATCAGGCCGCGTTCGACGACCTTGTCCAACCCCTCCGGTGCAATGCCATGGCGTTTGGCATCGAAGAGTGCGATCAACGAGGATGCGGTGACGAAAGGATTCTCATACTCGTGGTACCACGCGCCTTCTTCGCCTTGCATCTTGATTAAGGCATCGACATTCCTGCGCAGAGGGGGGAGGAGAGCCTCGCGATCGGCGTTGTCTTGATCCAGCAGGTAGGCGTAGAGCCGGATGCGATAGAGATAGACCCAGAGCAGTTCGTCGGAGTCCTGCAGGTTGAGGATGTCGTCCTTGGCAAGGAAGGCATAAGCCCGTTGCAGGGTCGCAGAGACGTCGGCCTCAGGGTGGTCGGCTTGGTCGGGCGGCGGACGATGTCCGGCGAGCCCGCGTGCGATGATGGCCGTGATTGCAGCATGCACGTTCGGCAGGCTGTCGGTGCCGCCAAAGTCGTAACGGCTATCGCGCCAACTGCCGTCAGCTTCCTGCATGCGCAGGAGATAGGCTTGCGAACGCACGAGCAATTCCACGTCGGTGTACAGGCCTTTGCGTAGACGCGTGCCACGGTGGTTTTCCTCCAGCGCGACCTCAGGCAACTTGTCGTAAGTCTCGAAACCACGCCAGTAAGGGCCATGGCCTTCGAGTTCCATAGCAGCCTTCGCGGCCAAGGGGCTTTCCGGATAGTCATCCTTCAGGCGGCGCAGGAGTCCCAAAGCCTGTTCCTCGCGTTGATGATTGCGCGAGCCGGCTGCGAACAACCACAAAGCGCCAGCTTGCTCCTCCTGGGGCATCGCTTTCAAGAACTCCTGAAAGCGTTCCAGGCCATCGTCTGCCTTCGGCAGAGTGGTGTAGCAGGTGGTGCTATAGGCTTCTTGGATTTCGACCGGCCACGGATTGCCGGTCTCTGGCTGCACATGAAACTGTTCTCGAAACCAACCAGGATGGAAAGTCGAGATGGGCTGGAGGATGCGCGTCTTCACCCTTCGATGATGAGGCAGCAGGATGATGCCGGGTTCGATGAATCCAACCGGCTCAAGCGCATAGGTTTTGCAGAGATTGCGATCGGCAACGGCGCGCACGGGGATGTAGGTTTCGTTGATGTGCTCGACGAACCATGGCCACGAGAACGGCCCCGCCATCATGTACCCATCAACTTCAGCCTTGCGATCCATGAAGCTTCCATGGATGGTCGGCACGTACCAGAACACACTCTTCTTTTCTCGCTTGCCTTCCTTAAGGGCCGCATCGACATCGGTGCGCCATTGGATGGCATGACCGGCTTGCGCCGCTGCAGCACTTGGTTGCTCCCGCAATTTCGCGGTCGAGTTTTGCGCCGGCAGCGCCGCAACGGTGGCAAGAATGCCGCATAGGAAACAGGCGAGGAAGCGCGTGCTTCGCATGATCAGGCGCCAAGCTCCTTGGCGAGGATGGCTTCGGCCTCATCGAGATCATCGGTGACGATCATGCCGTTGGGATCGACCAGATACGTGACCGGTACGAACAGGATGTTGTAGGCGCCGAAATCGCCGTTGCCAGCGAGCACGGGATAGTTGACGCCTTGATTCCTGACGAAATCACTGGCCGTAGTTTCCGGGCCTTGCATCAGGCCGACCACCGAGAAACGCTCTCCACCGAACTTGTTCTGCATCTGCACGAGATGCGGCACTTCTGCGATACAAGGGCTTCAGCCAGGGCTGAAGAAGGCGAGCAGACGCCAATCGGTTTCTGGCAGGGAGGCGTCGGCCAGGGCAATTCCATCCGAAATCAGGGTTCCACCGGTCAGAGGTGGGGCGCTTTGGCCTTCGAGGCTGGAGCAGGATTGGAAGACACTCCAACCGACCGTCAGCAGGGCACCCACGAGGATGATCTTGAGGACGAAGTTCATGGCGCCATTATCCCGAAAAAACTACTCCAAACGGCGCTTAAGGCAAGGAAACCAGGTTGCCGATAGGTAATCACGACGATGCGCCAACTCCTAAACTCCAGCCTCCTCATGAAGACGGCCATTTGGGCCTGTCTTTTGGTTGTGGGTACGGCGTTTTTCTCATGGCAGCAGTGGGAGGCCGTGCGCGATCGGCTCGAGCCGCTGCACCGCAATGAGGTCGCCTCGGTTTATGCGGCCTTGTGGTCGCACCAAGAGACCGAGTGGGAGCGCGTGGTGCATGACGCCATCGCCGGCCTCTCGAATGATGAGAGAACCCTCGAGTTCCTGCGCAATCAGGATGGCGTCGGTCTGCAGGCACATCTGGCCGCCAGCATGCGCGACATGGTTCCGCCTGACACGATTCAGGAGATCCGCATCATCGGTGCCGACACCGTGCCTTTGGCTGCCATGATCGGGCCGCGTCCGACTTCCGGTGAACCCTTCCACCTACGCGACGGCTTCTCCTTGTCCGCCATCCAACGCCGGCAAGTGCAGTCGGATAGCTATGGCACTCCGGTGATGTTGGAGCCTTTGCACGACTACGATGATATGCCGCTCGGGTGGATCGTGATTGAGGCTAATCTCAGCGCCATCATCGGTCTGTTCGAGGAACGCGTTGGTGCACCGGTTGTGGTCACCATGCCAGATGGTCGCGCGTTGAGTGCAAACCCCGCCCATTCCACCCGTCTTGCCGGTTTGGATATGAAGCATGGTGGGCTGCAGGAAGATGAAGCCATCGATGGCTACACGCAGATCTTCCCGTTCGAGGTCTCGCCTGGAACGCGCGTGCAGATCCTGACTGACCACACCCGTCAGGCGCTTGCGTTGCAGGCTTCGACGCAGAAATTCATCATCACCGTCGCGGTGTTGAGTACCTTTACTTTGGTGCTCGGCTTGATGTTGGTTGGTCGGCGGCTTTCCCACATTCGACGCCTTTCGCGCGTGATGGAGAATGCCGTTAGCCATGGTCATTACGATGCCGACTTCAAGGTAGCCGGTGACGATGAAGTTGGTCAGTTGGCCAAATCCTTTGCGCGCATGGAGGCGCAAATCCGCAATCAGATCGCGGAACTGGAGGACACCAGTGAGCGCGCCAATGCTGCAAACCGTGCCAAGAGTGAATTCCTGGCCAACATGAGCCATGAGATTCGCACGCCGATGAATGGCGTGATCGGCATGGCGGAGTTGATGCGTCAGACCGACCTCGACGAGGAGCAGACCGATTTTGCGGACACCATCCTGCGTTCCGGCCAAGCCCTGTTGGTGATCATCAACGACATCCTCGACTTCTCGAAGATCGAAGCCGGCAAGGTGGAGTTGGAGCATGTTCCCTTCTCCTTGCAGGACCTACTCGAGGACACGGTGGCTTCGCTGAGCACTCCAGCTTCACAAAAGGGCTTGGAATTGTTGGTCGATGCTTCCGACAGTCTGCCGCAACGCGTTGGCGGTGACCCTGGACGACTGCGTCAGGTGTTGTCCAACCTGATCGGCAATGCCGTGAAGTTCACCACCGAAGGTGAGGTCGTGGTGCATGCTGCGAAGACCGAGGATGGACGCATTCGTTTCGAGGTCCGTGATACCGGCATCGGTATTCAGAAGGATGCCCTCGAGACCCTGTTCTGCGCCTTCACCCAAGCCGACGCCTCAACTACCCGTCAGTTCGGCGGCACCGGTCTGGGCCTGACCATCTCCCGTCAGTTGGCGGAGTTGATGGGAGGCGAGATGGGAGTGGAGAGCACCTACGGCGAAGGCTCTACCTTCTGGTTCACCGCGCGCCTCGACTTCGATCTAGAGCCGCAATCGGAAGCCGATCGAAACGCCATGCCGGATTTCGATGGCATGCATGTGTTGATCGTGGACGACAATCGCACCAACCTCAAGGTGCTGCGCAAGCAGCTCGAGAAGGTCGGTTGTAAAGTTTCCGAAGCGGATGCCACCGTGCCAGCGTGGTCGCTTTTGGAGCAGTCCCATGAGGCCGGCCATCCGATCGAGCGATTGGTGGTGGACTATCAGATGCCGGAGGAAGATGGCATCCGCTTCGCAAAGCGTCTGCGCGAGGACGAGCGTTTCTGCAATATGCGGATCCTCTTGTTGTCGTCGGTGTGTGATCGCTCGATGTTCCCGGAGGACTACCACCGGTACATCGACGAGACCATGGTCAAGCCGGCACGTCGGATGCGGTTGGTCGAGGCCTTGGCGGTGGAGCCAGAACCGGCCGGCAAATACCCGCTATCCGATGACCTTTCCGTGGAAGACCTGTTGGCGCAGTTGGAAAGCGCGCTGTCGGATGAGGCGGAGCGTCGGGATGACAAGGTGGGAGCTGCTGACGCGCCCGTGAAGGAGGAAGAAACGCCAACTTTCCGACCTCTTGATGGATTGCGCATTCTGTTGGCTGAGGACAACCTGGTCAACCAGAAGGTCGCGACCAAGATGTTGGAGGGCCTCGGCTGCCACGTCGATGTGGCTCCCGATGGAGAAGCCGCGCGCAAGGCGGTGGATGAAACGGAATACGACATCGTCCTCATGGACTGCCAGATGCCCGTCCTCGATGGGTACCACGCCACCGCCGCAATTCGTCGCGCGGAGGTCGGTAAGAGCCGGATCCCGGTCATCGCCATGACCGCGAACGCCATGGAAGGCGACCGCGAGAAGTGCCTCGCTGCCGGAATGGATGACTACATCCCGAAACCGGTGCGCAAGGACCTCCTGGCTGACATGCTGCGGCGTTGGTCCCCGCAATAGAAAGTACCCAACTTGTCAGGCATGGTGCTAAATTGCCTGGATGAAAATGCTTTCCCTTCTCTACGGCACGATTGCCGCAGCTGCCCTGTCCGGCGCGCTCGTTTCCTGCGGCAGCGGTGAAAGTGGCGAAGGCGGTGATGAAACCGCCACAGTCCTCCGGTTCACTGCCATCCCGGACCACGAGTCCACCGAGCTCGAGGCCAAATTCCAGCCCGTCGCGGCCTTCCTGAGCGAGCAGCTCGGCGTTCCTGTTGAGTACGTGCCGACTGCAGACTACAGCGCTTCGGTCGAGATGTTCCGTAACGGCGATGTCCACCTCGCCTGGTTCGGTGGTCTCAGTGGTGTCCAGGCCCGTGCCGCCGTCGATGGCTCCCGCGCCGTCGCCCAGGGCGTGCTCGATCCGGACTTCAAGACCTACTTCATCGTCAACGAGAGCGTGAATATCGAGAAGTCCGATAGCTTCCCGATGGAGCTGAAGGGCCTGAGCTTCACCTTCGGTTCGCCGAAGTCGACCAGTGGTCGCCTGATGCCGGAATACTTCATCACGCAGGAGACCGGCATGACTCCAAACGAGTTCTTCGGCACCGAGAACCAGTTCTCTGGTTCGCACGACAAGACCGCCAAGCTGGTCGAGGCTGGCACCTACCAGGCTGGCGCCGTGAACTTCAAGACCTACGATTCGATGGTCGCCGAAGGCAAACTGGATCCCGAGAAGTGCAAGATCGTATGGATCACTCCGGGTTATGCGGACTACAACTGGACCGTGCACCCTGAGGTCGAAGGCACTTACGGTGCGGGCTTCATGGATAAGGTTCAAGGCGCCCTGCTCGACATGAAGGATCCGGAGTTGCTCAAGGCCGTCAAGCGTGAGGAAGGCCTGATCCCGGCCACCAACGAGGACTTCGAGTCCATCGCCAAGCTCGCCGCCGAGCTCGGTTTCCTTAACTAATCGTCGTGCCTCCCGT
>JBMYYH010000077.1:0-14861 GCA_049609225.1 Planctomycetota bacterium | reverse complement strand
GCACCCGCGAGGATGCCGAATGCCAGGCAGCAAAGGTTAGCCCAGGTGCGGCTACCCCTTCGGTGCATCAAGGACGCGCCCCCTCATGCGCCACCACCCAAACGCAGGCCGTGAACAGCTTGGCGATCGATTCCATCTTCTTGCCGTCGATGGTTTCCGCGATGTCGCCGGGCTTGTGATACACCTTGTTCGAGTTCAAGTCTGCTTCGAAGAAGAACAGTCCGACCACGCCTTTCTGATGGAAGCTGAACTGATCGCTACGCGCGTAGAGATCACGGCCCTGCTTGTTGTCCATCTTCAAAGGCGACTTGATGCGCTTATGCGTGTCCTTGATCAACTTTTCCCAACCGGGGCGATCCCAAAGACCGCCGATGTTGATGACCTTGCGCTCGCCGCGCCCGACCATATCCATGTTGAACATGGCAACGGTGTTCTTGTGCGGGAAGATCGGATCATCGCAGTAGGCATTGCTGCCGAGCAGACCCAACTCCTCTCCGGTGAACCAAAGAAACAGGATGTCGCACTCTGGAGTGGTGCCCGAGAGTGCCTGCGCCACTTCCAACAGGGCTGCACTACCCGAGGCATTGTCATCTGCACCTGGGTAGACCTGCAGGCGCATGTTGTCGGACATCACGTCGTAGCCGACATGATCCAGATGCGCACCGACGACCACGACTTCGCCACTATCGGAAGAACCCTTCAAGAGCGCTGCAAGGTTGAAGGTCTCGCGACTCGCCGAGGCCCATTCGACACCCAGTTGCAACGTGACACCTTTCTTCGCCTTGATCGACTTCGCCTTCTTCTTCTTATCGATCGATGCGTGTTCCTTGGTGAAGTCCTTGTCGAAGATACGACCGGCGACCGCGCGAGAAACTGACATCACCGGGATGTCCGGCAGATTCAAGCGCCGCTGGAATGCGACCGGTCCGCCACCGCGGGAATCCACGAAGGGCACCATGCCAGGCAATGGCAGGGTGTCGTCGGCGACGAGGCCGGGATCGGGAATCAGGACCAGCGCAATCGCGCCGGCATCCATCACCGCCTTGGCCTTCATCGCGACTTCCGATTCGCGTGTTGCTGCGGTGCCATCGAACTTCTTCGACTTCGGATTATCGGCAAAAGGTTCGCGACTGAAAGCGAACACGATCTTGCCTTTGACATCCTTCTTCTTGACGTCCGACCACTTGTTCTTCTTCGAATCGATGGCGTAGCCGATGAAAACCGCTTCGCCACTGGCCGCACGTTCGCGACTGCCGATCACGGGAACGAAATCCTGCTCCACCACCAGGGTCTCGACCTCGTCGCCAAGGCCACTCACCAGAAAGTGGCTTTCTTCCCCTGCCACCACACAGTTCAAGCTCACCGGGTGACGGAAGGACTCCCCATTGGCTGGGGTGTATCCCAGGATCTCCAGCTGCTGCTCCACGAACTGCGCCGCCTGCTCGAAGCCCGGGGTCAAGGTGCCGCGTCCGCCCATGCTTTGTGCGGCCAGGACTTGGACGTTGTCGTAACACTCCTTCTCCGTGATCGTGGCCAAAGCCCGATCCAAAGTCATCGCGGTGGGAGAAACCGTCTCCTGCGCTGCCACCGGGGTGGTCAGGATCAGGAGGGAGGCCGTGAGGAGCAGGAGGTGGCGAAGCTTCATCAGGAGGGATACCCGTTCGGGTACGCAGTGTGCCAGCGTACCGCGGAGGCCACGATGGAGTCCAAATCTGACCGTGTGGCTTGCCAACCGAGCACCTCGTGGGCTTTGGCTGGGTCGGCGACCAGGCGTGCAGGGTCTCCTGGGCGTCGATCGGCGGGTTTCCAAGGGACCTTCTTGCCCGTAGCTGCCTCCACCGCCTGCAGGACCTCGAGGACCGAATACCCACGGCCGGTGCCCAGGTTGAAGACGTCGGAAGGACCACCGGCGAAGAGGGACTCGAGCGCGCGGACGTGAGCGTCGGCCAGGTCTTCGATGTGGATGTAATCGCGCACGCAGGTGCCATCCGGGGTCGGCCAGTCCATGCCAAAGACTGCCATTTCTTCCTGCAACACTCCCATCGCACTGAGTACCGCACGAGGGATCAGATGCGGCTCGGGTTCATGATGCTCGCCGTGCACGCCGTCGGCTTCGGCTCCCGCGGCATTGAAGTAACGCAAGGCGACATAACGCCCCTGCCCCGCATTCGAGCGATCCGACAGCAAACGTTCCGCCGCCAACTTGGTCGCGCCATAAGGATTGACCGGCCGCGGTTCCAAACTCTCCGACAGCAAGTCGACATCGGGTTCACCATACGTGGCGCAGGTCGAACTGAACACGAAGGGAACCTCGGGGAAGGCCTCGCACAGGTGAATGACCGGCACCAGGTTCGCATGCCAATAACGCAGGGGCGCGCCGACGCTTTCGCCGATGTAAGCGCGTGCTGCAAAGTGCACGATGCCGTCGAAGGAATGCTTGGCTGCAAAGGCGTGGACTGCGGCGCCGTCGCGCAAATCGAATTCCGCGACCGGTCCATCCCAAGCAGCAGCATGCCCTTCAGAGAAGTCGTCGACCACGAAGACCTCATGCCCACTCTGTTGCAGCAGACGCGCGGTCGCGGAACCGATGTACCCGCAACCTCCGGTGACCAGGATGTTCATCGCTCCAGTTTGCCGGCTTGGAGCGCCGCAAACCAGTCCATCCACTGCGTCTTCAGGAGTTGACGCTGCTCCAGGCCAGGGTCCAGGTCTTCCGCAACCCGATGGCCCGTCACGCTCTGCAAGGCCTGGCGCGCGGCGCGAAAGCGGGCGCGATCTGCCGGGTCCATCACTTCTAACAAGGGTGCGATCTCCGGCGCGGTGCCGAGAGTTCCCAAAGTATGGATGGCCTCGAGCACGACTTCCTGATTCTCATGCTGCAGCATGGGCAGGATTGCATCACAACGACCCGCCACACTGCGTTGTGCCAGTTCCTTCAGTGCAAGCTGCACCACTTCGTCCGCAGGATCTTGAAGCGCAAACTCGAAGGTGCCGACGGCCTGTGGGAATTCTTCCTCCCGCAGGTAATCGATCGCATTCAGACGCATCGCCGGATCGGTGTGATGCCGCAGCAGCAACAGCGCATCCGCGACGTTCTCCGGTTCGCCCAACTGCAAGGCATGCAGGCGTTGCACCACCCGCTCTTCCCCTTTGCGCAGACGCATGCCCTCCAACGCCCTCTCCAGGCAAATCGTTGCCCGCGACAGGTCGCCGAGACGTTCATGCAGACTCGAGGCGCGCTGCCACCAATCGCGCGCGACGGTGCCCTCGGTGGCACGCGCCAATTGCTCACAACGCAAGGCGGCTTGTTGTTGATAATTGCTCTGCAACATCAACTCCACACTCGCGGCCCAGGCGTACACCTGATGCTCCGAGTCCTCAAAATCATGATTGAGGATCTCGATCGCTTCGAGGTCGCGTCCGATCTGCTGTAGGTCATCGGCGAGGTCGATGCGTAACCACAGATCATCTGGAGTCTCCGCCAACAGATGCTGGCGCACTTCCGCAGCACGAAAGGGATCGCCCGCTTCATCCGCGTAGAGGGCGCGGCGTTGCCAGAAGGATGGATCAAGTTGCACTTCGGGCAGGGTCGCATGACGATCCAGCCACAGGCCGGCTTCGGCCCAATCCTTGCGCTCGGCGGCTGCATCGGCGAGGCCCATCCAGGATTCGGAAGGCACATGACGCGAATAAGGCGCGCGCTCGGTCACGGGGAACTCCGGCGAAGTGGCGGAGCAACTCCACGATGGCATGACCCCCATCACTCCAAGGAGCAAAACGAAGGCGGACGGTGTGCGGTGGCGCGGCAAGACGGAACGCGAAGGCTTCAACGGAGACGGTCGATCTGTTCCCAGAATCCTGGGAAGGACTTGGCGACGCACTCCGGCTGGAGGATCGACGCCGTCGGATAGCCTAACGTGGCGATGCCAGCGGCCATGGCGAGTCGATGATCGTTGGTCGGATCAAAGGGCTGGGCTGTGGGGTCTAAGGCGAGTTGACGCAGGCGTTGCACGCCGTCGATGCGATCGGATTCCTTGAACTGCAGACGCTCGCCGTTCCGGAAATCGATGCCATCTGGCAATGCGGCAGCCAAGACGGCGAGCGCAGGTCCACTATCTGGAGATTCCTGCAGATCGAAGATGGGCTGTGGCTTGGCTGCAAGGCTGGAAGGCGCGGCAGCCGGAATCAGATCTTGGCCTTCGACTTGGAGCAGCCCGTGTGCTGTCAGGAAATCCAAAACCGCGACGTCGGGGTGGAGCGGATCCCATGGACGGCAAATGCGGATCGTGATCTGCTGCAGGATGGCGGCGACGGCGAAGAAGACGATGGCGGAGGCGTCGGAGAGAATGGTGATGGATTGGCCGGTGCCAAAACCGACGGGTTGACGCCATGGGATTAGGGAATCGTCCAGGGCATCCTTGCCACGGAACTGGCGCAGCAAACGCGTCGTCATGGCCAGATAGCCCTGACTCACCAACTCGCCGGAGGGTTGCCAGGACATGGCATGGGTGCCGGAAGCCTGCAGGAATCCGCTGAGAAACTGGCTGCTGAGGTCGGCCGGCACCGCCACGGGCTCAGCGACAGCAATGGGTTGGCTGTGGAGATGGAAGCCGTCGGCCGTTGGCGTGAGGGTTGCCCCCAACTCCTGCAAGACCGTCTGCATCGCCTCCTGCGGACGCTTGCGCAATCCTTCCGCGACCTCCAGTTCTAGATCCTGCGGCGCCGCTGCCAGCATCGGCACCAGAAAGCGCAAAGTGCTGGCCCCTTCGCCTAAAACCACCTTGGAGGCCTCGGATGGCCGCGGACCAGCACTGCCTTGCACCACCAAGGCCCCGTTCTCCTCCTTCAAGCTCCAGCCCAAAACCCGCAGTGCGGCGATGAGATCGTCAGAATCTTCACCCTCACTGAGGCCCTGCAGACGGCTCTCCCCCGCCGCCAATGCAGCCAAAATCAGCGCCCGCTGGGACGTCGATTTGCAGCCCGGTACCTCGATTTCCACAACCCGCATCACCCCGATTCTAGTTCCGCCGACGCCTTGCTAAAATCCGGCATGAGCAGCACGTCCTCCTCCTCTGCGACTTCCCAGGGCTACCCCGGCGGCATCGAGATCCCCGGTTGGGAGTTCTTCTACAAGGGCAAGGTCCGCGACCTTTACCGTCATCCGGATCATCCGGATCACATGTTGATGATTGCCACCGATCGCCTTAGTGCCTTCGACGTGGTGATGAACGAGACCATCCCCGATCGTGGTCGTGTGCTCACGCACATCACCGAGTATTGGCTGCAGGAGTTCGCCGATTGGATGCCGGCCGCCCGCATCACTTGCGAACCTTCGGAGATTCCGAATCTGCCCGCCGAATTGCACGACGACCTGCGTGGTCGCGCCACCTGGACCCACAACGCCGATCGCGTGAACGTGGAAGTGGTGTTGCGCGCCTATCTCGCCGGTTCCGGTTTCCGCGAGTACAAGAAGACCGGTCGTCTTTGGGACCACGCGCTGCCGGAAGGATTGCAAAACTCTTCCAAGCTTCCGGAAGTGTTGCACACGCCAACGACCAAGGCGGAAGTCGATGAGCCCATCACTTGGGTCGAAGCAGAAGGACTGATCGGTTCTAAGGAAGAGGCCGACAAGATCCACGAGCTCGCACTGCGTATCTTCGGCGAAGCATCGAAGCGCGCTGCCGAGAAAGATGTGGTCCTCGCCGATACCAAGTTCGAGTTCGGTCGCCTCAATGGCCAACTGGTCCTGATCGACGAAGTCATGACTCCAGACAGCTCGCGTTACTGGCCCGCCGACCAGATCGTTGCTGGTCAAGAGCCACCGAGTTTCGACAAGGAGATCGTACGCGCCTACCTGCGCTCCGTCACCGAGTGGGATAAGACGCCACCACCGCCGACCGTGCCTGCGGAGATCATCGAGCAGACGCGTGGTCGTTATCTCGATATCTGCGAGATCCTGACCGGCAGTCTGCCCGTCAGCGTTTCGCGCTAGGCAGGTCGAATTCCGGCCTCCCAGAGGCCTACTTTTTGCACGGTTTCCTTGTTGCCGCAAGGAAACCGTGTTCTACTAAAGGCACTCCTTATCCTTGAACCCAGTACCCAAAGGATTCAAGCGATGCATTTTTCACGACCTTCCCGCCGGACTGCCGCCTTTATTGCAGCTACCGGTACTTTCTTCCTTTCCGCCAGCCTTGTAACTGCCCAAGTCCACACAGGTGGCGACCACGCCTTCGGCCATTCCATGGTTGGCACTTTTGCCGACGATGGCTTCGGCACTTCGGTTGCCGTCCTTGAAGACCTCAATGGCGATGGCACCCTGGAATACGCCGTCGGTGCACCAGAGGATTACCACTTTGGTCCCCAGCAGGGATCGGTGCGCATTTTCGATGGCGCCACCGAAACTCTCATCCTCGAGATCTCTGGCCCCATCAGTGGCGGCCGTTTCGGTTCTGCCCTTTCCGCCTGCCACGATCTTGATGGGGATGGCTTAGGCGATCTACTCGTCGGCGCACCGCAAACAGACGACAGCATTTCCGGGAAAAGCTGGGTTGGCGCCGCTTTTGCCTTCTCGAGTGCGACTGGCCTGGAGTTGTTCCGCATCGTCGGTGATGAGAGCGGTGGCTTCCTCGGTGAAGCCGTCGCGCCGATCGCGGATCTCAATCAGGATGGCATGGATGACTTGATCATCAGTCAATCGGGCTTCCATGGAACTGCAGGACCTGGTTCCGGCGCAGTGCGTCTGCATTCCGGTGCCGACGGAAGCTTCCTGTGGCTGATGGAAGGCCCTACTGCAGGTTCGCAGTTCGGTTATGCCCTAGATACCTTCCCCGATCGCGATGGAGATGGACTGCCAGAAATCCTGGTTGGTTCCTACCTCGAAGATTCCGCAGGCCTGGTGAACAATGGTGCAGTCTTCCTATTGTCGAGTGTTACCGGCAATGAGCTCATGCGCTTCGACGGCACTCTTTCACTGGCAGCCTTCGGCAATTCCGTCGCGCATGCAGGAGATGTGAATGGCGATGGCATTGGGGACCTTCTCGTCGGTGCGCCGCAGTTCGCCATCAACTCCGGGTTTGCCCAAGTGCTCTCCGGCGTCGACGGTAGTGTGATTCACGCGCTTTCTGGTGATCCGGAGAATGGCGCCTACTTCGGCGGCACGGTGGCGTCGGCGGGCGACATCAATGGCGATGGTGTGCCGGACCAGGTGGTTTCCGCGTGGCGTCAGGATCAGGGCCGTGGTGGCCTCTATTTCTTCTCCGGCGCGGATGGAAGCCGCATGCAACACGCCTTCGGGCCTGATGCCGATGCCAACTTCGGCACGGTCGTCGATGGATTCACGGGTCCCTCCGGCACGCGTGAGTTTTTGGTGGGTGCACCGAGCACACCGGTCGGATCGGTCTACGGCTTTGGCGCAGCGCATCGTCTAAGCGTCGACCCGATGCTCAGCACTGATGCGATTTCACTCTCGGTCTCGGCCGGCGGCAGCGTGACTTATGACATCGACTTCCCTGCCCAATACGCAGGGCATAAGGCCGTCCTACTCGCTTCCATCCAAGGCTCCGGCACCACCTTCCTCAATGGGGTAGGCCTCCCGATCGGACCGACCAACCTGCTTGACCGCACGACCTTGCCTCCGATCCTCGGTGATGTCGTCGTGCTCGATGCCGCTGGCGATGGCAGCATCACTTTGACCTATGCCCCTGGCGAACTCAGTCTCGGCCTCGGCAAGCATCTGGAAGTTTGCGCAGCAGGCCTCGATCCGGTCATCGGCTCCTTACCGCTGGTTTCCTCGACGCAGATGTCGCTGAAACTACTGCCTTAAGAGTTTCCGCCCGAACAGCGCGACGTCCGGATTTAAGCCTTGGCGTCGCGTGCCTGGCGGGCCAGGGCGATCTCGACCAAGGCGACATCGGCAGGCGTGACACCGGCAAGGCGTCCTGCACTGCCTAGGGTTTGCGGACGCGTTTCCTCGAGCGTCATGCGAGCTTCATTGCGCAAACCTGGAATGGTCTGGTAATCGAAGTCCGCGGGGACCTCGGTGGATTCACGCTCCGCACTGCGTTCCACCCACGCAGCCTGACGCTTGGCATATCCGGCATACTGCACATCCGCTTCCAGGGTTTCCCAATCGCGCTTGTGCAGGCCGAGCTCTTCCAACTCCGGCACCGCCTTCAACACGGCGGGATAACCACCGCCTTGCGGGCGTCGGAGCAAGTCCAACAGGTTGGCACGGGCGCCACCGGATGAAGGTGCCTCGCCTGGGATCTTGGTCTTGGCCAGCACACCCTTGGCATGCTCCATGCGCGCCTTGCGGCTATGATAAAGCGCAGCACGTTCGTCGCTACAACCGCCATAACGCATCGCCAATGGCGTGAGTCGTTGATCCGCATTGTCATGACGCAACAACAGACGATGCTCCGCCCGTGAAGTGAACATGCGATACGGTTCGGTCGGATCGCTGACCACGAGGTCGTCGATCAAGACGCCGATGTAAGCCTCATGACGCCCAAGCACGAAAGGATCGCGACCTAGGATCTTCAATGCGGCATTCCAACCCGCCATCAAGCCTTGTGCAGCGGCTTCTTCATAACCGGAAGTGCCACAGATCTGTCCAGCAAGATAAAGGCCCGGCCAATCCCGCAGCTCCAAGGTTCGGTGCAAGCAACGTGGCGCCACATGGGTGTACTCCACCGCATAACCTGGCTGCACAATCACCGCATTTTCCATGCCCACGCAAGTGTGCACGAACTCTTCCTGGATCTCTTTCGGCAAGGAAGTGGAGATGCCGTTGGCGTAGAGCAGATTGGAGTCATAACCCTCCGGCTCCAAAAACACGTTGTGCGCCTCGCGATCGGCGAAACGCACCACCTTGTCCTCCAAGGATGGGCAATAGCGCGGCCCCACGCCATCGATGCGTCCGGCGTACATCGGCGCCAAGTGCAGATTCTCACGCACGATCTCTTGGGTGCGCGGCGTGGTGGTGGTCTGCCAACAACTGATCTGCGGTTGCTGGATGGATTCGGTAAGGAAACTGAAGGGCAATGGATCGGCATCCCCCGCCTGTTCCTTCATCACGCTGTAGTCCACCGAATCAGCAGCAAGACGCGGCGGCGTGCCGGTCTTCAATCGTGCCGTCGGCAGGTCCAAACGACGTAAGGCTTCTCCAAGAGAGGCTGCACCGGCTTCGCCAAAACGGCCGCCTTCCGTCTTCTCCAAACCGGTATGCAAGAGACCTTCCAGGAAAGTACCCGTGGTCAGGATCACTGCCTTGGCATGGAGCTCTTGGCCGTCGGCCAGAAGCACACCGCGCAACACGGAATCATTCCATAGGAAGTCCACCGCCTCGCCTTCGATGACCTGCAGATTGGCTTGGCCGGCCACGAATTCTTGCGCCACCTTCTCATAACCTTCGCGATCGCACTGCGCGCGCGGCGACTGCACCGCCCGGCCTTTGGAAGTATTGAGCACGCGGAACTGAATGCCGGCGCGGTCGGTGATCTGCCCCATCCATCCACCCAGCGCATCGATCTCGCGCGTCAATTGGCCCTTGCCAATCCCGCCGATAGCCGGATTGCAGGACATCCGCCCCACCGCATCGGCTTCCAAACTGATCAATCCAATGCGCAGCCCCAAACGGGCAACCACGCCGGCGGCTTCGAGGCCAGCATGGCCACCACCGATCACGAGGACGTCGAAGGAGTGCATTGCGGAGAAAAAGGGTGATTCCTTAGGACAGGACGCAACCTGCCGAGCCCGGTATTCTAGTCCAAGCCGATGTTCACCGCTTCCGCCCTTCTGCTCGTCCCGCTGCTGCTGCCGGCCCAAAACGGCCAGGGTCCAGGCTTGGAATCCCTCACTGAGGATCTCGCCACCCGCACCGCCGCTCGCCGTCAAGCTGCCGAGCAGGCCTGGACGGAGCACGGCAAGGCGTATTTGGCGCAGCCTGCACGAGCCACCATGGAACCGTTGCTGGCCTTCGCCCCCGAGGTGCAGGAACCCATCCTTCAAGCCATCCGCACCGAGATAGCGGTCGAGAAGCCACAGGCGGATCGTCTGCACAACCTCCTGCTGCTGCTCGCGCGTTGCCAAAACGCCGGTGGCGCAGCACGTCTATGGGATCTCCTGCCGCAACTCCCACCAGCCCTCCAGGCCGACGCCCTGCGTTCAGTCGTCGCTAAAGGGGGTCAACGCACCCGCGGTGCAGCACGCAAATTCCTGCAGAGTGATCGCATCGAAATGCGTCAAGCGGCCTTGGAATCGCTGTTGCTGCATGCCCCAGCCGCGCAGACTCCGGCACTGTTGCCTTATCTGCAGTTCCAAGGCATGAACCTGGAAACCATGGGCGCGGTCCTTGGCGAATTGGCCGAGCGCGATCTGCCGCCCGAGTTTCAACTTCCCGCCAGCAGTTATGGCGTGGTGCATGGCGTCTTCCAAGCTGGGTTGGTGGCCTACCTAAGGAGCCATCCGCAAGAAGACTCCGAGGAATTCCTGCTCGATCGCATCCTCAATCGCAACAGCAATAATCTCACCGTGACCGCGCGGACGGAATCCTTGCACGCTTATGAAGCCGGCGCCGCTCAGTTCCGCTGGCGTGGTGGCATCCGCACCCTGGTGCGTGAGTTGAAGGACCTCTCGCGCAGTACCTTCAGCCTGGAATTGGCCTGGTCGCTGCATCGCCTTGGCGAAAATGCCGGCGCCAACTATCTCCTGGCTGGCCCCGAGGCCGACGCCAAGCGCAATCCCGATGATTGGCGCATCCAGTTCACGCTCGGCCAACTGCAGGTCGAACTTGGTGAATTTCAGTCGGCCTATCGCAACTACAAGAAGACTCTCGATTCCCTCGAAGGCACCCCCGTTGCGCGTCGGATCGACCCTCAGGACTACCTCTACGCTGCCCGCGCGGCCGCTGGAGCCAAGAAATCCAAGGAGTCTGGCCAGTGGCTGATCGCCTCGCGCCTGACCACCAAGCAGCTTGAGCCATATCGGGATCTTCCGGAGTTTCAGCCCTATCTGAAGAAAGCTCCGTTCAGTCGCCTGTTCCCGGTTGCCGATTGACCCGGGCGAGGGGAGAATGTCCGGTCCGGGAGCGACGTCGCTCCCCTAAGAAACGTGCCGAAGTCTCTCCCCATCGAAGCTGAAAAGACCGAACTCGGTCCTTGCCACTACAAGATCTCCGTCACGGTGCCCGCCGAGCGCGTCACCGAGGAGTTCGACCACGCCTATAAGTCCGCTTCGCGCGGCCTGAAGATTCCGGGCTTCCGTCCGGGTAAGGCACCTGCCTCCGTGCTACGCCAAATGATGGGCGATGGCATTCAGGAGCACGCGGTCGAGCACTTGTTCGAACACACCTCCGGCGATGCACTCGCTGTGGTTGGTCTGCGCAACGAGGTCCTGCGGATGCTCGACTTCGATCCAGAGCAGTTCCCCGTCGAAGACGGCAAGGAACTCCAGTTCGAGTTCGAAGTAGAGACCATGCCACAGGTGGAACTTCCTGCCTGGAACGAGATCGATGTCGAGCCTGCCGAGACCGAGCCGAGCGAAGAGCAGCTCGCCGAGGCTCTCGTGCAACTCGGTCAGAACAACACCCGCTTCGATGCCGTCGAAGATGGTGCGGTGGATGAGGAGCACCTCGCGGAGATCGATCTGGTCTATCAACTGGATGGTGAAGCTGGACCGGAAGCCAACGACCTGAAGTTCGGTCTCGGCTCGCCGCTCTATGGTGCGGATCCTGAGAAGTACGATGAAGCGCTACGCGGCACCAAGGCCGGCAGCGAGTTTGAACTGGAAGTCGAGTTCAATGAAGGCTTCTCCAAGGAGGAGTGGGTCGGCAAGAAAGGTTCGGCCAAGATCGTCGTCAAGCAGGTGGTGCAGCCGCGCCCCGCTTCGAAGGCGGAGCTCGCCGAAGACTTCGGCCTCGAGTCGGAAGAGATCCTGGATGAGCGTCTTGAAGCGCGCATCAAGATGGAGAACGAGCAGCGTGAGCGTGAGCGTCAGGCACACGAGATCCTTGAGGCCGTCAGCGGGAAACATCCTTTCGAGCTGTCGCAGCGCATGATCGAACAGGAAGCGGAAGCGACCACCAAGTCAAACAAGGAGCGCATGATGCAACAAGGCGCCTCCGAGGAGCAGGCCGAAGAGGAAGCCGCCAAGCACGCGGATACCGCCCTCCAGGATGCCGAGAAGCGTCTCAAGCACTGGTTCATCCTGCGCAAGGTTGGCCAGACCGAGAAGGTGCGCGTCTCCTCCAAGGACCTGGATATGGCCTACCGCTCCATCGCGGCCCAGCAGGGCGGCATGGATGTGAAGCTGGTCAAGCAGTTCTACAAGGAGCAGAAGATGGTCGATAACCTGCGCGGCGAAATCCTCGAATCGAAGGTCCGTTCGCAGCTGGTTGACCTGGTCGCCAAGGCTCGCAGCGAGAAGGCTGTGGCGCCGCTGGAGTCTTAGGCTCTAACTGCGGTGGCTCTACTGAACCACCACCGACACGACATTGCTGTCGAACCACTGGCCGTCCTTTTGGGCGGCCAGTTCCATATGCACCGTCTGCCCAAGCAACCGCGTTGGAAAAACGCCGACATAAGGAAAGCCGTTGCCGCGGTCATCGGAGTAACGCTCCATATGGACGCGCACCGTTCCGCCGAGATCAAAATTTTGTCCGCGGAAGACGCTACCGCCAAGACTGCGCGAAGCCAGTAGGTAAACCTTGGACGCAGGAGGGGCTCCAGTCCAGTGCATATACAACTCACTGGATGTCGGGGGGGTCCATCGGTGCATGAACACCACCGAATCCTCGGATTCCATCAGTCCATGGGTGCGGACGAATACGTCGCTGACCTGGTTGGTATCCCCAGGAACTAAATTGCGCGCATCACTACTAAAACCAACATGCGCGCCATTTGAGGAAATCGCAAGGTCAAAGGTGTGGCGGTCAGCCTCCACCCCTGCACCGTTTCGATTCATGCGTGTCGTTTGGCCCGTAAGCGTATCGTGCAAAAAAACATCGAAATGACCATTCTGATCATTGCCGACTAAATTGGTTGCGTGCGATAGAAACGCGACAAAGCGGCCATTTGCAGAGACTTGTGGGTTGCTAGATCCTCCATTGGATTCTCCACCAGAGGAATCCACACTGACTCGTGTCATCGTTTCAGTCGGTCGATGAAATAGGAAGACATCACGCTGCTGATTGGTATCGCCCGGCACCAGATCGGATGCATCACTATGGAAGCCAATCCAGTCGCCATCGGTCGAAAGGAATGGGGCCCCGCTTGCTTGATTGCCGGGTACTCCCGCGACAGTCCTACTAATCAGGGTGGTCGTGTTCAGTTGCCGATCGCGCAGGAAAATATCAGGTTCCTGATTTAAATCACCGGGAACCAAATTGTCGGCGTGGCTCATAAACACCACAAAGCGCCCTTCACGCGAAACGGCAGCCTCCCCGCTTGGGCCATTCGCTAATGCCCCGGAGGTGGAAAGACTCATCCGTTGCGGACCGAAGACGGTGTATTCGACGAAGTACACATCTTCGAAGCCATTGGTATCCGCAGAATCAAAGGCGGTCGAAGCGGTCGTGAAGGCCAAAAAATCTCCGTCCGCAGAGATTACTGGCTCAGTGCAAGGCGCGTCAGCGAATGTCGATGCAGGGCCGAGAGATTTCAGTGCCGTCCAACCCCATTTCCGATCGTGCAAATAAATGTCACGTAAGCCATTTTGATCTCGCGAATCAAAGGAACTCGAAAGGGTCGAGAATGCGATATATCGACCATTAGCACTCAGGCTTGGTTCGGAGCTGTCGCCATTTCCAAGCGCGCCGACGAGGGAAGCACTTAGGAGAAGGACCTCACCGGTCTTCCTGTCGCGCAAGAAAATATCCTCAAACCCGTTCGTATCGCCTGGGAAAAGGTTGTCAGCCCGGCTTGCGAAGGCGACAAAGCGTCCGTCGGCCGAAAAGGAGGGACTGTGGCTGCCAGCGTTTGCCTCCAAAAAGGAAGGACCGACGCTCACTCTTGCAGTTTTCTGAGCCATGGCGGCAGGAGCCATGAAAAGGATGGGGAGAAGCACAATCAACGTTCGCATGGGAACCTCCTGATGTTTAGGTTGAAGCTACCCACAACTTACTCCAGGCATCTTTCCGTTGCGGAGCTAAATGGACAAAATAGTCGTCTTTCAGGACCTAAGTTTGAATCCACACACCCGGAACGTTATTTTCACGCCATGACCTCATCCGAGCACCAGCCCGAACAGGGCTTCTCCATCCCCTACGTGATCGAGAAGACCGGCCGTGGGGAGCGCACCTACGACCTCTATAGCCGCCTGCTGGAAGACCGCATCGTCTTCCTAGGCACCGGCGTCGACGACATGGTCGCCAACGTCATCGTGGCCCAACTCCTGTTCTTGTCCAAGCAGAACAAGAACCAGGACATTCAGATGTACATCAACTCGCCGGGCGGTTCGGTAACTGCCGGCCTCGCGATCTACGACACCATGCAGTACATCGATTGCGATGTCGCTACGTATTGCATCGGTCAGTGCGCTTCGATGGGTGCGGTGCTGCTCGCCGGTGGCGCCAAGGACAAGCGGTTCATCCTGCCGAACTCGCGCGTGATGATCCACCAGCCTTGGGGCGGTACCCAGGGCACTGCCAGCGACATGGAAATCCAGGTCAAGGAGATTCTGCATCTCAAGCAGCGTTTGAATGGCATCCTGGCGCACCACAGTGGCAAGACCGTCAAGCAAATGGAGAAGGCCACCGACCGCGATAACTTCCTCTCCGCCCAGGAGAGCGTCGATTTTGGGCTCGTCGACCAGATCATCGGTAAGGTCGAGTAGGAATCCTGTCGAAACAGTGACAAGGGGCCGGG
>JBMYYH010000076.1:0-15320 GCA_049609225.1 Planctomycetota bacterium | reverse complement strand
TTACGCCAGACAGCCAAGTCTGCCGCACGTGCGAGTACCGCCAAGGAAGCCCTCGAGGCTCTCGAGGCTCAAACCACCCGTGCATGGCAGAAAGTGGTCGAAAGCGTAGGGTCACACGACACTTAGCACGATTTTTCATTGCATGGAGGGCATGAATTGGCTGATACTGGAAACACTGTGGGGTCCCGCACTGCGGCTCCTCGCGCTCCCTGGAACCCGAACTTCACACAGACGCGATGACAGCTTCTGACGGAAATAATTCGCCAAACCCGCAAGGGCGACGGAAAGGCCGTTGGTCATTTCCAGAGATCGAAAAGCTTCGAAGGCTTTACGGTTTCCGGACGGAGGTTCAGATTGCTCAGGAACTGAATCGCACCGTGCAGTCGGTGCGTCGGATGATCGGCAAGGTCTTTGAGGGCGAGCAACGCATCGGCCCTTGGACTGCCAAGGAAATTCGTCAGCTGAAGAACTACCTCGGCGCGGCGGATATGGCGGTCATCGCACGGATCCTGCATCGCTCCGAGCAGGAAGTGGATCGCAAGATCATGCAGCTGAAAGGGGAGGTGCGTCAGCGTCCTTGGACCAGCGCCGACCTGCAGTCGTTGAAGCGTTTCTACGGCACGCGTTCGTCGGAGGATGTCTCCTTGATTCTTGGCCGTCCAGTGGACCGGATCGAAGAGAAGGCGCAGGAATTGCGTCTGGCGAAGGACAAGGGCTATCAGCGTCGGGCAGGCAAGAAGACTCCCGTGAAAATGCCACGCTGGCGTCCGGAGGAAGTCGAGGAACTACGTCGGCTCTATCCGGAGCACGACAACCTCAGCATTGCCCAGCATCTGGAGCGCACCGTGAAGAGTGTGGTCTCGAAGGCGCATGACCTCGGGTTGAAGAAGTCGTCCGATCGACTGCGTGACATGGGCCGGCAGAACGTCCGCGCTCGCTACGAGAAAGACGGCGGCGAAGAGAAGGAGTTCGAGGCCTAATCTCCGGTCTCGCGTAAGCGATGGAGACTCAACTCACCGGCCTGAAGCGGGATGGCGACTACTTACAGTTGTCCTGGTCCGATGGCCTGGTAGGGAATCTCTCCATCCGTGATTTGCGTATCGGTTGCCCTTGTGCGTTTTGCGTCAACGAGGTCACCGGTGCGCGCATGGTCAACCCCGATGACATCGCGAAGGATTTGAACCTGAAGGATATGCAGCCCGTCGGCCGCTACGCCTATCGCATTCTGTTTGACGATGGCCACGACACCGGCCTCTTCACTTTGGAAGAGTTGCGGGTCCGTTGCCAGGAGGCCGTGGCGTGACACCGCTCGCGGCGCTCTTCCACGCCTGCCTGCATCCCATCCTCGTCCCGATCGTCCTGTTCCTGCATTGGTGGGTGGTCTGGTTCACCTTGGGGCGGGAATTCCGTGCTACTTTAGGCCTAATGTTGGCCGCACGGATCATAAGTCTCGGAGGAGGCTACGTGTTGTACTCCAGTGGGGCCCTTGGGCTATCCGATAATCAATTGGATGGCAACCTGCTCGGTTGGATCGTCGCCTTCGTGGCGGCGTGGCTCTGGTTCTGGAACCTGGAAGCCGCGACTCTCGGCGCACTGATGCGTCGACGTCGCCGAAGCTGGCGTTGGAAGCCTTACGATCTCACGGTGCTCGGCGCGGCCCATGTGGTCTACCTCGCCGGCGCCGCCCTGCTCGCATGAACGAAGGACAGAGGATTACCGCGACCGAACTGATTCTGGTTCTGGTCGGATTCGCCGCTCTCACGGCGCTTTACTTCTGGCCTATGGTGCAGGACCCGGACCAAGTGTGGTCCGTCGGACGCGATTTCTTCCAGAACACCTGGAATCTGTGGTGGGTCGATCGCGCCTATGAAAACGGTCAAGCCTTCTACGAGACCGATCGCCTGTTCTCACCCACAGGCACATCGCTGGCCTATCACACCATTTCCTTCACCAACTCGATCCCCGCACTTGCTCTGCAGCAGGGATTAGGAGTCACAACGGGCGCGGCACACAGCATCCTGTTCCTGTCCGCGTTCGTGTTCAGCGGACTCGGCGCCTGGGGGCTGACCCGCTACATGACCTCGGCACCTTTGGCTGCCTTCGCCGCAGGCGTGTTCTACGCATTCAACCCGTATCACACGGCGATGATCACGCAGCTGAACAATGTGCAGTTCCAATGGATGCCCTTGGTCCTGCTCGGCCTGCTTTGGATCTACGATCATCGTTCTTGGCCGGCCGTCGGATTCACCGCGGTGATGTTGGCGCTATCGGGCTACACCGATTGGTATCAACCGCTGTTCTGTGTGATGGCAGGTGGCGTGATCCTGTTGGTCAAACTGTTGCGCGACAAGCGCTTCGGCGACCTCAAGTTCTGGCTGCAGATCGGCGTGATGGGTGGTTTGGCCGGCGCCATGATGTACCCCGGCATCGCACCCTTGCTTGCCCTCATGGGGGAAGCCGGCGGCGGCGAGCTCGAGGAGTCGATCCGTTACATCGGCGAGATGCAACTGACCGGCATGACGCCCAACGGAGTCCCGGCGCATCTGTTCTGGCCGGTCATCATCGGCTGGAGCACCTGCATCATCCTGTTCTACACCCTGTGGCGCGTGCGACAACAAGGCATCGGCAGTTTCTGGTGGCTGACCATCGTGGGCTTCCTGTTGCTGCAGGGACCTTACCTGGTGGTGCTCAATCAGCACTTCGCCAACATCCCGATGCCGATGGCCCTGTTCCAGCACCTACCCGTGCTCGACATGATCCGGGTGCCGCATCGCTTCCTGATCCTGCTCATTCTCGGCATCACCGGTCTCATCGCCTATGGTTTGCGGGAGTTCCAGATCCAACGCGGTGCCGTCGCGACCTTCCTGGTGATTCCGGTACTGGCCTTGGAGTTGCAAGTGCCGAAACCACAGGCCGTGTCGATTCGCAAGGCTCCGGTCTATACGCAACTCGCCGAGATGGAAGGGGACTTCGCGGTGCTCGAGATGCCGATCGACTATCGCGATGCCTACACCATGTGGCTGCAGATCGGTCACGGGAAACGTCTGATTGCGGGGTATACCTCGCACATCCTGCCATCGGCCTTGCCGGCGCTGGAAACGGACTTGATGCGCGCTTTGCATCCTTCCGAAAGCAATACCGACATCCTCGGGTTGCCGGAATTCCTACCTCTGGAGTTGGAAGGCCTGAGTGATGCCCAACTCGATGCTTGGCGTCAGGAGTTGGTGGTCGACAAGGACACGCGTTTCGTCGTGTTCCATACCGGCATCGACTTCACCGCTCCGAGCAAACCGCCGAAGCCTCCGGAGAGTGCGATGGCGAAGTTGAAGGCGGGGCTCCTGCCTTACCGCTTCAACCCGGCCATGCGCGCTGCACCACGCGGACGTAAAGCCGCCGTGCGCATGTTCGTCGATGGCCTCGCCACGCACTCGGTGCAAGGGCGCGCGCTCATCGAGAAGCTCTTCGGCCCACCGGATCCGTCGCTCGGCAACAGCAGCACGGAGGTCTGGGACCTGCGTCCGTGGGCCGAGCAGTACGGGGTGGCCTTAGAGCCTACTTCTTCAGAATCGGTGGCAGAGTAAGCGGCTCTTCGGATTCGGTGGCATCACCACCGCCGGAGCCGACGTAACCCATCGCCTCCATGTTCTGACTGGAAGCCGCGTCGACATTCACGCCGACGTTGTGCCACTTCACGTTGCGTCGGAACCAGGCCAACTGACCCACGAGCAGTTCGCGCGCGGACTCATAGCTGGTGACCTGACGCTGCCAACGCTCTTCGAAGAAGCGGGCGCGTTCTTCGGAGCCTTCAGGGATCGATTGATCCTCACTGCCTTGCTCTACCGGATCCTGCTGGAGGTTGATGAAGGCGCGCTGGCCATCACCGAAGACATACAGCTTCTCATCCAGGGTGCGAATGACATCGATCGACCGCATGGTGCGGCTGACCTTTGGGATCAAGCCGCCGTCCGGTCGTGTGTTATCCCACTGGTCGAAGCCAGCGAGGTAGGAGGTCGGGTTGAAGTAGTGCGCCATGATCATGTCGCGCACGAGGGCATCTTCGAGGATGGCGGGCAGTTGACTCACGCCTTCGATGGACATCAGGTCCGGCGAGAACGGACGCTCGTCGTCGGTCAGCTGTTGCGCGGTCTCCACCACATCCAGGATGGTCGGGTAGATGTCGATGGTCGAGGCGATCGTACGCATCCGCTTGCCGGCAGGAAGCTGCTTGGGGTAGCGCATGATCAAGGGCACATGCAGCAGGCGGTCGGTCAGCGCCAGTTGATGTCCGACACGATGCGCCAGTTCGCCGAACTCCTCACCATGGTCGGCGGTGATGACGATCAGCGTATCTTCCATCAACTCGAGCTCCTCGAGGGAGTCGAAGAGGCGCCCCAGGAGCATGTCCTGGTAGAGGATCTCGTCGTCGTAGAGCGACTTGAAGATCTCCATCTCGCGGTCGGTGATATCCCAATCACCGAGGATGATCTGGTGCTGCCCTTCGGTGTTGTTACGCGGGGTGAGCGCGTGGGTCTCGGCGATGTCGATGCCTTCCGGAAGGAAGTGGCCCCAGTAATCCGCCGGCGGCTGATACGGATCATGCGCCTCATTGAGGTTCATGAACATGAAGAAGGGACGGCTCTCATCCCGCGAACGGTGGCCGTCGAGCCAATCGATGGCAGTATCGACCACGCGGGCACCGCCCTTGTCGATCTGGGGAACCACGGGGCTGCCGAACTTATCGCGGTAGCGGGCCCAGAAGCGGTTGAGGAAGAAGTTGTCTGCCAAGCCGGCGATGGAGAAGTCGAAGAACTTTTCGAAGCCCTGTGACAGACCGGAGTTGAAGGTCAGCCAAGACTTCTCTGCCACCGAGACGGTGTCGTAGCCACGCAGCGCCATCTCTTCGCTGATGGTGTGAATGTCGTAGCGCACCACATCATCCACCGTGGCCATGCCGTCGGGCAGGCGCGGCTGCAGCCAGCCGGTGCCGTGCGAGGTGGGATGCAGGCCAGTGAACATGGAGCAATGCGAAGGCAAGGTCCAGGGCGCAGCCGAAAACGCGTTCTCGAACAACACGCCTTCCTCGGCGAGAGCATCCAGGCGTGGGCTGGTGGCGCGGTGATACCCATAGGCGCCTAGGTGTTTGGCCGAAGTGGTGTCGAGCACAATGAACAACACGTTGGGCGAATCACTGGGAGCGGAAGCCGCGCGTGCCGGTTCCGCGAGCAAGGCAGGGCGTACGGGCAAGGCCAAGCTGACCAGGCCGAAAACCGCCAACAGCACGATGCCAACCACCGTGGCAAAGCGACTGAAGAAGGAGCTAAGTGCCCAACCAAGCGAAGTATCCGCGATTTTCCCGAGCACCAGGAAAGCTGCGGCGCCACCACCGAGGATCATCGCGAAGGTCAGCAGCGAACCTTTCGCAAGCGTGGGGACGGCGACGGGGATCCACGTCATCCGTGCCTCGAGCAACAGCACCAAGGTGGTGCCGGCGATCAGGATCAACAGCCCTAAGCGCAGGTTGGGATCATCCTCACGCGCCTTCTTCTTGGTGACCAATGGCAACACCAAAGCGCACAGCAGACCGAAGCCTGCACCGATCAGCATGTACTTCGGTAGAAGCCCAGTCCAAACGAGAGGGTCGGTGTGGTAGGGGAAAGCCGCATAGACCGAAAAGGCTTCGATCAGGCTGGCCCACCCTGCCATACAGGCGCCCATCAGGACACCCTGCAGGAGGTTTTGCACCTTCATGAAGGCCATGATAGATAAGCCACAGAACCATCGCTATCCCCCCAAAGGCGAAGCGGATCCCGGCGCACATCCAGTTCGGACAGTTTGTCACGCAGTTTGCCGAGGATCATCGACTTGGCGATGCCGGCACCCTCCAGCGCGAAGCTCGACAGCTGCATCTTGCCCGGCTGCACGCGGACTTTGGCAGTGAGCACGACCTTGCCGACCAGCGGGGCGCGGCAGGCCAGGCGCAGTGAGTTTTCATCCAATTCGCAGGCGTCGACGGTGATGCCTTTGGGCAGAAGGTCCGCGAGCGCGTCCTGGAAACCGGGAAGTTCGAGGTTAAGCCTCAGGAGCATGGGGATACTGTAGGGGAACAGCTTGCTCATGTCCCTGACCGGCCTCCTCCTTCTTACCCTCCTGCAGGGCGCACCTTCCACGGGGGAGATCTATCACGCTGGCACCAATCGCAGGCCATACGGACGCCTTGCCGAGCCCAGCCGCTCCCAGTTGGTCGCCGTCCTGGAAGATCGGAGTCGCGAGGCCGATATTCGCGCTCTGGCCCTCGAATTGCTGGCTTATCGGGCCGAACCGGTGCCTTTTGATGCGGTGCATTCGGTCAAACATCTGGCGCGCGGCGAGGTCCAGGTGGACTATGCCCGCTGCCTGGGCTTGTCCGGCGAGGAAGGCCTCCGCAGCCTGCGGGCCATGCAGAAGAATCGCCGTCCGGAGGTAAGGGCAGAGGTCATCTATGCCTTGGTGCTGATGGATGAGGATGGCGAAGACCTTGGACGTCGGACCCTGCGCAATCGCAAGGAGAAGCCAATGGTGCGGATTGCTGCTCTGCGTGCCCTTGCCGATCGCGGCTCCCCTTTTGCACCAGTGGAGGCTTTGCGGCGGCTGCAGATGGAGGAAGGCAGCCTGTTGTTCGAATGCCTGGATATCCTGCGGCGCGAACCCAGTCAGGATCATGTGCCGGCGTTGATCGAGCTGTTGGGGGTCTCCACCGGGCGTGCGGCGAATGAAAGCGTCGCCATGTTGCAGGCGATTACGGGTTATCGCATCGCCAATGACTACAAGACCTGGAAGCACTTCTTCTTAAAGCATAAGGCCGAAGGCACGCCGTTTTATCGCGAGCCGGATCCAGCTTCGAAGGACATGACCTTGGCGTATATGGGTATTCCGATCTACAGCGATCGGGTGGTGTTCGTGCTGGATAGTTCGTCGTCGATGAACAGTCGGCTGGCGGAGCAGCGTATGGATACGCGTGCTTCCAAATCGGTGAAGGAGTTCGTGCAGATGTTGCCGCGGCTGCCGCAGACCGCCCGGTTCAATGTGATCTTCTTCGGCTCCGAGGTCGATTATCTCTATGAGGGCCTGACAGATGTCGAACCCGACTCTCTCGAAGAGGCCACCGCATTCGTCGAGCAAAACCTGTTCGACGGCGGCACCAATCTCTTCGGTGGCCTGGAAGTGGGCCTCTACGATCCCGAGGTCGAAGAGCTGCTTCTACTGACGGATGGCTCGCCTTCCCTGGGGGATATCGTCGATCCGGTGCGCATTTTGGCCCGCGTTTCGCGCTGGAACCGCTGGCGCAATGCACGTATCAGCACCATCAGCTTCGGCGCACCGCCCCAGGCCCGAGCCTTCCTCTATCGCTTGGCGATGGAGAATCTCGGCTCCTGCCGGATCCTCGATTGAGGTGTGGGTGCGGCTAAAATCTGCCTATGCAGGCAGTCCGCATCCATGAACACGGCGATTTCGACGTCCTCCGTATCGAAGAACTCCCAATGCCCGAACCTGGGCCAGGGCAGGTGCGGATCAAAGTCGCCTGGGCCGCCCTCAATCATCTCGACACCTGGGTCCGACGTGGTGTGCCTGGCCACAAGTTCCCTCTGCCGATCACGCCGGGTTGTGATTTCAGTGGCGTGATCGATGCTGTCGGCCCCGGAGCCGAAGCGATTCCGATCGGTCAACGTGTGACGGTAGCGCCTGGCTTGACTGAGGCGCCGAGCGTGCAGGCGGCCGAGGGGCGGCACAACCTTGCGCGGGATTACGGCATCTACGGCGAGACCTGCGATGGGGGCGATGCGGAATACGCGGTGGTCCAAGCACAAAACTGCATTCCCGTGCCCGACGACTTCCCGCTCGACAAGGCCGCTGCTTTCCCGCTGACCTTCCTCACCGCTTGGCACATGGTCATGACGCGGTGCCAGTTGAAGCCTTGGGAGAAGGTCCTGGTGCATGCCGCTGGCAGTGGCGTCTCGGTGGCCGCGACGCAGATCGCAAGATTGCATGGTGCTTCGGTCATGGTCACCGCGGGCTCCGACGAAAAAGTGGCGCAGGGATTAGCCAATGGTGCCGAATTTGGTGTCAATTATCGCGAGGAGGATTGGACCAAGGCAGCCAAGCAATGGACCCAGAAGGCTGGACTGGATGTCATCGTCGATCACGTCGGCGTGGACACCTTGCCCAAGGGGATTTGGGCTCTTGCCAAGGGTGGGCGCATCGTGACTTGTGGCGTTACGAGTGGTGCGGAAATGGAAATAAACTTCGCGCCCGTGTTTTTCAAGAGCCTGAGCATCCTGGGCAGCACCATGGGGGGGCTAGGCGAGCTCAAACAGTTGTCGAAGCTCGTGTTTGATGGGAAGTTGCAACCGATCATCGACTCACGTTTTGACATGGCGGATGTGCAGGAAGCACACCGCAAGGTGGCTTCGCGCGATGTGTTCGGTAAGGTCCTACTGCGCATTTCCGGCGAATAGGGGGTATTTGTTGGCATTAAAAAGCCAACACCCAATGAGCTCAATACTGGAAAGAGTCCTAAACTAGTGCTCTATAGGCGTTTCCGCCTAAACGAAAAAAAGAGTTTTTCCTATTTTGTCGGATTAGGGGAGAAGTATGCTTCCAGGCACCCAACTTCGGTAACCCCTGTTCTGCCATGAACGATTCGACACAAAACGTCGCAGCAGGCGCCTTGGAGCGCTTCACCTACGACGACAGCATCGTCCGCAAGTTTGTCTTCGCCAGCGTCATTTGGGGCGTCGTCGGCCTATTGGTCGGCGTCATCATTGCCCTGCAGCTGGCCGATCCCCGATTCAACCTCGGGCTCGAATGGACCACCTTCGGACGTCTCCGCCCACTCCACACCAACGCGGTGATCTTTGCCTTCGCGGGCAACGGCATTTTTGCGGCGGTGTACTACTCCACCCAACGCCTGGTAAAGGCGAGGATGTTCAGCGAAAAGCTGTCCAACATTCACTTCTGGGGTTGGCAAACCATCATCCTGTCAGCGGCGCTGACTCTGCCTTTCGGATTTACCCAAGGTAAGGAATACGCCGAGCTCGAATGGCCGATCGACATCGCCATCACGCTGATCTGGGTGGTCTTTGCTTGGAACTTCTTCGGAACCTTGAAGAACCGCCGCGAGCGTCACCTTTATGTGGCCTTGTGGTTCTACATCGCCACGATCATCGCGATCGCGGTCTTGCATATCTTCAACAACCTTTGGGTCATCGGTGGCCCGATGAAGTCCTACTCGCTGTACGCAGGTGTCCAAGATGCCTTCATGCAGTGGTGGTACGGCCACAACGCGGTGGCCTTCTTCCTCACCACGCCGTTCCTCGGCCTGATGTACTACTTCCTGCCCAAAGCAGCAGGACGCCCGGTGTTCAGCTACAAGCTGTCCATCCTGCACTTCTGGTCGCTGGTGTTCATCTACATCTGGGCCGGCCCGCACCACCTGCACTACACCGCACTGCCTGAGTGGGCTTCGACCCTCGGCATGTTGTTCTCGGTGATGCTGTGGATGCCGTCTTGGGGTGGCATGTTGAACGGTCTCCTGACCCTGCGAGGTGCTTGGAACCGTGTCGCCACCGACCCGATCCTGAAGTTCTACGTGGTCGGTATCACCTTCTACGGCATGTCGACCTTCGAAGGTCCGCTGCTGTCGGTGAAGGCGGTCAACTCGCTGTCGCACTACACCGACTGGACCATCGCCCACGTGCACGCTGGTGCACTCGGCTGGGTCGGCTTCATGATCTTCGGCATGGTCTACTGGCTGGCTCCACGCCTGTTCCAGACCAAGATGGCTAAGCCTGGTTGGGTCAACCTGCACTTCTGGCTCGGCACCATCGGCATCGTGCTCTACATCGTTGCGATCTACGCAGCTGGTCTTACCCAAGGCCTGATGTGGCGCGCCTTCACTGCCGAAGGCATCCTCGAGTACCCAGACTTCCTGGAGACCGTCACCAAGCTGATTCCGATGTACTGGATCCGCGTCGGTGGTGGAGCGCTCTACTTGGTCGGCGCCGTCCTCGGCCTGGTCAACCTGGTCCTTACCTGGAAGAACCGCCCGGCAACCTACGAGGTTCCGGTCTACGAAGCTCCAGCTCTGGAAGCCGACTACACGCCTGCACCGCACAAGGGTGGCTTCATGGCGATGAACTGGCACCGCGCCTGGGAAGGTAAGCCCTTCAAGTTCACCGTCTGGACCACCGTCGCTGTGGTGAGTGCCTCGCTGTTCGAGATCATCCCGACCTTCGTGATCGAATCGAACGTTCCGAAGATCTCTTCGGTCAAGCCTTACACCGCACTGGAGCTTGCCGGACGCGACATCTACGTCGCCGAGGGTTGCTACAACTGCCACTCGCAGATGGTGCGTCCACTGCACTTTGAAACCGAGCGCTTCGGTGAGTACTCGAAGGCAGGGGAATTCGTCTACGACCACCCGTTCCAGTGGGGCTCGCGCCGCATCGGTCCGGATCTCCATCGTGTCGGTCAGCGTCCGCTCACGGCGAGCTGGCACCTGCGTCACATGGCGGACCCAGAGGAGACTTCGCCTGGATCCATCATGCCGCCTTATCAGCACATGTTGGAGAAGGACCTCGATTTCGATTCCATTCCGAAGCACATGGCTGCGAACAAGATTTTGGGTGTTCCTTACACCGAAGAAGAAGTGGTCAACGGTAAGGAAGATGCCATGGCTCAAGCGCGCGAAATCGCAGCGCGCATCGAGCAGGAAGCTCCGGACCTCGCTGGCTACGAAACCAAGCAGATTGTTGCCATGATCGCTTATCTTGAGCGACTCGGCACCGACATCACCAAGGAAGCGGCCGTCGAGGCTGATGAAGAAGAGTACGGAGGAAAGTAATGGACTTCTTCGACATCATCACCCTGAAGCAGGTCGCACTGCTGTTCTTCTTCTTGTTCTTCGTTGGCGTGATCGGGTGGTCGTTCTTCGGCCGTCGCGCGCGCAGTTTCCAGAAGGACGATGCCCGCCTGCCCCTCGATGAGGGGCGGGTGGTCGACCAACCACTCTCCGATTCCATGAAGGAGGTTCGTCATGTCTGAGAACCCACAGATCCCTGACTCCACCGAGGAAGACATCCTCCTCGACCACAGCTACGACGGCATCCAGGAATTCGACAACCCCCTTCCGGGTTGGTGGAAAGCCATCTTCTGGGGCACCATTCTGTTCTGCGTGCCTTACACCTGGTGGTATCACCTCGCCGATGGCAACACCGTCTACGATAAGTTCGAAGCCGATGTGGCAGCCAAGGAAGCGCGGATTGCAGCGCAGCCGAAGGCTGATACGGGCGCGACGGGCATGATGGCCATGTTGCAGGACAAGAGTGTGCTTGCACGCGGCAAGGGTCTATTCCTTTCGAAGGGATGCACGGCTTGCCATGCTCCCGATGGAGGAGGAGTGGCTGGCCTTGGTCCAAATCTCACCGATGATCACTTTAAGAACCTGAAGACGATTGATGAAATCGTCTCGGTCGTGACCAATGGTGTGCCTGCAACTGCAATGGTTGCACAGACTGCCTTGATGTCCGAAAACGAGATCGCCGATGTCTCGGTTTACGTCGCAAGCCTCCGTGGCACTACGCCGGCGAATCCGAAGGAGCCAGAAGGCGAGCTGATTCCTGCCTGGGGCGAATAGAATTCTCCTAGGATAATTGGATAAATCTGGGGCTGCGGCGGAACCATTTCCGTCGCAGCATCCCTGAATAGACAGGAATAGAATCATGTCCGATACCCTCATCGAACCGCCGGAACGCGTCCTGTCGACCATGAACCCCGATGGCACGCGCCGTTGGATACGACCCAAAGCCGCCATGGGCAAATGGTGGCAACGACGCCGCATCGTCGCTTGGGTCTTGATGATCATGTTCACGGCGATTCCGTGGATCAAGATCGGTGGTCAACCCGTGATGCTCTTCGATGTGATGCATCGCGAGTTCACTTTCTTCGGCACCACCTTCCAGCCGACCGAAGTCCTGCTGCTGGCATTGCTGCTGTTGGGGATCTTTTTCGGCATCTTCCTCATCAGTGCCGTGCTTGGACGCGGATGGTGTGGATGGGCTTGCCCACAGACCGTCTACCTGGAGTTCCTCTACCGTCCGATCGAGCGTTGGGCGGAAGGCAATAAGAGCGGTAATTCCAAGAAGGCCGTGCCTCTGTGGCGCAAGGGCGTGAAGTACGCCCTGTTCCTGGTGTTCTCGCTGCACCTTTCCAATACCTTCTTGGCCTACTTCGTCGGTCCGGAAAACGTTTGGGCATGGAGCCTCGGAGGCCCGGCGGAACATCCTGCCGCCTTCGCCATCGTCATGGGCGTGACTGCCCTGATGATGTTCGACTTCGTGTTCTTCCGCGAGCAGATGTGCACCTTGGTGTGCCCCTATGCTCGCTTGCAGGCTGTCCTTTTGGATCGCGATTCCTTGATCATCGGCTACGACGAGAAGCGTGGCGAGCCACGCGGCAAGAAACGCAAGACCGATGATGGCGAAGCCCATGGCGATTGCATCGATTGCGGTCTATGCGTCGCAGCATGTCCGACGGGCATCGATATCCGCGAAGGCCTGCAATTGGAATGCATCGCTTGCACCCAATGCATCGATGCCTGCGATGCCGTGATGGACAAGGTGAAGCGTCCGAAGGGGCTCATCCGATTCGCCTCGCAGAACACCTTGGCCGGCATGAAGCATCAGTACCTGCGGCCGCGCCTGATGGTCTATCCGATCCTCTTGGTGCTGATCTTTGGTGGTCTCGCTTATGGCTTGGGCAACCGCTCCAGCAGCGAAGCCCAGTTCCTGCGCGTACAAAGCGCCCCGCCGACCGTCGCAGGCGAGGATGTGGTGCAGCCAGTGCTCGTGCGCATCATGAATCGCACGCCGGAACCGCGCACCTATGATTTGGTCGTGAACAAACCTTCGCGTGTCCAGGTCACATCCTTCCCCATGACTCTGGAGGGATATGGCAACGAGAAGGTGTTGCTGCCAGTCTTTACACCGCTGGAGGCATTCGACCAAGGCAAGGCGAAGTTGGTCATTACCATTCGCGATGATGCCGGATTTGAAGAGCAACTCGAGCAAGTCCTGTTCAGTCCTGGAGTGAATCCCAAATGAAGCCAGAAACTGCTTGGAAATGGATGCCTGCAGGGCTCTTGTTCGCAACCGTGATCTTCGCGGTGTGGCGAATCCAGTTGGCCGTCGGCGATCCGCACTTCGCTGCCGTCGACAACTACTATCAAGCAGCCGAAGGTTGGGACTTCCACATGGAGGAAGTGCGCGCGAGTGAAGCCTTGAACTGGGATGTGCGACTGCAGCCCATCGCTGCCGACCCGCAGGGTGAAAAGAACATCGTTTTCCTGGTGGTGGATGCAGAAGGTAAGCCACTGGAAGGCGTCACGGGGCAGATGGTGGCGTTCCATAACGCCTACCCGAAGGAGAGTTTCGATCGCGTCCTGAGTTCGTCCCAATCGGGGCAACTGGAAGCCACGCTGCCTTTGACCCGCGCGGGATTGTGGCGTTGGAAGTTGCGCTTGCAACATGGCGAGGAGACTTGGGTCGGCGACTTGCGCTTCCCTGTCGATCGCCCCAAACCCGGAGTCTCGGGATGATGACGCTCCTGGGTACCGTCTTCGTGGCCAGCTTCCTCGGCAGCCTGCACTGTGCAGGTATGTGCGGTGGAGTGGTGGCCTTTGTGGCGGGCACTCCCGGACAACAAGGCGCCTCGCGTACCCAAGTGGCTTATCACTTCGGCAGGCTCCTGAGTTACAGCATCATCGGTTTGGTCGCGGGTGGTTTTGGCGCCGTGCTCGACCTCGGCGGGGAAGCCGTCGGCCTGGGTCGCTTTGCCATCGTGCTCGCAGGAAGCGTGATGATCGCCTACGGCGTGATCCTTCTGCTGCGGGTTCAAGGGCGTCAAATCAAGTTGCCTGTGCCGGCTTTCCTGCAACGCTTCTACCAAGCGGGCTTCGGCAAGGTCACGCGCCTCACCCCAACCCTGCGTGGTGGTGCACTCGGCATGCTGACGGCACTCCTGCCATGCGGTTGGCTCTACCTGTTTGCTGCCGGCGCCGCTGCCACCGGGCATCCGTTGTGGGGTGCATTGAGTATGGCCGTGTTCTGGGCGGGTACGGTGCCGGTCCTGGCCGCTCTTGGCGTGGGGGTGAAGAAGTTGTCGGGGCCGCTGCAGAGGCACGTGCCTTCCTTCAGCGCCGTTCTCCTGGTAGTCGTCGGTTTGATGGCGGTGCTCGGTCGCCTCGACGTACCATCCTTCGCCGCAGCTGCGGAGCAGGGGCACGATACGCCCGCCTGTTGCGAACCCGCTGGCAGCTAAAATCCCATCATGACGACGGAATCGGTGCGCTGCGCGCATTGCAGCCTCCCGGTGCCGCCGGGACTCTACGAGGAAGAGGCAGAACATCAGTTCTGCTGCGCCGGTTGCCGCATCGTTTTTGAAACCCTGCAGAGCCACGGCCTGCAGCGCTACTACGACTTGGTCGAAGCGGATGAGGATGGCGATGCACGCCCCGCCACCACGTCGGGCCGTGGTTTTCGTGAGTTCGATCATGAAGACTTCGCTGAGCGTTATGTCGAATCCAACGAAGGCGAGTCGCGCATTACCTTCTACCTGGAAGGGGTGCATTGCGCCGCTTGCGTGTGGTTGGTGGAGAAACTGCCGAGCATCCTCAGTGGCCTGAAGGAATCACGCTTGGACCTCGGGCGTTCCTTGGTGCAGTTGCGTTGGAATCCTGAGTTGATCAGCCTGTCGCAGATCGCGGTGGCCTTGGATCGCCTCGGTTATCCGCCGCATCCTGTGGTCGAGGGAGAGGAACAACTCCGACGTCGTGCGGAATCCCGCTCCGCCTTGATGCGCATTGCGGTCGCAGGTGCCTTGGCCGGCAATGTCATGGCGATCGCCTTTGCTTTGTACGGCGGTTTCCTCAGCGGTATGGATGATCTGTACCGCAACTTCTTCCGCTGGACGGCCTTGGTGCTCACCTTTGGCGCTTTGGCCTGGCCCGGTCGCGTGTTCTTCCGCGGCGCCTACGCCAGTCTCGTCACGCGCACGCCGAATATGGACCTGCCGATCGCCTTGGGCATCGGTGCAGGATTCCTCGGCGGTTCCTGGAACACCATCACCGGCGAAGGTGAGGTCTACTTCGAATCGGTGGCGGTCTTGGTGTTCTTCTTGTTGTGCGGACGCTTCGTGCAGCAGAAGCAGCAACGTCGGGCTTATGAATCCTTAGAGCTGATGCACGCGCTGACTCCAGGCGCGGCGATCCGCATCTTGGAAGATGGTCA
>JBMYYH010000075.1:0-15383 GCA_049609225.1 Planctomycetota bacterium | reverse complement strand
CAGTGGCAGCGTATTGCTGAGCTGGAAGGGTCGATGCCTAGTCGGTGCCGAGTCGTTGAATCACATTATTATCGAGGGAGAATCTCGGCGCGTGAAGCGCAGGACCGAAACCTTCTTTATAGCGAAAGAGTCTTTGACGATGGTTTGTTGTATGCAGGGGTGGAGCCACATTATCGTCCAGTCTCCAATGGAAAGGAACTTGGCGTCGACGTCCTTCTCGCCCTCGAGGTCTACCATATGACCGTGACCAAAGGGCTCGATGTCTGTGTGCTGTTTGCTGGCGACGGAGATTTTATTCCATTAGTTCGTAAGTTGCATGGATTGGGTACAAGGGTCATGGTACTTGGCTTCAATGTCCAAGCCATGGGGCACGATGGCAATCCATCCGCAACTCGATGCTCTTTCCACCTCATGCAAGAGGCGAGTTATCCCGTAGAGTTGAGCCAGGAGATTGCCGATGAGATTCCGGGTGATAATCCCCTTTTGGACGGTCTGTTCCAACCAAGGACAGAATCTCCAGATGGTGGAATAAGCGTCGGAAAGCTAGCTCCTGCTCCTCCGGTGAAACCCTTGCAGGGTAAACCTTCTTATTCTCCTGAAATGCATGTGGCGCCTCCGGAGGAAACCGATGGAGGAGCCATGCGGTGGTCCGGCCATATTTGTTATCTCCAGGACTCCTTTGGCTTCTTGTTGCGTGAAGGCGACAATAAAAGGTTCTTCTTTCATAAAAGCGATCTCCAGAATTTGGAATATCATTCACTTAAAGATGGTCAGGAGGTCAGCTTCTTGGCCTCGGAGAATGACCGCGGTCCATGTGCAAAGCGAATCTTTAGTGGCGCTTAAACCGATTTAAATCGGCAGGAGCATCCTCAGCAGATGATGAAGGCGCTCTTCTTCATCCCGGCCGTAGCCTGCAAACTCCCAGGAATCATCTCTGGGGTTGGGGTCTATTTGCCAATGCTTTTGGAAGAACTCCATGGCCTCGGGGGAACCCCAGCGAATCACGGCTTGGTGGAGGATGTCTTCGTATCCGTACGGCTCCTTCGTGAACCAGGTGCGAAGATACCCCTCTAGCCAGGCGTCGATGCGTGCATCCTTGTCGTCTGCAAACAGTTGGAACATCAGATGATCGGCATAGGCGAAGGTCGGTCTACTGGTCCAGGCGGCAATCAGGGTCTCGCGCTGTTCCTTGTCCAGATCCATGCCGCGGAAGGGCCAATCCATGAAGGCCATGCCGCTATCCAGCGGCATCAACTCGCAGACACCATCCCAACGCGTCTGCGGATCAGCGGCGAGATCCAGGATCCAGTCGACCTCCGCTTTGCGTCGGGTCGGAAGATCTTCCCACTCCTTCAAGCCGGGCCAGTTGCGCACGGCCTTGAGGAAAGACTTCATTTTGGCTTCGTCACCATGAATGGTGCCATAACTCAAGCTCACGGTCCGCCAGGTTCCACTCTCCAGCTTCTCCAGGAAGACGAGTTCCTTTAAGCCTTTTTCATAATGCGGTGGTGTTGGGCAAATCATGCCACCTGCATGCGGCACCTCGAGTTTGGCTCCCGCAGTGCTTCCGAGAATGGGTTCCAAGACCTTGAGTTCGGCGAAAAATTCAGGGAAGCCTTCGTCCGCGCCATCGGGGTATCGCACGTCGATCTCCTGAACCTCGACCAGGGCAATCACGTCTGCCCGTTCGCAAAGGAGCCGTAAGGGCACCGGGTCAATCGGATATGGATTCTCCGGCTCGACCGTCCCGGATACGGAAGTACAAGTCAGGCAGGCAAGTGCGAGGAGTGCCATGACTCCACCATAGTCCTAATCGACGATGTGGAAACGGATCGGCACCAAAAGATCGCCCTGTTCCGCCACCCCATCTCGTTTCGCGGGGTGGAAACGCCATTCCCAAACCGCGAGCTTGGCGGCCTCATCGAGCATCTCGTGGCCGCTGGAGGTCTGCACGGAAATCGCGATAGGGGAGCCTTGCGTGTCCACCGTGACCAACAGTTGCGTGGTTCCTTCCCAGCGCAGACGCCTTGCCCTCCGCGGATACTCCGGTGCCGGACATTGCCGCGCGTCGATCTGCGGCGCCAAAACCACCGAGGCCACGGGATCTTGGACCTCCGGCTCGACGGGCGGAACGGGCGGTTTTACGGGTTGATGCGGCGGCGGCTTGGGCGTTTCCTTCGCCTGTTCCTGCGGTGGCATCGACGGTCGGTAGCGATGTCCACGCGGCATCCACGGACGCACCGCCTGGTATTCCTCCACCGGCAGTTCCTCCAACTTCTCCAAAGGAGTCGCTTCGACTTCCACCACCGGCAACACTTCAGGCTCCGGCTCCACCGGCGGCTTCACTTCAGTCTCCGCGACATCCACCGAGACCTCCGGCAGGGGCTCCGCCAACTCCACCGCAATCTGCGGCGGCGCGACGTGCTCCTCATCCGACCAATACCACCACGCCGTACTCAACAACCCGACCCCGACTGCGACGTGAAAAGTCGCCGAAGCCAGGGTCGCCTTGATCCAGGTGCGGTTGGAGTTGGGAGTGCTCAGATGGAGATCTCGAAAGTGGTCACCACGTTGAAGCCTGCTCCGTTGATGCCGGAGCCATGCACGCGGTAGTCCTTGTCGCCTAGGTTCTCGAGCGACAGGGTCCAAGAGACATCTTCGCTGATGGCGACGCCACCGGATACCCCGAAGATGGTGAATCCAGGAGTTCCGCCGGCCGGAATGCGCGAGGTATCGGTGACATCGCGTAGAGCCAGTTGGTCCTGATTGTCGACGGCCCACATCCAACCTTCCGCCCACCAACGACGATCGGAGGATTGCCAGCGCGCGCCGGTGCTGCCTTGCAGGGGAGCCAAACGGCTCACCGGTTCGCGCGACACCGTACTCGACGGCAGCGTCAGTTGATCGACTTCGCCGTCCTGCCAGCCGCCATTCAAGAACAGTGACCAGTTCTCATCCAAGGCAAGGGTTAGGTCGAGTTCCACACCCATGACCCAGCCATCCCCGATGTTGCTTTTCTGCACCTCAGGAGTGCCGCTGATGAAAACACCAGTCGGGGATTGCACGATCATGTCGTCGATCCAAGTGCGGTAAGCCGAAGCTTGCCACTGCACCGCGCCACTGCGACCCTTACTGCCGACTTCCAGCTGCAGGAAGTGTTCCGGTTGCAGGTCGGGGGAGGGCGTTTCCACTGCACTAGTGGCATCCAGAGATGTGAGGTCGGACAGGTTCGGTGCGCGGAAGCCCTGCGATAGACCGGTATAGAGCGTGGTCTGGTCGGTGAGATACCAAACCCCACGCACACTGCCGGTGATATCGGACCAATCCTCATCCAACTGCAGGATGGCGGGGCCAGTGCCAGGGTTGTCGACGCGATCCGACTTCAACGAGAACCAACTCGCGCGCACGCCCGGGATGATGCTGAAGTCTTCGGCGATCAACAACTCGTTCTGCACATAGGCAGCCAAGCTCGTGTAGCTGCTGTCGTCGCCGATAGCGCCTTGGATCGCCGACCCGGTGTAGGCACCCGACACGAAGTTGTGGCGGAAACTATCCGCAGTCTGATGATGGATCTCAGTACCGAAGGACCAGATGCCAGAAGCCCGCGGTGCACTTTGGAAACGCGCGGTCAACCCGAGATCGTTCAACTCGAAACCCTGCAGGTCGCGTCGTGCACCGCTGCGCAGACGATCGCGATCCTCGGCATGGCGCTGATAACTCAAGGTGACTTCGCCTTCATCCAACAGTCCCTTACCACGTTCCCAAGCTAGGCGGGTGTAGAACAAATCGCGCGTCTGATCCTGATCCCGACGCAACTCCGAACCGATCGAAGTGCCGGCAAAAGGCACTGCGAAGATGGTCTTGTGTGTGCGCGGCACATTCACCTGACGCATCGTCTGCGCCGCCGTGGTCCAGACGAAACGTCCACCGAAGTAGTGGTCGTAACGCAGGTCGCCGGCGTACTGGCTGTAACCAGTCTCCGGCAAAGTGCCGCTGCCGCCTTCCAGGTCGCCGAAGTGAGAAACCGTGATGCCGCCAAGCAGACCCCATTCAGAGCCCTGGTTCATCACCGCTTCGACCCGCTGGGTCCAGGAATCTTCGGCGGTGGAATATCGTGTGAAGCTGGTGCCGCCGAGGTTGAATCCAGGTTCACCGACCTTCGCGCGACGCGAGATGGCATTGACGGTGCCACCGATCGCATCCGATCCGTACAACACACTCGACGGGCCGCGGACCAGTTCGACTCGCTCCACCGAAAGATGATCCACCGTGCTCCAGTACTGGTTCGGGCCTTCGCGCATGGCGGCATGGTTCAGCGGCACGCCATCGATCAACATCTGGGTGCGGAATCCGGTGAAGCCCCGCAGGAATGGCGAAGACTGTCCCTGGGCAGTCTTCTGCACCATGACGCCGGGTGTTCGCATCAGCGATTCGGACAGGGTGCGGGCGCGGGTGCGTAGCCACATCTGATCCAGGGTCTCGACCGAATACGGCAGGTCGAGCGGGTCGGCGGCGAAGGCGGATGCTGTGACCACCACTTCTTCCGCTTGAATCGGCTTGAGTGGTTCAGAGGGGCCTTGAGAGGGTGTCTGCTGGGGGAGCAACAGGGACAGAGTGAGCAGCATGGGAATCAAACGCGTTTCCTGGTGGACGGTTCAGGAATTATCCGTAGAAAAAGATACCGAATCCAGGAGCAAGAAGCCCAGCGCCGACCAGCCACTTTCCGCGCTTTAACAGTCCGTGTTTCCCTCGAAGTAGTAATACCCCGGTGATGGCTAAGACGAAAAGGGAAACAGCGAAAATGTCCGAGAAAACAAGCCACCAACTCGCTGGATCCAGATGCAGTCGGTTCAGTGCGTACAGTACCGGCCTAGGGCGAACGCTTTCATAGGAGCCTACACCACTACGCCTGTCGGCAAGGATGGAGCCATCCTCAAGGTAAACCTTGACTTGGTATTGCGAAGGGAAATCATGGGTGCGATAGGCGCCTACCGGGACGAGTAGTTCTCCTAGTGCCCGCTTTACTTGGTCAGTCGTGAGGTCACCGGAGGCATGTGGGAGCGGAAGAACAACATCGTGATGCTCTACAACGAAGTCAGGGTCCCAATCCCCGGCATGGTTTACCGCCAAGCCGGAGATTGCGAACAGGATGACGGCACCGGCAAAGAAGTAGCCAAGGTCTCGGTGGAAGACCCGCATCCAATAACGAGCTTTCTTCATCGCTTCTACATCAAGGCGTCGACTGCCTGCGCAATACCGACAGTCGGCTCGCGCAGGGCAGCTGCGTGCTGCAGGGCTTCGGTAACAATCCAGGCCTCGAGGTCGGGGTCTGGAAGGATGGCGTCCGGAAGGTAATCGATGCGCTCTTGTTCCTCGGGAGTCATGGATTGAATGGCGCCGCCGATGATGCCGGTTTGGAACATCTCATCGTAGGCGACCAAAACCGGAATGACCAAAGCGCGCTCCTTCTGCTTGAGGATGGCTTGAATCGATTTCCGCGTGGAATCCAGTTCATAGGAAACGATGTGGCCACACCAACCGAAGGTGGTGATGGCTATTCCAGGATCCACGGCCAACTCTTTGCCGATGGCGTTCATCAGGTCCTCCCACTCTTGGTTGTAGGCAGCGCTTCCGTAGGCAATCAAGGAAACGCCTTCGTTGGCAGGGTCGCTGCTCAAGCCAGCCACTCGCCGTCGGACGTTGCCAGCGAGGAAACCGGAGAAATCGAGCTCCTTGGTAAGGACTGCATTGGCATCAGGACGGTAGCGCTCGATGTTCTCACCTTTGAGGACTTTGAGCGCATTGGCGTCTTCCTTTTGATACAGAATGGTGGGGATGTCGTCGAAGGAGTGCGAGCTAACGGTCAGGAAGAGGGGCACCACGATGACGTCGGTGTAACCCTCTGCATCAAACTCCTTCATGCGGGTGGCGATGGAAGGTTCGGTGTACTCCATGAAGGCGGTCTTGATGCCTTGGATGGATCCATTCGTCAGGACGCGTTCTTGAACCGCCTCTTCCACGCCGAAGAGCATTTTGCGCCAGTGCGGAGAACGCGAGCCGTGACTAGCAAGGAGGACTCCAATCTTCTGCTCATTGGCGACAATGTGTCCAGCGTCGGATACGTGAGTCTCCGTGGCATGATGGCGCTCCTGGGCGGTGTCAGAGGAGTCGGACTCGGAGCTGGAAAAACAGGCCGGAGTGGCGAGCAGGATGGGTAAGAGAAGTGTGAGTAATCGCATGGTTGTGGTGATCCCAAGAAAAGGGCCCCGACGCGATGTCGGAGCCCAGGCATAAAATGTTCCCTAGAGCAGTACGTTCTCGAGCAGGAAATCTTCCGTGTTGAGTGGATTGACAATCCCGCCAGAGCTCCCAACGTAGAACTCCAAATCGCCATCTTGATCGAGGTCAAAAAGGGCGCCGCCGCTGCTGACGAAGGTGTCGAGCGGATTGGCGCCGGCGTGGAAGAAGTTGATGTCTTTGATGAAGACCCCTTCCGTGCCGCCCTGTGCACCGCCTTGATTCAGGAACAGGCATGGCTGCCCGACGAATGGTGAGGTGCTTCCGAAGAACTCGTGCGGCATCATCACGATGTCGAGGTCGCCATCTCCTTCGATGTCTGCGGTAAGGCTGAACAAACGAATCTGCAGGTCTTCATCGAAGGTGTCTGGGAAACGCGTGCCGCCGTCTTCGAAGAAGCCTGGTTGCACTGCGCCGCGGTTGTAGAGCACGTCGCCGGAGTCCGCTGGGGCCGTGCTGACATGGCTGTTCATGAAGATGAGATCGAGATAACCATCGCCATCAAGGTCTGCGAACTCCGCATCGGAACTGCGGTCGAAGAACACCGGTAGTTGCAAAGTTGCATCGGTGAAGCCACCAACTCCATCATTAAGCAGCAGCTGGTTTTGCTCGGCATTTGCACGTGCTACGGCGATATCCAGGTCGCCATCATTGTCGACATCACCGAGATCGATGCCGGCTGCAGCATTCGTGATCTGATTGAAAGTGCCGACTGCAAACACTGCGTCCTCGAGGTATGCACCTTGGATGCCACCTTGCAATCCGCCTTGATCACGGATCAAGCTGATGGTCTGAGGGGTAACGCCACCACTGTGATAGCCACCATCAGTGATGAGAATGTCGAGGTCGCCATCGCCGTCGATATCACCGATGGCCGTCACGGAATGCGCTTCCAGAGCCATGGGCAGAACTGTGGAGCCGATCGCGTTACTAAAAGAGCCGGTTCCATCATTGTGGAAAATGCTTGACGCCATCGGGACATCATTCGGGTCGAGGCGGCCACTCACCATGAGGTCTTGATGTCCATCCAGGTTGAAGTCCGCTGCATGCACTGCGAAGGCCACGCCATTATCAGCCGCAACGATGCGCGTGGCCGTTTCGTCAACCAAGGTGCCGTTTTGGTTGGTGTAGAAACGCAAACCAGTGGTTCCGGTGAGCACAAGGTCGCGGTCGCCGTCACGGTCGTAATCGACGGCCACCATTTCACCGCTTTCGATGAGATTGCTTGCGGGGATCTGGCTGCTGCGATCCACCCAAGTAGCATTTTGATTGGGATTCACGGTCAGCGTGTGCCGATCGGTGAAGAGGCCTTGGCCATTCTGGCTCAGCACCGCGCCCTGAACCGCGACGGGATAGCCCGCTGGGATTCCAAGAGGGGATGGGAGCGAAATTGGAATCTCCAGCAGGCCGTCAGCGCCGATGTTGCCCTGGAAAGCGAATCCAGGTTGAGTGCTGACAAGCTGTAGGCCATGCGGGGCTGCATAGGAATGCGCCGCCGGGCGCCCGACGAGAATCCGAGCAGGCTGCCCGATAGCGGTGGAGCGGAGGCGGAAAGTCACCTGTGTGCCGGCCTGGAGCGTTGGCAGCTCCAAGGTGACCTGGTGCTGGTGGTTTCCTTCTTGGGCCAAAGCGGCGGTGGCGAGTCCCAGAGACAGGAGTGAGGTGAGGAGCGTGTTTTTCATGGTCAACCCGTTGAGGGGGCGGTCCTTGTTGGTAATGAGACTCAATTTCAATAAGCGGCGGGATATGTCAACCCTAAATCCAACATTTGTTAGGTTTGGTTATGCGATCCCCCCTCTCCGTACTCCTATGGACTGGCCTTTTTGTAGGCACAGCTTCCCAGCTTCCAGCCCAAACCCTGTTCGGGTCCGATGTCTCCCTCGACGAAACCGGCACCATCGACACCGCCACAGGTGCCTGGACTTCGCTCGGCGTGCAGGGCATCCCAAGCGGCGAGTCGATCAACGGCCTCGCTTATGATCAGGCCAACACCACGCTCTACGGCATCAATACCAGCACCAACGCGCTGGTGACCTTGGACCAGACCACCGGTGCCTTCACGACCGTCGGATTCACGAGTGGGGGGCAGTTCAATGGCCTGGCGCACGATGCTGCGGCTGACGTGCTCTATTCCGTGACCACCGGCGATGCTCTTTACCGCATCAACCCTGCGAATGGTGCTTCCACCTTCGTCGGCAACGGCAATGTGCCGGATCAGATCGAAGGCATGGCGATGGACGCCGTCAGCGGCAAACTCTTTGGCCTCAACGGGCAGGGGCAGATCTTTCTGATCGACCCGAGCTCCGGCGTGATGAACCCATTGGCGAATCCCATCGGGGTGTCCGGAAACTGGCGTGGTCTGTCTTGGGACAACACCCAAAACCGTTTGCTCGCCACGTTGGTTGGCGGCGGCACCGGCGGACAACTGTGGTCGGTCAACCCGGCGACTGGTTCCGGCACCCTCATCGGCGCCACCACCGATTTCGCCCAAGGCTTAGCCCAGAAGGACGGCCCACCAGCCCCAACCCTGACCTACTCCGTCACTCCCATGACGGCCGGCCAATCCGCCACACTCAGTTACACCGACGCCGTCCCCAACAGCAATGTGTATCTGCTCTACTCCCTGACAGGCGCCGGCCCGACGCAGACCTTCGTGGGTCCGCTCGATCTTTCGCAGCCGATTCAGGTCTTGAATGTGGTGCAAGCCGATGCCGCCGGAAGTGGCAGTCTGACGATCACCGTGCCCCTGGCCGGTACTGGCCGTACTTTCTACACCCAAGCGGTGAACTTGCCGCTTGGATATGTGAGTAACAGCCACATCATCCCGGTCCTGTAAATCAGGGCACGATCGTTACAGAAATCGGCGTCGTGGAGTAGGCGGGCTGGAAGCCTGCCTGCTCCGCGATGGCCGCGAAGTACAAGCTGCGCCCGATAAAGTTCGGGGCTAGTCCGGCTGGGAAAGTGGCAGATCCGGAGCCATCGCCGTTGGCATCGAGGATTCCGTGCAGGTTTGTCGTAGGCAGCGGGTAGTTGCCGCCATAACTGTCGGTGACGAAACTGTCGGGCGAAACGGGGATGTCCACGCCGAAAGTGACCGGTCCGATGCCAGCTGCCGAGACCAGGACTTTGTAATCCAGGCCTGCAGCGGCCGTCGGCAAGTTCAGGGTGAAGTTGACGACCTGACCATTTGCCGCAGAAGCGGTGTAGCCATCGACACTGAAGAAACTGTCGAAACTGAAGCGATGGATCGAGCCCATGTTGCCGGTGCCACCTTTGGGGTCTCCGGCCAAGAACTCGCTCTTGCTGTCGCCATCAAGGTCATCCAGGCAGATTACGAAGGAGCCGAGGCGCCCGTTGTTCTGCGCATTCGGAAGCTCGAAGTTATGCAGCAGGAGACCGGTGGCTCCAGAGTACATGGAGATAACGCCTGAGGGATAGGTGGCGCTGGACTTGGAGGAAACGAGGTATTCGCGCACCCCATCGTTGTCGTAATCCTCGCAGACGCCGACTTCATATCCCATCTGCTGTTCGTCGAGTTGGCCATCTTCTGTACGCAGGACTGAGAAATCAACTCCAGAAAGCACGGCGTAACCGCCTTGCCTATTCTCGAACCCCGGGTCGGTGTCTCGCTCGGAAGCGGCAACCAAAAGCTCCGGGAAGCCGTCGTTATTGAGGTCATCCAGGAGTGCTAGGCCAGTGCCGAATGCATCGTCGTCACCCAAGCCTCCCTGCAGGAGAGTCTTGTTTCCGTCGATTCCGGAAAGGAGATACACCGCACCTGGGCGTTGTCCTCCGACGTAACGATCCCTTGCGCCAACGAAGAAATCCATCCAGCCATCGCTGTTCCAGTCGCCAGCTTCCACCAGACCAGAGCCGAACTTGTCGTAATTCACGCCCCCGCGTTCCAAGAAGATGGTGGAACCATCGTCGATCGAAAAAGCCCTGACGATGCCAGCCTGAGAGGTGCCGGAATCCGTGCCGAGGCCACTTGCGACAACATCTGGAACGCCATCGGTATTCAGGTCATCCGTCATGAGGACTCGTTCCCCCATGGATTCACTAGCACCGAAGGACCCGCCACCTTGGAGGGTTCGGATGAGTGCGCCGTGGGCTCCGGAATAGAGGAACACGGAGTTCGCTCGGGGAGATCCGATCGCAAAATCCGGTACTCCATCGTTGTCAAAATCGTGGCCGCCACCGACGGAGACATCTCCCACGGTATGCAGGGTGCGGCTGTAGATCTCCTCGCCAGTAGCGCCTGAGTAGACGGTGAAGGCCGGCCGGCCATTGGTAGGAGGGGTCGTGGTGACGATGAAGTCGTCTAGGCCATCCCCATCCATGTCGCCAAGGTTGAGGCCGGAATAACCCAGGGATTCGCCTGGTTGGCCGAAGGTTTCCCAATGGAGGGTCCGTTCGCCGCCAGCTTGCGCGGACAGCAGAGGTGCGCAACAAAGGGCGCTCAAGACCGAAAGTGGAAGGACTGGGTTCATAACGATTATCGGTAGACAGAAAGGGTGCCGGCGCTGCTCAGGCCACCAGGGGAAGCGAGGGGGGATCCAACAGCCACATCACCGAGGCCGTCGCCATCCACATCCGCGAGGAAATCAAGCGCACTTCCAAATCCATCGCTGCCGTGGATCTCGAAAAGGAGGTTGGAGTTCACACCGGAATGAACCTGGATGCGATTGGTCGCTCCAAGGAAGGTGCCGCCGACGGCGAGCCCAAAATCAAGGACTCCATCCGCGTTTAAGTCAGCATTGCCGGCCACGCTCGTGCCGTAATAATCGTAATCATTGGGGCCGGAGAAGTGCCGGATCGGATTCATTGTCAGACCGGAATAGAAATTGGCGACGCCGCGGTTGGTTCCAAGGGAACCTGCCGCCTCGGAGCCGACCGCAAAGTCAGGGAATCCATCTTGGTTCAAGTCTCCTAAGCGCGCGAAGGAAAGCCTGGCCTGATCCATGGCTTCCCCGGAATCGGAAACACCAATCAGGGTCGATCCATCATCCCCGCGAAAGATGCGGAGGTTTCTGGGGGAACCGAAGCCGTAGTAGGCGTTCCTGGCGAAGATCTCGTTGACCCCATCACCATTGATATCTCCGGCACTCGCGACCTGATCGCCGAAATGATAACTCGTGGTCATCGTGAAGAAAGCGGTGCCGCGGGCAGGGCTGTAAATCTTGACGTTGCCGAGGGACAACCCATTGGATTGAGGATTCGCATTCGGTTCCGATGCGAGGAAATCCATCTTTCCATCCTGGTCCATGTCGCCAACCCAGGAAACGGAACGCCCGTGTTGGCCATCGTTGAAGAAGCCGCGGAACTGACGGATCAGAAGGCCGGTAGCGCCGGAGTAGGTGTAGGTCCCGCCGTTGTCGACAAGGCCATTGATGTCAGCGAAGGGTGCGCCGATGGTGAAGTCATCGAAGCCATCGCCATCAGCATCTCCGATGTTGGCGAGAGACATGCCAAGGCGGTCACCTGCCGTTGCACCGTGGTAGGTGTGGAGTAGGGTGCCTGCGGCTCCCGAGTAGACGAAGGCGCTCCCGGCATCGACCAGGCCGCCTGGATCCGCATAGGGTGCCGTCACGACGAAGTCGCCGAAGCCATCGCCATCGATGTCAGCGAGACGGGCAACGGCGTAGCCGAACTGATCACCAACAGCGGCGCCATCGAGTTGATAGTGCAGGGTGTTGCCCTGCGCGGTGAGGGTGGGGAGCAGTGTGCACAGACCGATTCCCACGGAGATATGGTTTAAAAAAGTCATGTTCGAAAAAACGGGGCTAGATTGGGCAAAAAAACAGCCTATTTGAGGCAGATGGAGTGTATCACGTAGCCTCTCCCGCGCGGGTAGAATCACCCGGTCATGGCTAAGCCCGCACCCAATGTGATGGACAAAATCGTGTCCCTGTGCAAGCGCCGGGGATTCGTGTTCCCAGCGTCGGAAATCTATGGTGGACAAGGGTCTACGTACGATTGGGGTCCACTGGGAGTGGAACTCAAGCGGCGCGTAAAGGATGCCTGGTGGGAGGCGATGGTTTACGCCCGTCAGGATGTCGTCGGCATCGATTCGGCGATCATCCAGTCCCCCGATGTCTGGCGCGCCTCGGGGCACGTCGGCGGCTTTTCGGACCCCCTCATCGACAACAAGACCTCCAAGCAGCGGTATCGCGCGGATCACTTGGTCGAGAACAAGATCGAGAAGTACCGCAAGAAGGGCAAGATGGACCGTGTGGAAGCGCTCACGGAGAAGCTGAACACGGTGATTTCCGATAACGCGGGCCTCAAGCAGCTGATTCTGGATGAGAAGATCAAGTGCCCGGTCAGTGGCACGGATGATTGGACCGATGTGCGCCAGTTCAACTTGATGTTCGAGACCAATGTCGGGGCGGTGCAGGATTCGGCCAGTGTTGCCTATCTGCGCCCCGAAACTGCGCAGGGCATCTTCATCAACTTCGCCAATGTAGTGAACAGTACGCGTAAGAAGCTCCCGTTTGGCGTCGCCCAAATCGGTAAGAGTTTCCGCAACGAAATCACGCCGGGCAACTTCGTGTTCCGCACACGCGAGTTTGAGCAAATGGAGATGGAGTTCTTCTGTCGTCCGGAAGAAGCGCCTCAATGGTACGACTACTGGCAGAAGGAACGTTATCAGTGGTATCTCGATCTTGGCGTGAACCCTGAGAAGCTGCGGATGCGCGAGCACGCGCAGGATGAACTTGCGCACTATGCCGCAGGTTGTGGGGATGTCGAATACCTGTTCCCGTTCGGTTGGTCCGAACTGGAAGGAGTGGCCAATCGCACCGACTACGACCTCAAGAAGCATTCGGAGGCCAGCGGCACTTCGCTCACCTGGTTCGACAACCAGACCAATGAGCACATCTCGCCTTATGTGATCGAGCCGGCTGCCGGTTGCGATCGTACGGCGATGACCTTCCTGGTGGATGCCTACGAAGAAGAAGGGGAAGGCAAGGAGCAGCGCGTGGTGTTGCGCTTCCATCCGAAGATCGCGCCGGTCACGGTTGCGGTGTTCCCTTTGGTAAAGAAGGAAGGCATGCCGGAGAAGGCTGCCGAGGTCGAAGCGATGCTGCGCCCCTTCTTCCGCACCACCATCGAGGAGAACCAGTCCATCGGACGTCGTTATCGCCGTCAGGATGAAATCGGTACGCCGTTCTGCCTGACTGTCGATGGGGAAACTTCCGAAGACGGTTGCGTCACTTTGCGCGAGCGTGATTCGATGGCGCAGGAACGCGTTCCAATCTCGGAGTTGGTGTCGATCCTTCAGCGTTGCATGGCTTCCTGGACGCGTCCGGAGCCTGCGGCTGCAGCTACCTAAACCGTATGGGACCGGACCGCCTCGAGCTCAACGGCACCCACATCGCCCCTGGGGTTGGTGTTGGTGCGGTGTTCGTGGCGCTGACCCACACCAAACGACGCATCCCCATGCGTCGGATCGATGCGGATGATGCGGAAAGGTCGCTGAAACTGCTGGAATCGGCGCGTGCGGCGGCTTTGAGGCGTTTGCAGGAGATCCAGGCAGCCACCGCCAAGGAGCTGGGGCTACAGGATGCGGCCATCTACGGCGCTCAGGCGGCCGTCCTCCAGGACCCGGAAGCGCTGAAGAGTTTGCGCGACTGGATCCTCGACGACTTGATGGCGCCAGAATCCGCCATCCAGGCCTTGCTGGATAAGTTCGGCAAGTTGTTCGAGAGTCTGGAAGGTGGCGATATCAAGTCTTGGGCCGCCGACCTGCGCGATCCTTGGAATGCCGTCCTACGCGAACTCTCCGAAGGCGATGTGGAAGCCGCGAAAAGCGGTGGCCCGGGCAACCTGGTCCTGGTCGCCGAAGAACTGACGCCCACCTTGGTCGTGAGTTATCCGCGCGAGAAGGTCGCCGCCATCGTTTGCTCGCGCGGCGGACGTTACAGCCACGGCGCAGTGTTGGCGCGCAGCTTCGGCATTCCCACCGTGACTGGAGTGGAGGGCGTCGATGAACGCGCACGTTCCGGGCAGTCCTGCGTGGTGCATGGTGATAGTGGCGTGATCATCCTCAATGCCACCGATAAGGAACGCGAGTCCGCGTTGACCTTGTCGGCCGAGCGCGCGCATGTGCGTGGTGTGTTGGCGAGTGCGGCTAAGAAGGCGGGCCACACCAAGGATGGCACCGAAGTCAAGATTCGCGTCAACATTGAATCGCCTCGGGATCTCGACATGTTCGATCTCGAGACGGTGAATGGCGTCGGCCTGTTCCGCACCGAGTTCGCTTACATGGAGCGCCCTTCGTTCCCGAGTGGCGATGAGCAACGCGAGATCTACTCCGCGGTGCTGAAGCGTTTCCCGGGCAAGTCGGTCACCTTCCGCACCCTGGATGTGGGTGGGGATAAGCCTCTGCGCTATTTCGATATGCCCAAAGAGGGCAACCCGGCATTGGGGTGGCGCGGTCTGCGCTTGAGCCTGAAGTGGCAGGATCTGTTCCTGATGCAGCTGCAGGCCCTGCGCGATTGCCGCGAGGATGGCAACGTCAACATCATGTTGCCGATGGTCACCAATGTGGAGGAGATCCGCCAAGCCAAAGCCCTGTTGCGGGCGATTTCCGGCAAGGAGGAACTCGGCGTGCGCTTCGGCGTGATGATCGAGGTGCCGGCTGCCGCCATGGCGCTTCCGGATATCGTCCAGGAGGTCGATTTCGTCTCCGTCGGAACCAACGATCTGACCCAATATCTGTTCGCGGTCGACCGCGATAATCCTTGGGTCACGGATCTATATCAGCCATATCACCCCGCAAACCTGCGCGTACTTAGTTACATCGCCAAAGTTTGCAAGGATGCCGGAATTCCAGCCACCGTCTGTGGCGAGATGGCCGGTCAGCCAGCTGGTGCCTTCTTCCTTGCGGGAGTCGGCTACACCGGTCTCAGCATGTCGCCGCTTTTCGTACCGGAGATTAAAGCTCTCCTGCGCGAGGTCGATATTGAGTCTTTGAGTGCGACTGACCGTATCTGTTGAAGCTTGGATCGAAAGTTCTCTCGCTCTAGTGATCAGGCTAGACAGGGAATTGAGCCCCCCTTCAGCGACTTGGAGAATTTGAATGG
>JBMYYH010000074.1:0-15525 GCA_049609225.1 Planctomycetota bacterium | reverse complement strand
GATCTCCAACGCGTTGATCGCGGGAGACATGGGCTTCAATGTCGGCTTCGATCTCTACGACGACAGCACCACCCCGCAATTCGGTCCGCGCACCGCTTGCTTGGGGCACTTGAAGACCGATTCCTGGTTGGGCGCTTTGGTACCGCAGGAAGCGATCCTGTTCTTGCTGGCGCATTCGTCCTACAGCGCCCTGAACCGTCCGCCACGTGGCCTGGATGGACATGGTCTGGAAGAGCGTGGTCGCGTGACCACCAACCAAGGCATGGAAGTGCTCGATCAGCTCTATAAGCATGATCGCCCGTTCTTCTTCTTCCTGCACTACCTCGATGTGCACCATCCTTATGGTGCGCCGGCGCCGTTCCGCGGCACCCTCACCGCAGGTCTACCGGAACTGCCGGAGCGTTATCAGGGGCCTGATACGCATAACGGCATGATCCTGCTGGAACAGCTGCACACCATGCGCGATGACCTGAAGTCGGATGATCCGGTGGTGCATGCCGAGGCCAAGGCGGGGGCGGAGTACTACCGTCGCATGTACTTGGAGAATGCCTTGTACCTGGATGGATTGTTGGGTGAGGTGCGCAAGCGGGTGGAAGAATCCGGGCGTCCGGCCTTGTGGATCATCACGGGTGACCACGGCGAACAGTTCGGCGAGAATGATTCGCTGATCCACGGCAACCACCTGTATCAGGATTCGATTCGCGTGCCGTTCCTGATGATGGGGCCTGGCGTGGCCAAGGGTGTGCATCGGGGAGGTATCCCGGATGTCGCAGACGTCGCGCCGACGATCCTGGAGTTCGCGGGATTGGAGATTCCGCAGACCATGACCGGGCGTCCGGTGTTCGGCGATGGACCGCTGGAAGAGAAAGTGCACGTGGTGCACGATGACATGCGCATCATGATCCGCATTGGTCCGCAGAAGATGATCGTGCGTCGCAGTGCCGATGGCTTCACCCCGACGGCGGTCTACGATCTGTCGGTGGACCCGGAAGAAGCCAACAACCTGTTGGACCAGGCCGATTTCCAGGGGCGTCTCGAGACGGTCTTGGAAGAAGAGTTACTGCGCGACCGCTTCAGCCAAGATGGCGTGGTGTTGTCAGCTGAACAATTGGCGGCGCTGAGCGACCTCGGTTACGTCGACGGTGGCGAAGACGAGCACCAGCACTAAGCGGTAGTTCTAAGCCCAGGCCGAAGGTTCTGGATGGAGATAAAAGCCTCCATCCGGGTGCGGCATGACGCGCCCCCATGGTTCCTCCGTATCCTGCGCCATGCCGGAGACGCGGAAGAAATCCAGCACTTCCTCCGGTTCGCGCATGCCATGTTGGGGTACGGCCGCATAGACCGTGGTGTGTTCCAGGCGTGCGATCTGCAGGCTAGGCACCCCATGGAGTTCCAATTCATAGAGCTGACGCCATGCCTTCCGCGCCCGCTCCACCGAATCCAACTCCAACACCACCGACGCCGCCCGCGCCACTCCGGAAGTGCGCAACATGCCATGTTCCACTTCCTCAAAGTCCGACGTCCGGCGCAGACACCGATGCGCCTGACGTTTCAGGATCTCCTGACGCCACAGCAAAGCCAGGTCGATCAGCCGCTCCGCCGCATCCGGCAAAGGTCCAGCCTCGGCATAGGCTCGTAGAAAATCCTGCGCCAACAGCCGACGCTGGCTGACCGACCATCCGCCCAAGATGTGGATCAAATCCCGACGTCGGTCATCGACGGTGGTGGGCGCATCCTCGACCTTGGCATGCCCCAGATCCAACGGCAGCAGCACGAAGTTCTTGTTCAGGAGTAGATCCCCAGGACTGAGATCCGCATCGGTCCAGCCCGCTTGATGCAGGCGCGCCAAGCCCAATCCAGCTGCCGCGAGGTCTTCTGGGCGGAAGGCCGAACCATGACTGCCGGAAACGAAGGGCCGGCAGAAGCAACCGCGGGCGGCGTCGAGCTGACAATAGGCCATCTGCTCGATGGGGAAGGGCAATCCAGCCCAATCACCGCGTTTGCCGGCAGCGTCCAAGGCAATCCAGGCTTGGGCCTCGCGCTCGGCTGGTGGCGTCCGCAACATCCGACGCAATCCTTCCAGGCGTCGCTGCGGAGCATCCAGTTTGAGCAGAAAGGGGCCAAGGTCGGCGGTGGCATCCAGTTTCAAGACCAACCGACGTTCGGACAAGCGCAGGACTTCACCCTCTCCCTCCAAGGCGCGTTGCAAGAGTCCGCGTAGGAGGGGTGGTTCGACCGCTCCGATCTCAGGCGCGAAGCGGGCAAGGATTTCCGAGGCCAGGGACGACACGGGCCAAGGGTAACAGAGTCCGTCCTGCTATCCTTTGCCGCATGATCCTGACCCGGTCATACCTGCTGGAGATCCTGCAGCGCCTGTTCATGGTGCTTGCGGGCGTGGTCTTTCTTATCGGTCTAGGCGCCGCGATTCGCGCCAGTTCGACCAGTCAGGGAGCACCGCTGTGGGTGCCTTTGAGTTTGGTGCCGCTGATCGTGGGGCAGGCCCTGCCGTACTTCTTCCCGGTGGTGCTGCTCATCGGCGTGGTCCTCACTTATGGACGCATGGCCTCGAACCTCGAGCATGTCGCCGGTTTCGCCGCCGGCTATCGTCCGACGCGCCTGTTGGGCGCAGCCATGATGGCTGGCCTGGTGATGTTCGTGATCAGCTATCCACTCACCACCGAGGTGGTGCCAGGGCTTTATCAGAAGATGCGCGGTTTGCTCAATCGGGTGCCGATCGCGGCCTTGGAGAACACCAATCCGGGTTCGAGCGAACTGCAATATGCAGGGCTTTATCTGTCCTGGGGCGCACGCAGTGGCCCCGGCGTCTTCCACGATGTGTTGTTGAGTTTGGAGAGCCCCGACCCGCAGCCAAAGGGAAAGAAAGGCAAGAAGGAAGCCGGCGCCACACCCTCTCCGGTCGAAGGTGATGAGCTTCGTTTGCGCGCCGACTCCGCGCGCATGACGGTGAATGGTCCGGTCCTCGGCTTCACTTTCGATGGCTTGCGCACCTTCCGCGACACCCGCGGCTTGTTCTCGAACCCTGAGAAGACGTGGCTTAGCTTTAATTTGGAAGACATCCAAAAGGCGCAACAGGATGAAGTTCGTGCCAAGGATTTGCCTTCCTCGGAAATCGTGAAGATGCTTGATAGCGGCACGCTCGGCCCCAAGCGGCATGAGCACTTCCGTTTCATCTACTGGCAGCGTTGGGCGATGTGCATGGCATCCTTGCCACTCGCCTTCGTCGGTGCACTTCTTGGTTGGCGTTTGCGCAAAGGCGGTTTCATGGCCGCGTTCGCAGCTTCCCTCGGACTGCTGCTGTTCCTTTATTACCCCGTCTTCTACCTCTGCGATAGCTTCGAGGAGAAGGGCACCCTGTCGCCCTTGGTGGCTGCATGGTTGCCACCACTCGTGCTGGTGCCTGTCGGCGCATGGCTGTTCACTCGACCGGTGCGCGTGTGATGCAGCGCTTCGATCGTTATGTGTTGCGTTCCTTCCTCGGCCAATGGCTGGTGGTGGCCGCCGCGTTCTTGGGCCTATTCACAGTGCTCGAGATCATGGGCAAGGCCGATGAGTTCCAGGAAGCCTTCGCGCTGCCCGAACTAGGGGTGGGCGGTGGGGACCTGATGTATTACTACCTGCTGAACCTGCCGTTCTTGTTGCTGCAGTTCGCACCGTACATCACTCTGCTCGCAGGCCTTGGCACTGTGACCGCACTCCTGCGTAACCGCGAATGGACACCCATCTTGGTTGCCGGACGAGCGACTTGGCGCGCCTTCCTGCCCATCCTGATCGCCGCCGGAGTCCTGGCGACTGGACTCGCCTTCCTGCGCGAAGCCACCCTGCCCGGTGTGTTGCGCGAGCATGAAAGCCTGCAGCGCCAGTTCTTCAATCAGATCCCCTGGGAACCCACCGACCTCTGGGCCCGCGGCGAGGGCGACGTCCGCCTGCATGCGGCCCGCTTCACTCCTGGTGAAGTTCCCACCGTTACCGGTCTCGAAGTCTTTTCGCTCGACGCCGCAGGCCGCGATGAACGCGTCTTGGCTTCGACGGCGGTCTGGCAGGGGGGCGCCTGGACCCTGACGGATGGCGTCCGCATCCATGATGCCGGTGAGGAGCCGGTCGCGCGGTTCTACCACGAAGGCCTGGCGCCGGTCGATTTGGAGCGCTCCTACTTTGCTCATTCCCGGCCCTTGGACTTAAGCGCAGCCGACCTGGATGCGCTACTGCTCGGCGACCCCGATCACCGCCAAGCCGAGACCCTGCTGTGGGGTCTGCGTTTGTGGCCATTCGTCCCGCTGATCCTGCTGGCTTTGGGCCTACCCTTTGCCCTCAGCTTCGAACGACGCAGCTCTTTGGAGGGAATCGCCACCGGTTTGCTGCTCTGTGCCCTGTATTTCGTGGTCGATCTCTTGATGCGCGATTTCGGCGGACGCGGCGCTCTCAGCCCCTGGTTGGCTGGCAGTGCACCGGTCTTGCTGTTCGGCAGCCTCGGTTTGTGGAGCTTCGGACGCATGCCCCACTGATTTTTTGCCCTTTGGGCGGAAATTCAGGCAGGACATCACCGCAAGAAGGCGTCAGAATAGCCGCATGCGACGCCTCTCTGTCCTGGCCCTCGCCACCGTCACCGCCCTTTCCTGCGCCGCGCCCTCCCTTGAGGATGGCGACAAGCAGTTCACCATGGGCAATTTCCGAAGGGCGCTGGAGATCTATGGATCGATGCCGGAGGAGAAGATCGACCACCATCGCATCGCGCGGACCGAGTATTTCCTGTTGGAGCAGGGGGCTCGGGAGCTGCTGCACCTCGATCGTCCGGAGGATGCGCGCACCGTCCTGACTTACCTTTCCGAAATGGCTCCGGCCGATCGTCGGGGTGAGATTGCCTACCTCTTGGAGCGCAGTGATCGTCAGACCGCCCAACGTCATTATGAGCTTGGCTATGCCTTCAATGAGGGCAATGAGCCGGTGCTGGCTGCGGCTTCTTTGCGTCGGGCCTTGAGTTGGAATCCGGAGCACCCTGAGGCAATCGAATTGCTGGGGCGGATGGACAGCTGGATCGATACCCAGAAGGAAATCGGCGAGGATTACTACTTCCGTGGCATGGAGCATCTGCGTGCCCATGAAGATCTGCGCGCGCGTACTTCCTTCATGCACGCTGCCAATCTCTTGGGCGAGGATTCCTTCGCGGAAGGCCGTCTGGTGGACCTCACTTTGGGGTTAGCGGATGAAAGCCGTGCCTTGGGCCGGATGTATCTGGAGGCCGGATTGAATGGTCCTGCCTGGGTGGCCATCCTGGATAGCTTGCACCTGGATCCAACCAACGAGGAATCGATGGCGTTGGTCAAGGTGATCGAGGCCAAGATCGAATCCGATGCCAAGTTGATGTCGGTGGACCTTGCCGTCCGCGGTGGGGCGACGGAAGCTGCTGATCGCCTGCTGCAGGAAGCACGCGAGCTCGGCGTGGTCCAGCATGCTTCGCGTCTGGCGCAACTGGCCGAAGACAACCAGGATCAGAAGAACAACCATCGTTATCGTCGCGCGCGCGCCTATGAACTGGATAACCAGATGGTGCATGCTTTGGCGCTTTACCAGGCGATCCAAGAGGATGAAGCCGGCTTCGGTTGGGAAGACATCGGCGTGCGCATTGAGGCCCTGCAGGGGCGTCTGGCGCAGGCGGAACAGGCTTATCAGCGAGCCCTGGCTGCCGAACGGGATGGCGATGATGCCGGTTACGAAGCAGCCCTGCGTGAAGCGGTGCGTTTGGCGGTGGACTTCGAGGATGTCCACGCGCGCTATCTGGCTCTATAGGCGGCCGGATGGTGGAGACGAAGGGATTTGAACCCTCGACCTTCGCATTGCGAACACGACGCTCTCCCAGCTGAGCTACGTCCCCGACCGGTCCGTTTGTGGACTTGGAGTCCCACGCGCGGCATAGGATAATCGGGCCATGAGGTTCCGTCCATGACCCGCTTCCAGATTGCCGCCTACCCTTTCGACGTCCGCCCCGGTGAGGTGGATGTGAATTTGAAAGTGGTGTTGGGGGCAGTGGAGAAGGCATCGGGTGCTGGCGCAAGTCTGTTGGTCTTGCCCGAAAAGTGGACGACATCCTTCCTCAGTTCTTATGCGCCGGACATGCGCGTCGCGAGTGAAGCGGCTTTGGACGCGGTGCATGCTGCTGCGGAAAAGGTGGATCTAACCGTGGTTGGATCGGCGCCCGGTGGCGAAGGTGAAAAGCCAGCGAATGAACTGCATTTCCTCGGGGCAACGGGCAGCTTACGACCATATCGCAAACGCATGTTGTTCAGCCCGACGGGGGAAGGCCGTCAGGTGGAACGCGGCATGGGTATGCCGGTCGCGGTGGAGACTCCGGTCGGCAAGGTGATGGGGGTGATCTGTTACGACTTGCGCTTCCCGGAGATCTGTCGTCCTGCGCTGTATGAGCAGGCCGATGTGTTGGTGTGTTGCGCGCAATGGCCTTGGCCACGGGTGCCGGTGTTTGAGTTGATGAGTCGCGCGCGGGCCGCAGAGAATCAAGTGTGGACGGTCAGTTGCAATCGTGCTGGTGAGGCCTCCTTGAGTGGCAAAGGCGATGTGATGCGCTTTCCGGGAATGGCGCTGCTGCTGGACCCTTTAGGGGAAGTGGCGGGGCGTGTGGATGATGGTGGCCTGTTATTAGGCGAGGTCGATACCGAGGCCGCAGCCAAGGTGCGCAAGGGGGTTCCTCTGATGCGCGACTTGGAGCGAGCAGGTCTATTGCACAAACCGGGTAGCACCGAGGAGCCACCGCAAGGTTGACCCATGGAACTCTGGAACGCTCTGTTCGACATCTTGGTCCTCCTGGGCACCGCTTTGGTGTTCGGGATGGTGTGTGAGCGATTTCGCCAGAGCCCCATCCTTGGTTATCTCGCTGCTGGCACCCTGCTCGGCCCGAACTCGCTGCGCGCGATTTCGAATGCCAATGATGTGTCGGCCTTGGCCGAGCTTGGCGTGGCATTGTTGCTGTTCACGATCGGCTTGGAGTTCTCCTGGAGCCGGCTGCGTGGACTAGGACGTGCTGCCTTGGGGGGTGGAGCTGCGCAGGTCCTTCTGACATTGGTGGTGGCTGCGGGATTGGCTGGATCCTTCGGTATGTCTTGGGGGACAGCGGTCGCGCTTGGTGCCATCGTTGCCTTGAGCAGTACGGCCTGTGTGTTGCGGGTCTTGGTGGCGCGCGCAGAGATCGAAAGTGTGCATGGGCGTCATGCGCTCGGCATCCTGCTGATGCAAGACATCGCCTTGGTGCCACTGGTCTTGTTGGTCACCGCTTTGGGTGGCGAAGGAACCGCCGGTGAGGTTGGCATTGGCCTCTTCAAGGCCCTGGCGTGGGCGGCGGCGTTGATCTTGATCCTGTATGTGATCTTCAATCGCGTGATGCCACGCGTGTTGAATTTGCCTTCGCTGCAACGCAACCGAGATTTCCCTATTCTGCTGACGGCGGTCACGGGAATGGGATCGGCGTGGGGCGCGCATCAATTGGGCTTGTCGCCGGCTTTGGGTGCCTTCGTTGCGGGCATGTTGTTGGCGGAATCGCCCTTCGCCACCCAGATTCGCGCCGATATCAGTTCGCTGCGGACCTTGCTGGTGACCTTGTTCTTCAGTTCCATCGGCATGCTGGGTGATCCGATTTGGTTCGTGCAGAACCTGCCTTTGGTGTTGGCAGCGGTGATGGCCATCGTGGTCGGTAAGGCCCTGTTGATCTGGTTCATCCTGCATCGTTTCGGCCTCACGCACACCAGTGCCTTGGCTACCGGCATTTGTCTTGGCCAGGCGGGGGAGTTTTCCTTCGTATTGGCCGAGGTCGGACGCGGCACCTTGATCAGCGAGGACCTGTTCGCACTGGTGATCTCCGCGACGATCTGCACCCTGTTCCTGTCACCGTATCTGGTCGCCCTGGCACCGCGCTTCGCCCTGACGGTGGTCAAGGTCTTGAGCAAGTTCCGTTTGCTCACGCCGCCGGTGAAACCGAAAGCACCTGTGCATGATCCGGATGTGCAGCACTACTTCATCATCGGTTTCGGCCCAGCCGGAGAAGCCGTCGCGCAAAAGGTGCAAGGCTTGGCTGGCAAGGTCACGATCCTCGACCTGAATCCCAGCCTGCTGACCCGCGCCCACCAACTCGGCATGCAAGGCCACATCGGCGATGCCACCCATGCCGACGTCCTCCAACATGCCGGAATCCGTTCCGCAGCCGCCGTGGTCGTGACCATCCCTGATCCTGCAGCTGCTGAGGCGGTGGTCGCTTTGGTGCGCACACTCGCCCCCCAAGCCCATGTCATCGCGCGCGCCCGCTATCACCGCTACCTTATGGACCTCATCGAGGGCGGCGCGCATGAAGTGGTGGACGAGGAACGGATCGTAGGGATCCGACTCGCAGCCTCCTTGCGCCGACGAATTGGGCGGGCTGGAGAGGAAACGCCTTAGCCTGTGATAGAGGTGATTACTTGAGGTGGCCAAGTCATATGGAGTATGTGCATGCTTCCAGGGCAACCTTCGATCCAAGCATCGGCATAAGAGGAATCAGGAAACTAGCGCAAGATCCACAATTGCGCACCGTGCAGACGACCTCCTGTCCACCGGGAAAGATTTGGGCGTTGCTGGACAGGTATTTGTTCGCAGAAAGGCCTGAGGTGGAGTTGCGAGTCTTTGGCAACGTCGCGGTGGATTTGAGGTTCCTTGAGGCTATGCCGTCATTGCAGAAGTTCACGGTGAATGGATGCGAGCACGTGGAGAATTTGGAATGCTTGGGGCTACTTCCGGATCTGAAGGAACTCAGTCTTGGAGTATTTTCGTTGGAGGATTTTGATTTCCTGGAAAGGGCTCCGGAAGGTTTGAAGTGCCTGTCTTTGGAGCGCAGTTCCTCCCGGCGTCCGGATCTATCGCACCTGAAACGTTTCGGGGAATTGGAAGAGCTTTATATTGAAGGACACACCAAAGGAATCGAAATCCTTTCAGGCCTGATGGGGCTCAAGAAAGTCACGCTTCGCTCCATCACAGTGAAAGACTTGTCATTCTTGAGGGATCTCCCAAGGCTGTGGTCTTTGGCGCTTCACTTGGGCGGAACCACTTGCCTGGAGGGATTGCGCGGAATGACGAGCTTGATGGATTTTGAGGCTTGCCAGGTACGTGGACTTGCCGATTTGGATGTATTGAGTTCCTTCACGGGGCTGCAGAGTCTGCGGCTCCAGTCGCTGCCGAGGATGCTTCGTATCCCTTGTCTCAGCGATTCTGTGCACCTCCGTAAGATCCATTTGGAGAACCTTAAGGGCTTAAAGGATTTCCGTGCATTGCAGGGGGCACCTGGCCTGGAAGAGTTCCGCTTCGTCGATGCGAAGAGACAGTCACCTTCGGATCTGCTTCCTGTCCTGAAGAACCCATCCGTGAAGCGGGTCGAAGCCGGGTTCGGGAGCGATAAGAAGAATCTGGAGTTTGCCAGGCTTCGTGACACGCTTGGAAAGCGAGGTTGGAATTGAACATTGCCATCCCAGGATGTCTGATGTTGGCTTAGGATGAGGGCTCACCCATAGGGGGTGAAAGCAAGATGCCATACGTCAACGTACAAATCACTCGGGGCGCGACGCGTTCGCAGAAATCGAACCTCGTCAAGGACATCACTGATTCCCTGGTGCGGGAGCTCGGCAAGAAGCCGGAGCACATTCACATCGTGATTCAGGAAATCGAAGAATCCGATTGGGGCTTCGCCGGTCAGCTCACCGACGACTGGAAGAAATCACAGGGCTCTAGCTAGGCGTAGATGGAAGCCCGGGCACAGGCCTTTTTGAATACATACCTCGCGTCGCTTCCTTTGGCCAAGCGCGAGACTTGCACCTCGTTCAGTGCGGAATATTTCTGCGCTGAAAAGGAAGCCGCCAACACCTGCGCTGACCTGGTGCGGGCAGGGATCAAGGTTGCGACCTGTAGTTTGAAATACTGGTATGACCAAGGCGGTCTGCCGATGCCAAAGGTGGGGCATTTGATGGTCGTTACCGATTGGGACGGCAATCCAATCTCCATCATCGAAACCACATCCGTGACGGTCCGACGTTTCTGCGACGTCGGCGAAGAGCACGCCTACCTCGAAGGCGAAGGGGATCGCACTCTGGCCTACTGGCGTCGCGCCCACTGGGATTTTTTCACTGCGGACCTCGCGGATGAAGAGATGGAGCCGTCCGAGGAGATGGAGTTGGTGCTCGAAGGGTTTAAGGTCGTATTCCCCGCGTGATGGAGTGTGACACTATGATTGCAACATGTCATACGAGGAAGCTTCAGGATCGGGTTGGATTTTGGTACAGATTGATGCTTTCCATGAGGGAGAAGCAGGAACGGTCCATGTAAGGATCACAAAGGGCAGTAATGGCCCGACCCAGAGGGAGGCGATGGCTTCCGTGAGTCGAGACTCTGGTGTGCCGCATGCGCATATCGCCTTGCCCATTGTGGAAGGAGAAGGCTTTCATATTCAACAATTGGGTGGTACAGGAAATCCTCAGCCCACATACAAAACGGTTTACTTTCCCCATAATGCCTTAGTTTAGGGCTAGCGGTCCCGCATCGCTCCAGGCGCCACGCCGTACATGCGCTTGAATGCACGACGAAATGCCGGCTCCGAGCGATAACCGCAAAGCTGTGCGAGCGACGTCAGGGTGGCAGTCCCTTCGCGAAGATGGGTGCGTGCCAATTGCATGCGCCAGCGGGTGAGATATTTCATCGCCGGTTCGCCGACGAGATCAGTGAATCTTGCTGCAAAGGCAGAACGCGACATGCTGGCTCGCTTGGCCAAGGATTCCAAGGTCCAGGCGTCGGCGGGGGCATCGTGAATCGCCATCAATGCCTGGCCTATTTGGCGATCGCGTAGCGCAGCGAACCAACCGCGCTCCTGCTCCGGCGCCTTTGCGATCCATGCACGAATCATTTGAATGATGAGGATGTCGGCCAAGCGAGTCATCACGGTTTCGCTTCCCGGACGTAACTCCTTGGCTTCCCGAGTGAGAAAGCGCATGGTGCTGTGTAGCCAGCCGTCGCCCTCGTCTTCCCAGGCATGGACCTTCATGACTTTCGGCAGTTGTGCGATCAACTGCGCCGCTGCGACGTGATCAAACCGCACCACTCCGCAAGTGAGTTGAGTGCGCGCGCCGCCGCCGCCATGGTGCAGGGTTTCATAACGTTCGCTCACTTGTTGGATCGGCAGATCGAACAGAGGTACCGCTTCCACCTCGGCGCTTGAGAAGGAGTGGTGCCCTTGGCCGTGGGGGATCAAGGCCAGACTTCCCTGTTCAAGCAGCAGGGGTTCCTCGTCTTCGAGCTGCAAGTAACAATGCCCTGAGGTCACGATATGGAACATCATGCAATCCTCCAGCGGCGGCAAATCGATGCTCCAAGGCGCCGTGAGTTCACTCTGGCAGTAGAGAGTGCCGGTGAGACGTAGAAGCTGCAGGGTCTCGGCGAGCGGATCGCGTGATTCCGGGATGGTGGTGACGGCTTCAGCCATGGTGGATTTTAGCCCAGGATTACTAAAAGTCCCAGATTACTGGACGAAAGGTATGCAAGCATGGAGCCTAAGTCATAGACCGTACTGAGTGTGGGGCCGACAATATCGTCATGAACAATCAGAAAACCCTCATTACAGGCGCCACCGGCAAGACCGGCAGCCGCATTTTCAGCCGCCTCCAAGCCCTGGGCCACGACGTCCGGCCTGGCTCGCGCAACATGTCCATTCCATTCGATTGGAATGATCCCTCCACCTGGAAGGCGGCACTCGACGGAATCGATGCCGTCTACATGGTCTATTACCCGGATCTTGCCGTGCCCGGTGCTCCGGAAACCATTCAGGCCTTTACGGATTTCGCGGTCGCAGCAGGGGTGCAGAAGTTGGTGCTGTTGTCGGGGCGTGGCGAACAGCACGCCGAGCATTGCGAACGAATCGTGTTCGCAGGCGGCGTCGATGCAACGGTCATTCGTGCGAGCTGGTTCAACCAGAATTTCGATGAAGGCTTATTCCTGGAAGCCGTCCATGCTGGCACTCTCGCGATTCCGGCTGGAGAAATTCAGGAGCCCTTCCTGGACCTGGAAGACCTTGCTGAAGTTGCAGTCACGGCTCTCACCGAAGACGGACATGCCGGCAAGATCTATGAGGTGACCGGTCCAGAGCTACTGACCTTTGCGGAAGTCGCAGCCAAACTCAGTGAAGCCGCCGGTCATAAAGTGGAGTACCTTCCGATCAGTTTCGAAGAACATCACGCCATCATGACGGCAGCGGAAGGCAAGGAGTTTGCCGATTTCCTCACGGAGCTCTGCAAGGAAGTCCTGGATGGGCGCAATGCTTTCCTGGGCCACGGAGTGCAGGAAGCCCTCGGTCGTGCACCCAAGTCCTTCACGGATTACTGCACCCGAATCGCCGCGACAGGAGTGTGGAATCGCGATTTGGTCTCCTGAAACGACCTCAGGGCTCTGGGAAGGTTCATGCTAGGCTCCTAGTTCATGACGCCTTCCCAGTTCCGCAAGCTCGCCCTCCAGCTTCCTGAAGCAGTGGAGGGCGAACATCATGACCATCCCGACTTCCGCGTCGGGGGCAAGATCTTCGCTACCATCGGGCCGGATGCCACTTGGGGCATGGTCAAACTGAAGTCGGAGCTTCAGACCAAACTCGTACGCGATGAATCCGACGCCTTCTCGGCCTTTCCCGGGAAATGGGGGGAGTATGGAGCGACCAAGGTCGTATTCGAATACGCGCCGATAGAACAGGTCGAGCAGGCGTTGCTTGCAGCTTGGCGAAACGTCGCGCCGAAAAAGATGCTGGCCAAGTACGAGGGAGAAGATGCTTAGACTCGTTCTGTTGCTGGCGCTGCCTATCTTCATGGGCGATGCCTTTGCGCAGGAAACGCAAGCCCAGGCAGAACTCTTCGCAGAGACCTTCGATGCGCATTGGGAGCGACTCGAAAAGGAGTATCCCTACTTCGAACTGTATGGCGTCGACTGGGAAGCCGAGAAGGCCTTCCATCGTCCGCGTGCGATTGCTGCCAAGAATCCCACCGAGTTCGCTTGGGAATTGGCACGGCTCATCACGGCGTTGCCTGATCCGCATGTTGCTTTTGTTCCCGCCATCGACACCATCGTGGATAAATGGTCGGTGCCGGATGTCCAAACCAAGCGTGTGGAGCGACGCATCTTCGTGACCTCGTGGCCTGAGGAGATGGCGCCGGCATGTCCGGATGGGCTCGCAGAGGACCCCTTCGTCTATCCAGAGATCCTTAGTGTCTGTGGTCAGCCTGCCGTGGGTGTGGTGGAGATCCTCGCGGCCGGTCCTCTCGGTACGGAGTTCGAGGTCCGCCTGCGCTGGCCCGACGGCACCGAAGTCGATCATGTCTTGACGCGACCGGACACTGCCAACCTACCCCCGGAATCTAAACACTACGGCAAGGAGTGGTTAATCCATGGGCGCGTCGGAAAAATCGGATACCTTCGGATTCGCACTTTTGACCCCGATGTCGCCACTTTAGGTCCTGACGGCAAGATGACCACCATGCTCCGCGCGGCGCTGAAGGAGTTGGCGGACACGGATGGCATCATCCTGGACCTACAGGGAAATGGCGGCGGCTTGGTGGCTGCTTCGGATCCATTCCTGGGGCATTTCCTGCAGAAGACCCAACGTTACAAGTGGGGCAACTCCGGCGGCAAGACGCGCGTCATCCGCACTCAATCTCCGCGTTATCGAAAGCCAGTGGTGGCCTTGGTGGATGCTGGTAGTGCGAGCGGTGGAGAGTGGGCTGCGCGCATCCTCCACGAAGCGGGGCGCGCGGTGGTCATCGGCGGTCGTACTTCCGGCGCCGAAGCTGCGGTCCACACCTCGACGGGACCCGATGGATCGGTGGTGCACTACAGCGCTTGGCCGATGATCCAGCCGGGCATCGTGCCTTTCCAAGAGAAGGGCATCGACGTCGATCATTTCCTGCCGCTTACGATCGAGGCCGTGCAGGAACATGGCTTCGATGTCGCGCAGGAACAAGTCCTTCGTGCACGCTACGCTAAGGCTTTGGAGGTCTTGAAAGCGCCTGCCGCCGATCTCGATGCACTCCTGGAACTTGCCGCTACGAAAGAGCGGTAGCCCGATGCCCACAGCCATTCACCGACAAGTCACCGCCTGCCGCGCTGATGCATTCCCACGTCTCATCGCGCCGATGCCCTCAGGATGGGCCATCCTCGGTGATCCACAGGTCGTACGCGGATATTGCTTGCTGCTGCCGGATCCAGTGGTGCCGCACTTGAACGCGATGACGATGGAAAAACGCGCCGTCTTCCTGCACGACATGACCGTGCTCGGCGATGTGCTCTTGAAGCTGACGGGAGCCGCGCGCATCAACTATGAGATGCTCGGCAATCTGGAGCCCGCCCTTCACGCGCATCTATTCCCGCGCTACGAAGAGGAAGCCGAAGACCGTCGCACCGCGCCGATTTGGCTGCATGATTGGGATGCAGCCCCACCCTTCGATGCCGACGCCGACGCTGCATGGATGGAAGCAGTCCGCGAAGAGTTGCGTCGATGAATCAAAAGCCACCTTCCAACCTCAAACTCCTTGGGTACATCTTCGTCGGCCTCGTATCTCTGGGGCTCTGTGTAGGAGTGACCATCCCGAAGGTCTGGAGGATGATGAAGATTCGCGGTTGGGTGGAGGGTGCCATTGCCACGGAGGTCGTCGTGACGGATTCTTGGCACCAGACCAAGGAAAAACATCCGAAGAACCGCGAGACCTTCTGGATCGCATGGGATGATGCCGATATCCATCAACGAGGTCCAAACCGAATCATTCTTTCGCCCGACCTGTGGGCTGGGATCTTGGTGGGTTCCACGGTGGAAATCATCCGTTTCCCCGATGATCCACACCCGTATCACGCGGAGGGCATCTTCGCGAGCAATGGCAACTTCGTCTTCGATGCCATGGTGTTGACGGCCTGGTTCCTGTTCGCGCGGACGGGCTATATCGCTTTCCGCAGGCTGCGCCGACGCAATCTGCAAGGGCGGCCCGCTCCAAAGACGCGCCTGCGGTAGGCTGGAGGCCATATGGAGAGCATGCAGCACCTGCTGTTCAACCCTCGCAAACTCTCATCCCTGGCCTTTTCATGCCGACCTCATCCGACCAAAGACCTGCCGTCAGACAGCTACGCCGTGCCTTTCTATGCGTGGTCGCCATCGTCCTGCTGCTCGCGCTCCAATACTCCGGCCTATTCCCGAATCGTGAAGATCCAGAAAACCCGATGGGCTTCCTCCTCCCAAATCCTGCGGATGTCTGGTTCGAACGGAGCATGCTTCTTCTTCTCGCGTTGCAAAGTTTCTTCCTCATCCGCGCTTGGCAATGCCGTGAACCAGGCTTCCTGCCAAACCGACATCTACCGATTCTGTTCCTGAACGCCGGCTTCCTGATTTTGGCGATGATGGGTTGGTTCTACTTCATCGTCCTCGGCTTCTACGCGATGCCCGAGAGCAAGCGCGCTGTATACCTA
>JBMYYH010000073.1:0-15568 GCA_049609225.1 Planctomycetota bacterium | reverse complement strand
TCCCGCCGCCGCAGCCATGAGCGGCGTGGAACCATCCCCATCCGCCATAGAGACATCGGCGCCGGCATCGAGCAACCAAGTGATGACTTCCGGATGCGGATTGAACTGCGCCGCCAAAGTCAGCGGCGTGCTGCCTCCCTCATCGCGGGTATGAATCCCGGTAGCTTCAGGTAGCTTCTTCAGCTCTGCCTTGACCTGCTCGACATTGCCGTCGAGAAAGACCTCCCAATCCTGTGCGGAGAGGTCGGTGGCGAAGAGGGGAAGGAAGGTCAGTGCAGCGAAGAGCAGACGCGCCATGCGGTCATGGTAGCTGCGTCTCCAACCAGGCTGAATAGTCCTGCTCTAGCTTCGCGAAGTCCATTGCGACTTGGCCGCGGAACCACGCATTGGCCTCGCTGGCATCGGTGGTTTCGAGATCGCCTACCTTGGCGCCGATCGCGGCTCCCAGGCAACTCGCCTCCCACAGGTCATAGGCCTCCTGCACCTCGTCCTCGGCCCCTTCGCGCAGGAAGCGCATCAAGGTCCAGGATTGAGCATAGAACAGATGAGCGCGCTCCCGGTCCTGACCAAAGAGTTCCAGAGCCTTGCCTTCGAGCAGCTCCGCGAGCGTGAAGCGGGCCGCTGGATCCTTCAACCCGGCCAAACGGTGGGGTGCCATCATGCCGGCGACCTCAAGGCTTTTACCATCCCAAGAGAAAGACTCCTGCGCACCGAAAGTCTCCGCATAACCCTCGTTGTACCAACTTGGCATCACCGCACGGCTGGTGCCGAAATGAAACAGGTGCGCCGTTTCGTGAAGGGTGACGGCCTGCAAGTCAGGGAAACTCAAATCTTCCGCGCAGATGACGGCGGTCAAGCCACGGGACATGGCAAAGCCGTCGACTAACCTATGGGAGGCGTGTTCGCTGGCATCGCAATAGGCCTCGTAGTTCTTGCGTGTCGCGAAGAAGAACAGATGCAAGCGCTGACTGGGCCGCGCTCCACGGTCTTCCTCCAAGTGTGGAAGTAGGGCCAGGGTGATGGCATGAAGCTCTTTCAGCTGCTCCAGTTCCAAGGAACCGCGTACCCGGAGGACGTCATCCTGATACTCGCTGATCTCCTTCAGGTCCGGGACATATTCCAGGACCCCTTCCCGTAGATAAAGCAGATCATTGATGGCGACCGCCCGTTCCTTGAAGCGCGACGCATATTTCTCCGGAATGGTGCCGGCCTCGACCATGATGCCGCCTTTCTTGTCGAAGTCGAGCGCCGCATTCCGACGTCGCAGGATCCCTTCATACTCCGCTTCCGCGAGATCTTCCATCTTGCGCTTGTCCGCAAGCTTCGCCAAGTCGAGTCGATCTTCCTGGTCATCGTGACGCGCCTTGACCGACTTCTTGGCATAACTCTTGATCGAGGACCGCGCCGGTTTCTTGTGCTTCTTCCAGAACTTCTCATCGAGGCTGCGCATGATCTGCACCAACCGCGACGCCCCGGGATGCGCCCCTTCCGATACCTCCACGGCAGTGAGGAATTCCGTAGTGGCTTGCGCAGTCATGCCGCGATCCCGGCACCAGACGCCCAGTTCCAGATGACGGCTGGCCGCTTCGATCAAGGTCTTCCGTTTGACTTCCTCAAAAGGTTTTTGCGCTGCGGCAACATCCGCGCCGAACAGGATGGTCAGCAGGAGGGCGAGGAGCCGGAACAGGGGTTGGCGGTGGATATTCATGAATACTGGGGGAGCGTATCATTCCGGTCTGGAAACGACCATGAGTACCGTCGACACCTTGAAGCGCCGCAGTAAGGTCTGTGAACTTTGCGCCTCCGATCATGATCTGCGGGCAAGCGAAGTCCCGCCTCAGGCCGAGAGTGATCCTTCGCGTCAGGTTCTGGTGTGCGGAACCTGTGCCGATCAGATTGCGGATCCGTCGACCATGGATGCCAATCATTGGCGCTGCCTCAACGACAGCATGTGGAGCGAAACTGCCGCGGTGCAGGTCTTGGCCTATCGTCTGCTGCAACGTTTGAGCAACGAAGCGTGGGCTCGCGACTTGCGCGACATGCTCTACCTCGATGAAACCAACCAGGCTTGGGCCGATGCGGTGGGGGATCCGGAAGCGACCGCGGCCATCGTGCATAAGGACAGCAATGGCTCGACCTTGGCCGCTGGCGATAGCGTGGTCTTGATCAAGGATCTGGTGGTCAAGGGTGGTGGCTTCACTGCCAAGCGCGGCACGGCGGTGCGCAACATTGCCTTGGTGCCGGAGAATCCCGAACACATCGAAGGCCGCGTGAGTGGCCAGAAGATCGTCATCCTGACGCAGTTCGTGAAGAAATCAGGATAGATCATGTTGCCCGACACCCACCTCCGCATTGCCCGTCCGACCGACGCCCTGGAGGAGGTCGTCCACTTCTATCGCGATGGGCTTGGCATGCAGGTGCTGGGGTCTTTCGAGGATCATGCAGGATTCTCCGGTGCGATGTTGGGGGATGGGCGCAGTGGCCACCATCTGGAGTTCACGACGCATCCGGAACACCCTGCAGGCCGCGCCCCGACGCAGGACCATCTGCTCGTTTTCTATCTTCCCGAGAAGGCCGCTTGGCGGGAGGCAGTGGAGCGGCTGCAGGCCATCGGTGTGGAACCCGTGGCCGCATTGAATCCGTATTGGGATGTGCATGGTCTCACTTTTGAAGACCCTGATGGCTACCGCATCGTGCTCCAGAACGCGGCTTGCCCGGACTATGCATGAGACGTTTTCTCACAAGCATTGGCGCAACCCTCCTTTGGTTGGGGCTGAGTGCCTGTGGTGGTGCAGCGAAGCAAGAGTTGGATCCTCCTGAAGTGCTCGTCGCCGTTGCGAGTAACTTCGCCGCGACCTTGGATGCCTTAAGTACCTCCTTCACGGCATCGACCGGCATCAAGGTCGTGGCGTCGGTCGGCTCAACGGGCAAGCACACCGTTCAGATCGAACGCGGCGCGCCCTTCGATCTATTTCTAGCTGCCGATGGGGCGCATCCACAGGCATTGGAAACCCATGGTCTGGTGATTCCAGGAACACGATTCACCTATGCACGCGGGCGTTTGATGTTGTGGAGCCTGGATCCAGACCGCGTGGTAGACGCCTCGAGTCTGCAGCCTTCCGAAGAACGCGATCGTGGTGCCACTTTGGCCATCGCGAATCCGGAACTGGCACCGTATGGCCTCGCGGCGCGGCAGTTCCTGGAGCACCAAGGACTGTGGGAGGATTACTCAGGTTTGCGCGTGATGGGGGAGAATGTCGGACAAGCCTATCGCTTTGCACTCAGTGGCAATGCCTCGATGGCGTTGATCGCAGCATCGCAGATTGCATCGCAAACGGAAGCACTAGGACACGGCTGGTTGGTGCCGAGCAGCTTGCATGATCCAATCCTGCAACAAGCCGTCCTGCTGCGCGAAAGCCCGGAGGCGCGTTCCTTTTGGACCTTCCTGCAGTCCGAGGAAGCTGCCATCATCCTGCGTGCACATGGTTATGAGGTACCGGAGACATCTTGATGTTTGATGCCGCCGACTTCGCCGCCCTCGGCTTGACGTTGAAGCTGGCAGCAGTGTCCACCATCCTGCTGCTCCTGCTGGGCATGCCTTTGGCTTGGTGGCTGGCGCATACCAAGCGCCGCTGGAAGTTCATCGTGGAAGCCTTGGTCGCGATGCCTTTGGTGTTGCCGCCGACCGTGCTCGGTTTTTATCTCCTTCTCCTGCTAGGAGCCTCCGGACCCATCGGCGGATGGTTGGAAGACCTCGGTCTGCATGCTCCAGCCTTCCACTTCTCCGGGTTGGTCATCGGCAGCATCCTCTATTCCATGCCTTTCGTGGTGCAGCCTTTGCAGGATGCCTTCACCGCAGTCGGACGCCGGCCCTTGGAGGCTGCAGCCACCCTGCGTTCCTCACCCTTCGACCGTTTCGTGCATGTCGCACTCCCGTTGGCAGCGCCAGGATTGCTCACCGCGACGGTCCTCGGTTTCGCACATACCATTGGTGAATTCGGCGTCGTGTTGATGATCGGCGGCAACATCCCAGGACAAACCAAGGTGGTGTCGATCGCCATCTATGATCACGTCGAGAGCATGGACTACGCCAAGGCGCATGCACTCTCCGCCGCCTTGTTGGTGCTGTCCTTCGTGCTCCTCCTCACCGTATACGCCACGCGCCGACGCCTGCGGGAGGTGCGCGGATGAGCCTCAAACTGCAATTCCGCATCCCACGCAGCCAACAAGACATCGACGTCGCGTTGGAGCTGCCCGCTACCGGCATCACCGCCCTGTTCGGACCTTCAGGCTGTGGCAAGACGTCGCTGTTACGCGCGATCGCGGGATTGGAGCGACATGATGTCGGGCGTTTGGAGGTCGCGGGAGAGGTCTGGCAGGGGGATGGAGTCTTCCTGGCACCACACCGACGTCGGATTGGCTATGTCTTTCAGGAAGCCAGCTTGTTCGCGCACCTGAAGGTGCAGGGCAACCTTGAGTTCGGATGGAAACGTGTTCCGGCTGCAGAGCGACGTCTGCATTGGCAGGAAGCGGCGGAGTTGTTGGGCTTGGAAGACCTCCTGCAACGCCGGACGCACACCTTGTCGGGTGGAGAACGGCAACGCGTTGCCATTGCACGAGCCTTGGCGGTGCAACCACGTCTGTTGCTGATGGATGAACCACTCAGCGCATTGGACCGTGAGAGTCGGGCGGCGATCCTGCCTTACTTGGAGCGTCTGCATCGCGAGTTGCAGCTGCCGATGATTTACGTCAGCCATGCGCTGGAAGAGGTCGCGCGACTGGCGGATCATTTGGTGTTGATGGAGCGCGGTCAAGTCTTGGCGGAAGGACCGGTGACGCAATTATTGAGCCGCCTGGATCTTCCGCTGACCACCGGCCCCGATGCTGGCGCCATGATTGAATCCAGAGTGCAGGCCTTCGATCCGCAATATCACCTCAGCACCCTGCAATTTTCGGGCGGCAGTTTTGCAGTGCCCGGAGAAGTGTTGCAGCAAGGGGAAGACGTCCGCCTGCGGGTCCTTGCGCGCGATGTCAGCCTGACTCTGGAGCATCAGGCCAGCACCAGTATCCAGAACATCTTCGCCGCCACCGTGGTGGGGCATCGGCCCGAGGGGGAGGCACAGGTCCTGGTGCGTCTGGATCTGCAAGGCACCGACCTCCTTGCCAGAGTCACGCGTAAATCTTGGCAGGAACTCGACTTAGGAGACGGTACTAGCGTTTTCGCACAGGTCAAAAGCGTCGGCCTGCTGGTGTAAGGCCAGAATAGTCGGCACAACAAGGAAATGTGGGGTTGCTACCTATTGTGACCTAGAATGGTGGCATGCACGCACTCACCCGAAAGGTGCTGCCTGCCATCCTCGGCCTTGCCCTCGTCGCTCCGGCGGCTGCGCAGGATCAGGAGCAGATGCAGCAGAACCTCGAGAAGAAGCTGGCCAAGTCCTTCGTGGAAAATGGCGGCTGGGTTCTCGACTACGACGAAGCGAAAAAGATCGCGAAGGAAGAAGGCAAGATCATCTTTGCCTACTTCACGCGGTCTTATGCGCCATGACCGCCTTGTAACTCGTTGGAGGGCGGTCCGCTCACCACACCTGAATTCAAGGCTTTCACCGCGAATGTCGTTCCTTACCTGAACATCACCACCCACATTGAAGGGCGAGCCCACGAGGATCTGCTGAAGGAAGTCGGCGGTCGTGGTTTCCCAACCCTGAAGTACATGGATGGCGATGGCAATGTCCTCGGCGAGCCTAGCGGCCGTGATGTTGCATCCTTCCAGTCGACCTTGACCGCTATCGAAGGCGTCTTCGCAATCGAGAAGCGCATCGAAGCTGGCGAGGAGGGTCTAGAGGTGGAATTGTTCCTGGCCAAGCTCGACATGGGCGCCTACAAGTACGAGGCCGCCAAGAAGAAGGTCGCATCCTTCGAGAAGCTCACTGAAGAGCAGAAGAAGATGATCGCTGCCAAGATGGTCAACCTGGAGGTAAACCACTTGGTCTCGAACCTCTCTTCAGAGGAGGGAGTCCCAGCGGTTGCAGCTCGCTTTAAGGAAATGCTGGAATCTGGCCAAACTCCTACGGGAGACGCGGAAAACATGTTCTGGAACATCTTGATGTACCAGGCTGAAATCGAAAAAGATGCTGTCTTGATGAAAAAAGGCATCGATGCTTTGCGGAGAATTTACGCGGATATGGAAGATGTCCAAACCCAGCTCAACGACTTGGAAAAGAAAGTTGATAACTGGGAAACCGAAGCTGTCGATTCCTAGATTTCTATAAGGGATTCGCATCTCCCCATGCACGAAAACTACCCATGGGGAGATGCACTCCCGACCTTATCCACCGAACGTCTGCGCCTGCGCCATGTGACCGCGGCCGACGTCGACGCTCTCTACGCCGTCTTCGGCGATCCAGAGGTCATGCATTATTGGAGTCACGCCGCGTGGACCGACCGCGCTGAGGCGCTGGCCTACCAGCAATCGATTCAAAGAGGCTTCGATAGCCGGTCCCTTTTCCAGTGGGGCATTGCCCCCGCCGACGACAACCGCTTGCTCGGCACCTGCACCCTCTACCAGCTGATTCAGGAGCAGCGGCGCGGCGAATTAGGCATCATCCTGGGCCGTGAGGCTTGGGGCCAAGGCTTGGGTACCGAGGCACTCCAGGCCCTCATCCAGTTTGCCTTTCAGGAACTCGGATTGCATCGCCTGGAGGCCGATGTGGACCCCGTCAACGCCCGTTCGCTGGCTCTTTTTGAAGGACTGGGCTTTCAAAGGGAGGGAGTCCTGAAGGAGCGGTGGTTCGTGCACGGGGCTTACCAGGACTCCATCTTGTTGGGCTTGCTCAACCGAGATTGACGGCGATTGGCGGCCCACCGGAGGGGGTAGGGCGCATACCATTTACGCGGAAAGTCCACGGGAACCCCATCTAGTTTCACCCCATGCCCCCCCTTCAGGCGCCTCCCAACCAGGTCTCCGGCAAGGCCGATCTCCTGGTTCGTATTGCAGGACTCATTGCGCTACTGTTCCTGTTTCTGGTCTCGATCAAGCTGCTTGAATCGGGCATCAAGATCCTAGGGGCGGAATACACCGATAACCTGTTCCAAGGTATCTCGAATCCCTTCGCGGGATTGGCTGCAGGAATCTTGGCTACGGTGTTGGTGCAGTCGTCTTCCGTCACGACTTCCACCATCGTTGCCCTGGTCGGGTCCGGGTCTCTCACGGTGGAGCTAGCGGTGCCCATGATCATGGGGGCGAACATCGGCACCACCATCACCAATACCTTGGTATCGGTCGGCAGCATCGGGCGTAATGCGGATTTCCGTCGCGCTTTCGCCGCCGCCACGGTGCACGACTTCTTCAATCTGCTTGCGGTCGCGATTTTCCTGCCGCTGCAGATTATGACCGGCTTCCTGTCCACTTGGGCTGGTTGGATTGCTGATCAACTTCCAGTGGGGGATGCCGGCGGTAAGTTCAACAGCCCTTTGAAGTCGGCGGTGAAGACCGTTTCCGGATGGTTTATCGAACTGTTCGAGATGATGGGCGCTGCAGGTGGCTTGTTGTCTTCCCTCCTGCTGGTGCTTGGCCTCGGCTTGATCTTCCTGTCGTTGACCACCATCACCAAGCTGATGCGCACGGTCATCGCCGATAAGGCTGAGAAGGCCTTGAACCGAGCCCTGAAGAAGGCGGGCATCATCGGCATCGTCGTCGGTTCGGTGATCACCATCGCCGTGCAGAGTTCCAGTATCACCACCTCTCTCATGGTGCCCCTGTGCTCCTCCGGCGTCTTGACTCTGGACAACGCCTTCCCCGTGATGCTCGGCGCCAACATCGGTACCACCATCACGGCCTTCCTCGCCTCCCTGGCGACGGACATGAACGGGCTTCATATCGCCCTGGTCCATGTCCTGTTCAATATGATGGCGACTTGCGTCATTTACCCCATCCAAGCCGTACGTCGGATTCCGATCCGGCTGGCTCGTGGGCTCGCGATCACTGCCGTCCGCAACAAGGTGATGGTCGTGGCCTACGTCGCCGTGATGTTCATCATCATTCCGCTCCTCGCCATCGTCATCCTCTAGCCTCAGCATCCTGAATCCATGTTCCATTGGCTCAAGAAAATCCAGACCAGTGTCTCCTCGGCAGAGGAAGCATTGCAGTATTTCGAACAGATGCTCGAGGATGGTCGTTACATGTTCGAGACGGCCTCGAACGCATTGCTCGCAGGCACGGACCCGGAGATCGTCAAGGAGGACCTATGGGCTACGGACAAGCGCATCAATGCATTGGAGCGCCGCATTCGTCGTCGCGTGATCACTCACTTGACCATGCATGGCACCGGTGCCGTATCCAGTGACTTGGTGTTGATGAGCATCGTCAAGGATGCGGAACGCATCGGCGACTACTGCAAGAACGTCTTCGACCTTGCGTTGTTGGATCGCGAATGCGCCCCCGATGCGCTGGAAGATCTGCTGGATGCCAAGTCGAAGACCACGCGTCTGTTGGCTAAAGCGCGCAACATCTATCAGTCGGAAGACATCGAAGATGCCAAGGCTTACATCGAGCAGGCGGATGAGTTGGCGCAGCACTGTGAGCGTCAGGCCACTGCGATGGTTCTGCGCAATGATTCCGATGGCAAGTCGGCCATTACTGCGCTGACCTACCGTTACTTCAAGCGCATTCTTGCCCACTCGCTGAACATCATCACCTCCTTGGTGATGCCCGTCGACCAACTCGATTACTACGACGAAGAAAAGGCGGAACGGGAATAGGGGCTGGGCCAGCCTCCTGTGCTTTTCAGAATCCCAGGAAACAATTCGCGGAACCGGTACCTAAGCCGGCATGACCGTTGACCGCACTCTTCGTGGCATCGCTGGTGCCTTCCTGCTCCTGTCCCTAGGGCTCGCGGCTGGCACCGGCCAGGCCAACCTCACCGAGCCGACTTGGCTGTGGTTCACGGCTTTCATCGGCATCAACCTGCTGCAGTCGGCCTTCACCAACTGGTGCCCGATGATGACGATCCTGCGGAAGCCAGCGATGTTGGCGCCTTCACTGACCAACTTCACGCCGCCCGCGAGCAGGTTCTTGGCATCCTTGCCGTTGATCTCGTTCTGGGTGGCGGAGGGGAAGGCGCAATCGGCTGGAATCGCCCACAGTGGATTGTGGTCGAGCGAACGATCGATCTCCTGGTAGGTCGCACCCTGGAACTCTTTGGCGTATTCGCTGATGCGCCCGCGGCGGACGTTCTTCAGCTCCATCACCCATGCCCTTGCCGGTCATGACGCCCGTGAATTCATTACGTAGACGCTTGTACTGCCCAAACATGTAGCCGATCTAACGGCCACTGACGCCAATATCGCCTGCAGGCACATCGGAATCGGCTCCGATATGGCGCTGCAGTTCCGTCATGAAACTCTGACAAAAGCGCATGACTTCATGATCCGATTTCCCTTTCGGGTCGAAATCGGAACCGCCCTTGCCACCGCCCATCGGCAAGGTAGTCAGGCTGTTCTCGAACACCTGCTCGAAGCCGAGAAACTTCAGGATCGACAGGTTCACGCTGGGGTGGGAACGAAGACCACCCTTGTATGAACCGATCGCACTGTTGAACTCGACGCGAATGCCACGCTGTACACGTACTTCCCCGTTATCCGTCATCCACGGCACGCGGAATTGGATGACACGTTCGGGCTCGACCATCCGATAAAGGATCGCGGCGTTGCGATACTCCGGATGGAGGTTCAGGATTGGCGCAAGAGATCCCACCACTTCATGCACCGCCTGCAGGAACTCCGCTTCACGTGCATTGCGATTCTCGGTGGCACGGAGGAAGTCTTGAAGGTAATCGGTCATGGTTTCAGCTTGGATGGTTCGAGTGATGCAGAGAGAACCCTGCTCAATCCTCTCGAATCGTCTCCAATAGCACAAGGTTCATGGGATTGCCGCATCCTTACCCTGATAGACGGCTGGCCAAGTCTTTCTTGACGCCTTCTCCGTCACGACCTAGTTTGAGGCGATGATGATCTACGAGGGGCGGGGGATGTGGATGGGCCTCCTGGCTCTGGTGATCCTATGGACCTGCAATCTCGCCTTGGGGAACTATCACGAGGATCCCTACTACCTGGAGGAACAGCGCTGGGCTCAGATCTTCACTGGTCTGCTGGCCGCAACCGTGGTTTATCTGGTTTGGAAGAGCCTGCTGGATAAGCCTGCGCAACGCCTCATCGATGAGGAAACCGGCGAGCTGCATCTGCATCAGGAAAAACATTCCCTGTTCCTCATCCCAGTGCGCTGGTTGCCGCTGGTATTGATAGCTGGTGGCTTCCTATGGCCAGTCCTCGATGATCTAGACGAACCCGACCATGATGAATGGAAGGGATATCAGATGGTGCGGGCCATGACCTTGCCGGTAGAAGAAACGGCCACCCTCTTCGCACCCGGGATCGTGTGCGATCCGATGGATCAACGCGATACCGCCATCAGCGAAGATGGGATGCACTTCCTTTACACGCTGCAGATCCAAGGCACTGCCCGCATCATCCATATGCAGAAATCAGGTTCGGGTTGGGCGGAAGCCAAGGTTCCATCCTTCAGCGGTATCGTAGGCGGCACTTACCGCGATCTGGAACCGGCCTTCCATCCCGGTACCCACACCTTGTACTTCGCCTCGGATCGCCCCTTGCCTGGCGAAGAAGAAGCGGGGGATTTCAATCTGTGGCGGGTGGAGTTTCTGGATGGGGCATGGACCCAACCCGAACCGCTCGACGCCTTGAACGAGGAAGGCAATGAGTTCTACCCATCGCTCACGAACGACGGCACCCTCTACTTCACCGCCCGTCGCGAGGGTGGTGTCGGTGGCGAAGACCTGTGGATGGCAAAGCCGAATGGGCGGAGTTTCTATCCGCCAATCCTTATGCCCGGCGCAATCAACACCGAGACGGATGAGTTCAATGGCGCCGTGCATCCCGATGGCACCCTGTTCGCCTTTGGCTCTGCGCGCCCGGATGGCGTCGGCGGGGGAGATCTCTACTTCAGTCGCTTGCTGGAAGACGGCACTTGGTCCGCTGGAGTGCTCGGAGGCGAAGCCTTCAATACCACCAAGTTGGATTTCTGCCCCTTCTTCCAACCCGGCACCGACGTCCTCTGGTTCACCAGTACCCGCGGCGATCTCGATCGCGACATCCTTCGCAGCGATTCCCTCTCCGGAATGCAGAAACGCTGGCGCAATCAAGGCTTCGGCGGACAGGACCTGTACAACATCCGCTATGACCGCAACGCCCTGTTCGCGGCCAAACCGGCTCCCGATCCACCCTCGCGCTAATCCCTGGACGCCCCGACTCCCTGCGGTATCCTGATTTCATGTTCCAATCTCTTATCTCCCTTACTGCGGTATCTCTACTGACCGTACCTCTCTCCGCCCAAGCAGGCGCCGAGCTGCGGCGCCACGATGGCGGACTCTTCGATGGCCATGGCGGCACCATGGCTTCCCTCGGTGACATCAATGGTGATACCGTCCCGGACTATGTCATCGGCGGCGATCAATACCTGACCTTCAGTGGCAGCACTGTTCGCGTTTATTCCGGCGCGACCGGCGGCATCCTGCATAGTTGGGGGCCATTCACCAACGGTGAAGCGGTCGCGAATGCCGGTGATGTCGATGCGGATGGCATCAACGACATCATCATCGGCTCCATCTGGACCAACAGTAAAGCCGGCCAAGCCAAGGTGTACTCCGGTGCCACGGGTGGTTTGCTGCTAACATTCAACGGTGCCTCCCCGGATGATTATCTCGGCAACTCCGTGGACGGCGCCGGCGACGTCAACGGCGATGGTCATGATGATCTGCTTATCGGTGCTTGGGGGGAGTCCGCAGTCCTTGGTTTCTCCGGCACTGCTTATCTCTACTCCGGCTTGGATGGTTCCCTTATCCGCAAGTACGAAGGTCTCATCGACCACGGTTACTTCGGCCATAGCGTGGCTGGCCTCGGCGACGTCGATGGCGATGGCGTACCCGATCAGGCCATCGGTGAGTTGGGCAACGACACCTTTGGTTACAACACCGGTGCCGCCTATGTCTACAGTGGCGCGACCGGTGCCTTGCTGCAGTCTTGGACTGGAGTCGCGGACAACAGTCGTTTCGCAGAACATATGGCCAACCTCGGTGATATCGATGGTGATGGCCGCGATGACCTGGTGGTCTCTGCCATGTTCCAACAGCCGACGGGAACCGCCCATGTGCTCTCTCCAGGTACCGGTGCCACGCTCTTTGCCCTCACTGGATTCGATCCCACCGAAGTCTTCTCGGACGCCATCGGCCCTGGTCAAGATGTCGACGGCGACAGTGTTCCGGACATCATGGTCGGCTCCGATCGTTACTACATGTCCGGCGGTTACACCGGCATGGGCCGCGTCTTCTCTGGCGCGACGGGAGAGGAGATCCGTCGCTTCAGCCCAAGTTCCCCAGATGGACGCGCCGGTCTAGCGGTTTGCGGTCTGGGTGACCTCAATGGCGATGGACTCGGCGAATGGGCCGTAGGCGCGCCATCGGAAAACCTGAACGGTTTTGATTCCGGCTCGGTCTATATCTTGGATGGAGCTTTGCTCGGATTGCACTATGCCGTCGAGAACTGGGGCCCAGGCCAGCAAGCAGCCTTCCGCGTCAAGGGCGGGACTCCGCTCGGCGTCGCGCGTTTGGGTTACAGCCTGACGGGCGCCGGCCCGACTCCTACCATCTACGGCGATGTGGCCATGACGGCACCGATCTCCCTGCTCGCAACCGTCAGCCTCGATGCCCAAGGCAACGGCGAGTTCCTGCAGACCCTGCCGAACGGGATTGCAGGCCTCACGGTTTGGAGTCAAGCGCTGGATCTGAGTTCTGGCACTCTGTCCAACCCGCATCCGTTGCTGGTGGATTGAATCCGTAGGCTTACCTGCCGTCCAACGGCTCCCAACGCACCTGGACCTCAGGTGCATCGAGGCTCCACTCGCCCACGAGGATCGAGGGCACGGGTTGGCTCGAATCCTGTTCCGCGAGGCCGAGGCCATTCCCCACGATGTACGTTGGGATTCCCTCGGTCTCGTAGGCGAAGCTCTGGTGGATGTGGCCATGCAGCATCAGGTCCACGCCCATCGCCTGGAACTGCTCCATCAACCATGCGCGCTCGAACTTCGAGCCGACGGCATGCCCTTCATCGCCGGAATCCACCGGTTCGCGTGGATCCAGGATCGGACGATGCGTCAACAGCACCATCGGACGCGATGCATCGTGGTTGGGACCGAGCACCTCCTTGATCAACTTGCCGCGTTCGCCGGCATGAGCCGGATAAGTATCCGCAGCGGTATCCACATTCACGAAGTCCACCCCGCCCAAGGTCCAGCGACTGTTGCGTGGGCCGATGAGGTCGCGGAAGATCCGATGCACCAAGCGCAGGCCATCATGGAAATCATGATTGCCGATGGCGACATAGGTCGGCACCGTGGCTTGGTTCATCCACATGGCGGCCTCGACCAAAGCGCCTTCTTCATATTCGATATCCCCGAGATGCAGAAGGAAGTCCACGCTCAAGAACTCCGCGCGGACCAATGCGCGTTGCATTTCCATGCCGCCGCCGGTGTCGCCGATGGCTGCGAAAGAGAAAGTGGTCTTGGAATCGTCAAACCGTGGCTGCACCAACAATCCAACCCCCGGCTGAATCGTCGTGGAGTAGGTGCGACGCAATCCGTCGATCGTGACGGGCTTCACCTGGCGATCGACCAGCTTGGTCGATAGGTTCTCCACGATGAATCGTGCTTCGGTCTCCGCCTTCGCGGAAAGCACCAAGGTTGGTTCCGGCACGAAGGCGCGGAAGACCATCAACCCATCTTCGATTCCCTTGAAGTAGGCGCCATCCGCCTCGACGAAGAACTCACCGGCAGGGTTTTCCTGCTGGGTCGGTGCTTCGGAAGGCTCCCATTGAATCGGGGGGAGGCGCAAGCCGAAGGCGAACCACCCCAATCCAACGAAACCCAGCAAGGCGACCGCAAAGGCCAAGAAGATCTTGCCCTTCCACGACCAACGGCGCCCGAAGAATCCCATCAGGCGTTGACGGGTTCCTCAGCCAAGGCACGCATGCGCGCGACGATTTCCGTCGCGCCGGCGACGCCTAGATCGAGCAGAGCATTGTGGACATCGCGCGCGAAAGGCTCGCCCTCCGCAGTGCCCTGTACTTCCACCAGAGCTCCATCCGAAGTGGCGATGACATTCATATCGACGTCGGCGGTGGAATCTTCGCTGTAGTCGAGGTCGAGCAGCACCTGGTCGCCGACATGGCCCACCGAAACCGCACCGATCCAGCGCGTCAGAGGCCAGGACACCAACTTGCCGCGGGTATCCAACACCTTCAAGGCATCATGCACCGCTAACATCGAGCCGCAGATCGAAGCGCAACGGGTTCCGCCATCCGCCTGCAGCACATCGCAGTCCACCGAGATGGTGACATTGGGGAAACCGCGCATGTCCAAAGCGGCGCGCAGAGCACGTCCGATCAAACGTTGGATCTCGATGCTGCGGCCATCGCGGCGCTGGAACTCACGGCGCTTACGTCCGATCACGGAGCCGGGCAGCATCGCGTATTCGGCGGTCAGCCAACCCTTGCCCGATTCCTTGCGCCAAGAAGGCACACCATGGGTGATCGAGGCGGTGCACAACACTTTGGTGTTGCCGGCCGAGACCAAGACGGAACCTTCGGCGTTGGAGTGGAATCCGCGCTGGAAATCCAGCGGGCGGAGTTGATCGGGAGTGCGTCCGTCGTTGCGGGTCATGGCTTCAGGGCTTCCAAGGAGGGAATCCAGCCGGGCGGGCGGAACACGGCATCCGCATCCAAACCCCACCGTAGGCCTCGGGAAACCGAGAATTCTAGCAGCGGCCCGGCTTTGCCGTCGCGCGGATCGCGAACACCATGGGGCGCCCAGCGTTTGAGGCCGCTGAGGAAGGCCTGCTCGAAGGATGCGGGGCCGGCGTCGAGGAAACGGCGCAGGCCAATTTCGAATTGCCACAGCCACAACGCCAGGAATTCCTCGAGGCTGGGGGTGGCGTCGGCCAGGGCCTGATGCAGGCTGGTGGTGGGGTAGGGTGCCTGCTCCGGTGGCGGACTGGCGCCGAGATTGCAGCCCAAACCCAGCAACAGAGTGCCTTGGCCGACGGCTGGTTGCTCGCACAGGAAACCCGCGATCTTGGCGCCATCCAGATGCACATCATTCGGCCACTTCAAAGCGACCCGATCCTCATCCCCAACCAAGCGCTGCAGCACCTCCATCAATGCCACCGCCCCGAGCAGTCCAAACAGCTCCGGCGCCAACCCCGACGCCTTCCGGCACAAGGTGATCGCCACATTGGCACCCGCAGGCCCAGACCACCAATCCCGCGCCTGACGTCCGCGTCCGCCACTTTGATCTAGGGCGACGAACAAGCAGCCATCCAGATCCTGCCCGTTTTCCGCGCCCGCCTGCCCGCCGGATACCGGAGCGTCAACAAAGCCCACGCCGCCCGCCTTGGCCGCGGCATAAAGCTCACCCGTGACCTTGGCCGACACCGTGGTGTGA
>JBMYYH010000072.1:0-15769 GCA_049609225.1 Planctomycetota bacterium | reverse complement strand
AACCTATTTCCTCCCATTGATCACGCCCCGCCTCATTGCCATGGCCGCTGTCGCATGGTCCGAACCCGCAACCCGCGACGTAAAGGCATTCGAGCGATCCGCGGCCTTGGCAGAAGCCCGTCGTGACCTCCTGTTCTATCCCGTGCAGATTCAGGCGCCCACATTGCAGAGCCGCCATCATCTCGTCTTCTCCGGTTCCCAAGAGCTCCACTTCTCAGCCCATGTTGCCGAATTGGCCAGCAGTGCTCAGGCCTATGTCCGCTACACCCTGGATGGCACCGAACCGACGACCTCCTCGCGCATCCTTGAGGGTCCACTGCAAGTGGATGCGTCCACCGAGTTGCGCGCCAGTCTTTACCTCGGCGGCGAGCAGGTTGGTCATGGCAGTCGCTGGTTGCTGCAGCAAGTTCATCCGACGCCTAACCTTGCTTTAGGCAAGCCCGTCACCGCCAATGTCGCAGGCGGCACCTTTTTCTCCGTTTCCCGCCTGACGGATGGCGGCACCGGCAACCTCGATTACTTCCTTGGTTATCCGACGATGCCAGAACCCATTGCGATGGTGGTCGACTTGGAACAGTCCTCAGTCATCGAGCAGGTCAAGGTCTTCACGTATCAAGCCGGCACATCGTATGAATCCCTTGATGTCGCCCTGTCCGCCGACGGTAAGGAATGGACCACCATCGGCAGTCGTCGCGAACAACCCGTGGGGGAGGCCACACCCATCTCCTTCGCCTGCCCACCGCAAACCGCCCGCTTCGTCCGCATCCGCTCCTTCGGGCATAAAGGCCAGGTCTTCGATTCGTTCTCGCGCATCACGGAGATTCAGGTCTACGGCACTCTATGACATCACGCCTCATCCTCACCCTCGCAGCACTATTCGCGATTTGCTTGTGGGTCTTGTGGCCAGGAAGCGTTACACAAGGAGAGGATCCCCAGGGCACGCCAACCTTGGATGCGGCCGAGGTCGTGCAACCCGCCATTCTTGCGCGGGAGGAACTAGCGTCGGAGCAAGAGGGGGAGATGGAGCCGCATTCGGGCAAGCCGACAGCCGGCGAGCCACAAGACCTTCAAGCCGCCTCCCTTGAAGCTTGCCTCAAGCAGGAGGACCCAGTCCAATGCATCCTTCGCCTTGATGGCGGCCTTTACTCCATCGAGGAAATCGCAGCGATCCTCAATGACCCGGAGATTGCGGAAGCGCTGCGGGTCTTGTTCTTGCAGCAGATGTTGGTTACGCGTCATCCGATGGAGGTGGCGAACATGTTGGTGGAGTTAGAGGGCTACCTGCATGGTGATTATTGGACTCGCTTCGCTTGGTTCGAACAGGTCTTTCGGAGGTTGGGTAAGGCGGATGCCGTCTGGAGTGAAGGCTTCCTCCAAAGCATGACGGCGCAAGACTTGTTTCGTGAGGATGGTTCGCCGCTCATGTTGAACATCGTGAACTTCCTCCCGAATTGGCCATCTTCCTTCTCTCAGCAAATGAAAGAGGGTGGGCTAGGTGCTTGGGGTGGTGAGCCTGATCAGATCGACCTCGCCTTCTTCCTTTATCTCGATCGCCAAGTGCGCATCGATTCCGATTCCAGCTTCGACTACCTCACCGCCTCACTCGACTCCGCGCACTATCCCGACGCTGAAGCCCTGCAGATCGCGCAAAGCAGTCTTTACCTTCTTCGCAAACTGACTCCCTCCGAGAACATCGATGCCGTCCGCATCGATCAGTATCTTCACGACTTGCTCGACCACGATGGATTCGGCCATCTTGCCGCCCTGCAATTCTTATCCGATACCGACGGCAGAGTATTCCCTGGCATTGGCCAAGAACGCACTGATGCTCTGCGCCAGAAAGCCGAACGGGTCTGCGCAGAGGTGGATTAAGGTTTCTGGAGGTAGCGCAAGGCAGCCTCCATGTCTGGATCGTGGCCATCCAGGACATCCTCCCGAGTCCACGCGATCCGTTCATCCAACACCACCGATCGCCCTTCCGACATCAGGCCATCGGGAGTTTGCACGCGCATGGTGCAAAAGCTGACGGTTGTCCCTGTGCGCGGCAAGGTAAAGGGACGTGGTGCGCCGGTGCCCGCTCCATTGGGGCGGCCAATGAAATACACATTGGGATGGACGGCTTCCAGACACGCCACCACATTGTCGGCCGTGCTGAAGGTACCTTCATCGATCAGGCAAACCAGCTTTCCCTGAAAGGAAGAGTTCCCCTTTGCGGCGGTGGATCGATGCTTCCCGAAACTGGTTGAGCCGTTCTTGCCATCACCGGAGAGGCGGTAATAGTAGTATCCTTCGTCCATCAAACGGTCGACCAGAAACATGCCGAGCAGATCGGTGCCGCCTGGATTGTTGCGTAGATCCAGGATCAATCCATCGGTATGCGCGAAGGATGCGATCACCGCATCGATGGTGGCATAACTTTCCTCCAAGATGGAATCGCGGTTTTCAGGAGGACCAGGCCAGCCGCTGTCTGGTGGGGGCGTGAAGCTTCCAGGGCGGTAATAGCCAATATGCTCCTGCAGGATATGGTGCTTCGGATCACGGGAAAGTTTCGGGGCATCCGGCACACCGCGATAATGGGGAGGCAAGGTGCAGTTCCAGGAATAAGGCTCACCTTCTTGATCCTGAAACACGAAGGTGCGCGTGGTTGCAGTATCAGTACGCACCACATGATCGATAGCCTCAGCCCGTCGCGACGGATCCGTCGATGCATAAACCAACTTCTCGGCATCGGCGATCCATGCATCGATGGGGCGGTCGTCTACCGAAACCAATAGGTCGCCCCGCTGCGGACGCCGGTTTGGAGCCACGACTTCGGCATCGCCGATCTGCGGCTCTGCCACCCCATAGACCATGATGCCTTCTGCAACCTCCACCAGGGTGAAAGGCCAGCGTTGGCCTTCAAAGAACAATTCCAGTGGAAATGCGACGAAGGCATGACCATCTTGCAAGCCTGCGATGTAGAAACGCATGGCATGGTGGAAGGACAACTTGGTCGAGGGATCGCCGAGTAAGGCAAGCGCCTCTGCTTCCAGGGCATCGAGGTCGAGGCCGGAAGATTCCGTGCGATAGTCTTCATAAGACCAGCGTGCGCGCACGACCTCAAAGGTGGCGGTGAGATCGGCCAGATATGGATCCTCGATCAAGGCATGCGCTTCATCGAACTCAAAGTTGGACGACCCATTGAGTTCCGTTCCATCTTCGGCATAGGAGCCATCATGGAAGAAGTCGAGGACAAAGGTGGTGGTGTAGAAAACCAACGCCATGAATCCTGCCCAGAAGACAAGGTTGCCGACGAACTTACTCAGAGGTGATTTAGCCATCCACGACCTGGCCACCCTTGCCACGGAATCGCGCGATGGCAGAGATCACCGTTGCCACCGGAAAGATCTCCGTCATGGGTAGGGTGAGGTACACCGCTGCCAAGGTCGCGAAGATGGTTTTGCCGAGGGGGCCGAAACCGTAGATGCTCGCCATCCACCAACCCACAGGAAGACCGACCAGCCAACCGGCGTAAAAACCGAATGGACCAAAGGTGGCGATATCCAGGGTATCAAGCAGGATGCCGCCAGCGACTGGCCCGAGGGCCATGTAGAGCTTGCGGAGGGTGGAGGTCATCTGCTTCTATCTACGAGTGAGGCAATCCCATGCAAGGAAATCCCCGAACCGGATGTGGCTTAACGGTCGCCGCTGCGGCGCATGCCACCGCCGCCCATCGGTTTCTGGTTGGAACTCGGGCCCGAAGTGGTGGTGGTGCCACTCACTCCTTTGTTGCCGCCATCGCCAACGATTTCGATGGTGCCCTCTTCGAGCAAAGCCTTCACGGCCGGGAACTCCGCCGCCTTCGCCGTGATCTGCCCAGTAGCCTTCGGCCCGAGGCGCAGCAGCTTATCGCCCGGTAATTTCACTTTCAGCGGACGTGCGGTGAGGTTGCGGATTTCCATGACCCCTTCACCATAACAAGTAGCCACCTCCGCCGCGTTATCCTGTCTCCATGACGTCGACGGATACGCCCCTTGTCCTGTTGCACCGCGATGGATCGGTCGCGACCCTGGAGATCAATCGCGCCGCCGCGCGGAATGCATTGAGCTTCCCGACCTTGATGCTCCTGCGGGAACATCTCAAGGCCCTGCGTACCGATGACTCCGTTTGGGTCGTGGTCCTGACGGGCGCCGGCGACAAGGCCTTCTGCGCGGGTGCCGACCTCAAAGAGCGCCGCACCATGTCGGAAGATCAGGTAAAGGAGTTCGTGCAGAACATTCGCGGCACCATGGACGACATCGGCGCTTTGCCGCAGCCGACCCTAGCCGCCATGAACGGTCATGCCTTTGGTGGTGGTTGTGAAATGGCCCTTGCCTGCGATCTGCGTCTGATGGTGGAAGACGCCATGATCGGCCTCACCGAAACCAGCCTAGGCATCATCCCGGGTGCCGGTGGCTGTGTACGCCTGCCGCGCCTCGTGGGCGCCGCCATGGCAAAGGAGTTGATCCTTACTGCGAAACGCGTCACCGCACCCGAGGCGCAAGGCATGGGTCTGATCCACGAGACCGCGCCGCGCGAAACATGGTCGGAAGCGATTGCTGCGATGGTGCAACGCCTGCTCAACAATGGGCCTTTAGCCCTGCGCGCCGCCAAGGATGCGATCGATGGCAGCCTCGACTTGCCCTTGGATCTTGCCCTGGAGCATGAGGCTTCCTGTTATCAGCGCATCATCCCAACCACCGATCGCCTGGAAGCGCTCGCAGCCTTCGCGGAAAAGCGAAAGCCGATTTTCCAAGGCAAGTAAGGTAAGACATCATGCCACTCTGGCTCGGCATCCTCCTCCTGGCGCTAGTCGCGCTCGTCCTCTATGACCTGACCCAGAAGAAGCATGCCATCCTGCGCAACTTCCCGGTCATCGGGCACCTACGTTATCTGTTTGAGCGGGTGGGGCCGGAGCTGCGGCAATACATCGTGACCAACAACGATGAGGAGCGCCCCTTTAGTCGGGATCAACGGCGTTGGATCTACACCTCGGCGAAGAAGGTGAACAACTATTTCGGTTTTGGTTCCGACAACGATTTCGAAGCCTCGGATAACTATGTCCTGTTTCACCAGGCACCATTTCCGCTCCTGGAAAAGCATCCGGGAGACGCGGACTATGATCCGGAATACGGTCTTCCTTGTGCCAAGATTCTTGGTGCATCGCATGGACGCGCCAAGGCCTTCCGTCCGGCATCGGCGGTGAATGTCGCGGCAATGAGCTTCGGCAGCCTGAGTGGTGCCGCGATTACGGCTTTGAATGAAGGCGTCAAGGTGGCGGGTGCTTTGCACAATACCGGGGAAGGTGGCATTTCTCCTTATCACCAACGCGGCGGCGATTTGATCCTGCAACTTGGTACCGGCTATTTCGGTGCCCGCGCCAGTGATGGCAACTTCTCGATGGAGATCCTGCAGGAAACCCTGCGTCGGGCGCCTACGGTGAAGGCGATTGAGATCAAATTGAGTCAGGGGGCGAAACCGGGCGTCGGAGGAATCCTGCCTGGCGCCAAGGTGACTCCAGAAATCGCTGCGATCCGCGGTATCCCGGTGGGGAAGGATTGCCTGAGCCCCAGTCGTCACACGGCTTTCGAGGGCGTGGAGGGCCTGATTGATTTCGTCGAGAGCATCGCGACGGCCACGGGCCTTCCCGTCGGCATCAAGTCGGCGGTAGGTGGGGAGGGATTCTGGCGCGCCCTTGCGACCCGGATGAAGGAAACTGGCAAGGGCCCCGACTTCATCACGGTCGACGGCGGGGAAGGCGGCACGGGTGCTGGACCATTGGTCTTCACCGATCATGTTGCTCTGCCCTTCCGTTTCGCTTTCAGTCGGGTGTTCCGAGTCTTCGCGGATGCGGACTTACATGAAGACATCGTTTTCATCGGTTCTGGCCGCCTGGGTCTGCCCGATACGGCCTTCTTGGCGTTCGGTCTCGGCTGCGACATGATTCAAGTCGCACGCGAAGCCATGTTGGCCATCGGCTGCATCCAAGCACAGCGCTGTGAGACCGGGCATTGTCCGACCGGTGTCGCGACGCAGAACAAGTGGTTGGAGAAAGGCCTCGATCCGACCTCCAAGTCGGTGCGTCTTTCCAATTACCTGGTCACCTTGCGCAAGGAACTGCTGCGCTTGTCGCGGGCTTGTGGTGCGGAGCATCCCTCGGAAGTGCCGCTGTCGCAGATGGAGATTCTCAATGGACGCGAAGGAGTGCGTCCTGCTGCCGACCTTTTTGATTACGAAGAGGACCATGTACTCAAGGCGCAGACGTCGCCGATGGAGGTCTAGACATGCTCTGGAAATTGATTCGATGCGTACCCAAGAAGGGTGCACGAGAGGCCTTCGCGGCTTCCCAAGAAGCTTGGCGTGCGATCCGCCGAGAGCCCGGATTCGGCGGCCAATGCGGCGGTTGGACCAATACCGAACAGGAAGAGGCCTGGGTCCTCGGCCTGTGGCAGGATCGTGCGGCGCAGGAACGATTCCTGGAGCACGGCAGCCACGATGCGGTGGTTGGCGCCAGTGGCCAGTTGAAAACCCTGGAGAGTTGGTCGGCGGATTTGTTCGAGCAACAAGAAGCCATGCCCGGCGAACACGGTGACCTCAAGGTCGCCTTGGATCTGGCACCGCCGACCGCTTTGTTGCGCCTGGCTGACTGTCATGTGCCGAAGGAACGGCAGGAACTCTTCCGTCAGACGCAAACCGATCTCTGGCTGCCGGCGATGGCCCAGGCGGAAGGCATGTTGGGAGGGGGATATGCCTGGGATGGTGCGGAGCGCTTTCTAGTCGCAACGCTTTGGCGCGATACCTTGGCGCATCGCAACTACGCGACCGACCACCTGCCCCGCGTGCGCGCGGAATCCGAGCAGCGCGGCGCCTATCCGGAACAGTTGACCGGTCTGCAGATTCCCTTGGAAACCCGTTGGATGGTCCACGGGAAGCGACTATCGGGATAAGCGGAAGGCTCAGTGCCCGGTGCTGCCAGCACGCGTGGCGGTATAGACCGCGAAACTCGCGAGCCAGTGCTCGCCCATGAAGTTGCCGGTGAAGACATACTCCAAGCCGACTTCCCGATGGGAGCGCGCTGCAGCCTCCAATACCGGACGCCTTGGGTCGGTGAGGGGCAATGCAGAAAGGATGCCATCGAGGCACCATGCGCGGCTGAGGTTCAGCCCAGCCAAGTGCACCAAGCGGCCATCGGTGACGTCGGAGACGTGGGTGGGGGTGAGCAGGTTGCCCATCTCCCCTTTGGCAAGTCCAGGAAAGAAGCCGTCGAGCCAATCGGAGTAGGCTTCGCCGCTCAGAACTCGGCGCATCAAGTCGGCCTCATTAAGCCCGGCCGAGAAGAAGTCTTCTCCCGAAGGTTCGTAACGCACGGGATAGTCCGTGTCGTTCTTGTAGAACTCAAGCACGCGCTTGACCAAGGCCGCTTCCAAATCCTTATTGCCGACCTTGCGTGCATAGTCGAGTTCCATGCCGAAGGCGAAGGCACTGTCTGGGTGCACGCCCATGCGGATCGGCCAAGTCAGACGCGGAAGATAGCCCTCCAACAATTCGACGATGCGATCCTCCAGAGGCTTGAGATGCTGCGCCCAACGTTTGCCGTCTTCGTCGTCCCAGCCATGCAGTTCGGTGGCGAGTTGCAGCAGCCAAGCCCAGCCGTACATGCGCTCGAAACTGCGATTGGACTTCTCGTCGAAGTAATCGGCTTCGGCCTGCAGCCCTTCCTTGGTGAGCTGTGCATTCAAGACCTTGCGGATCTCTTCCTCCACGGATGAACCGGGATTGGTCTTCAAAAGACGCACCAGCATCCAATGCCCGTGTACGGCACTGTGCCAATCGAAACTGCCATAGAACACCGGGTGCATGGCGCGCGGCGTTTGTGCGGATTCCGGACCGACATAGACCTGCCCAGGTTTGTTGGGATACTCGCGCACGATGCTCTCCAGAGCAAGGCGCGAGAAGGCGGCGACTTGGGCGTCGTCTAGGGTTTCTTGAGGGTTCTGAGGCATGCAGGAAAGCAACAAGGCAGTCAACAACATGGCGTCAGTCTAACGATGCTCTGGGGCATCCACAGGGCCGAAGATTAACGGAGCTGCATCCGCTACGGTTTCTCCTAAATGCTAGAATTGGTTGGCCATTCCATGGCGCAAGGCCCTTATTGACAAGGTTATTGCACGAAATCGCAAATTCCGCCTCGATGCTTAAGAGACTCCTCATCCTGTTGCTCTGCTGCACATGTGGGGTCGGGGTGTATGCGCAAACCACCCTGACGCGTTCCATTCCGGGGCCGTTTCAGGAAGTCCCGGTGGCGTCGGCTGCAGGGCCTGTGGATCGTGAGACCGACCATGCGACTGTGGCCATGAATCGGCAGCGGGATATTGCAGTGGCTTATCACGCGAGTCGGCCGGATATCACCGGCAGCGGCAACATGAAGCAGGTGGAAGTGGCGCTCTTCGCTTGGCAGGGGAATGAGCAGTGGGAGCATGTCGATACCGTCGTGGTCGGTGCCATCGGGCATGATCCTCTTCACTATGGGAAGGATTTCGTTAAATGCGAACGGCCTGACATCATCGCGGTTGGCGATCGCTTTTTTGTCGTGTGGACCCGGCGGTATCAAGGTGCTGAGTTTCAACGCGAACCTGCCGTCTTGGAATGCGCTTGGATTGGCGTGGATGACGTCGGAGATTTCGCCATCTACAACAATGATTTCCCGATCGGGCGAGGGGTGCCGCTTGATGCGCATGATTCCATTTTGGGTCAAAGGGATTTTTGGGTGAAGGATTGTGCGGGCGTGCCGGATGCCGTTGTGCTTTCGGGTCAAGGTGGCGCGGGCCAACAGGAAGTGGCCGTGATTTATCCTCATCAAACCGAGTTCACCGCCGATCCATCCGGTGATCGGAGTTTCGAACAACGACTCGTCACTTGTTCCTTGGATGATCAAGGGCATGTCGCGCGTGGGGACTACAAGCTCCTGCATACAGACATCCCCTTTGATGGTCCGATGTCGCCCAACCTCGCCGTGGTGCCTGGCCTCATCCTGCCCGACGCCGCCCCATCCCCAGAAACGGATGCATTCTGGCTCGCCTTTGAATGGCAGACGATGGAGTTCGGTCTGGAGCATGGACGCGTGCAGTTGGAATACTGGCAGCGAGTGGCAGGGGAGTGGATCCGCCATGATTCGGTTGGCTTTCGAAGCCCAACGATCCCCATCTTCAAATCCCGCCTCCGACGTCGTCCCAACCTCGACAGTCTGCCCGTTCCTGGACAGACTCCAGAAGCCATCCTTGCCTTCAACAAGGTGGATCCGCATCCACTGCCCGGCGCCGACGGCAGCACCAATGTGGTGTTATCCGAGGTTCAGTTCGATGGCCAAGCGATCACCGCAACCTCCGGCAATGGCACATGGTGGCCGAACGGCAGTGCATTCGATGATGGCAAACCTGTACCGATGGTGAGCCGCCCCGGTTCCGGTCTTCCAACTTGTTTCGCCGGACGCACCGAAGACCAGATTCCCGGCCGCACGATCATCGCTGAAAACCTGATGGAGATGGACACTGGCAATTTCGCGATGGTGGCACGACCGAGTGTGGCCTATCGCTTCCTGCCTGGTGCTGCCTTCCCGGATTACGTCGCCATGAGCCTCGAGAAGCGACTGACGCCTGGTGGCATCCTGCGCGTATGGATTGGTGTGCATTAAGGTCCGGAAAAGTCGGGAATCACCATCTTCGTTAGACTAGAAGCTGTCATGTCACCGTCCCTGCCGTTCCTGATTCTTGGACTGCTGAGTGTGGCCTGCAGTACCGGAAAACCGATGGATTCCAACCCTGAGCCCACCACGCCGAACTCCGAAGTCCGCGAAGCCACCTTCGCCGCGGGCTGATTTTGGGGAGTGGAAGCCACCTACCGTGCTGTAGATGGCGTGCTTTCCACGGAAGTCGGTTACATCGGCGGCCATGTGCCCAACGTGACCTACAAGCAGGTTTGCGGCGGTGATACCGGCCATGCCGAAGCCGTCCGCGTGATCTATGACCCCAGCCGCGTGGAGTACGAAGCCCTGGTTGACATCTTTTGGGAGAACCACGACCCGACGCAGTCCAATGGGCAGGGCGTCAACATCGGTGATCAATATCGGTCGGCGATCTTCTTCCACGATGAAGAGCAGCAGGCGATTGCCGAACGATCCAAGGCGGCGCTCGATGCATCGGGCCGCTTCAAAAAGCCCATCGCGACGCAAGTGGTCAAGGCAGATGCTTACGTCCGCGCTGAGGATTACCACCAGCAATACTACGAGAAGAAGGGCCTGACGACGAGTCCGTTGTCGGATCGCTGATTCCGGCCTGGCTGGTTTGCTGACCATCGGAGGGGTAGAGTCCATGTACCCCTTCGATGTCTATTCCCTTACTGGAGGCCAAAATTAGTCGTGCGCAGTTCCTGTTCTTCGGGGCTGCGATGGGCTTGGTCGTCCTCTTGGTCGACACGCAGATGCCGCTTGGCGTTGCAGGTGGCGTGCCCTATGTGGCCTTAGTGGTGTTTTCGATCTGGTCTCCCGTGGACCGCGATACCTACCTCGCGGCCATCGTTGGATCCCTGCTTACGATCCTTGGATATTTCATTTCGCCGGATGGTGGCGATTTTGGGGTTGTCTGGAGTAATCGGTTTCTCGTGATTACAGCCATATGGATGGTGGCTGGCCTGCTTGTCCTGCACAAGAATGCGGTGCGCCAGTTGCAGGAAAGTCAGCGTGTCCTGGCAACCTTGTTGAGCAACTTGCCGGGCATGGCCTATCGCGGGGTGCATCAACCGGATTGCCCCATGGTGTTTGTGAGCGATGGCGCTTTCTCGTTGACGGGTTATCCGCCCGGCCAGCTCATGGGGGATCAATGCATCCCTTTCAATGAGATCACCCACGAAGAGGATCGCGAACAGGTTTGGCTTGCCATTGAGGAAGGAATCGCGAACAAGTGTTCCTTCACCATGACTTACCGCATCCTTTGCCGCGACGGAAAGGAAAAGTGGGTTTGGGAACAGGGTCAAGGCGTCTTCGATCCCATCACCGAAACGCAGATGGTCGAGGGATTCATCACCGATATCACTGAGCTCAAACAACTCGAGGAACAGTTGCATCAATCGCAGAAGATGGAGGCGATTGGCAAGCTTGCCGGCGGGGTGGCTCATGATTTCAACAACCTTCTGCAAGCCATCAACGGTTATGCCGATATCGCCATGCTGGACCTGAAGGAAGAGGACCGTGCCCACCATTCGGTGAAGGAGATCGGCAAGGCCGGCCAACGTGCTGCAGTCCTCGTGCGCCAGTTGCTCGCCTTCAGTCGACGTCAGGTGCTCGACATGGAGGACATCGACCTGAACACCGTGGTAGTGGATGTCGCCAATATGCTGCGCCGCTTGATTGGCCCGCAGGTCCGTCTCGAGATTGAGTCCGAGGCCGACGTCGGCAGCATTACGGCGGATGCCGTGCAGGTACAGCAGATTCTGGTGAACCTTTGCGTGAATGCACGGGATGCGATGGAAGGTGGCGGCCTCATCCGCGTGCAGACGGCGAATGTCTTGATTGATGAGGAAACGGCGCAGCGACAATCATGGGCCGAAGCGGGTTCCTATGCCCTCTTGAGCGTAACGGACCACGGCTGTGGCATGTCGGAGGAGCAACAGGGCTCCGCCTTTGAACCGTTCTATACCACCAAGGGCGTTGGGGAAGGGACGGGTCTAGGGTTGGCTACGGTCTATGGATTGGTGAAGCAGCATCGCGGCCTCGTGCGTTTGCTTAGTGAGGTGAATCGAGGAACCACGGTCGAAGTCTATTTCCCGCGTCGGAAGGTGCCGGAATCCGTTGCGGACCATGTCGGCCATGCACCAGTGATCGGCGGCCAGGAGACCCTCCTGGTGGTCGAAGATGAAGAAGCCATCCTTACCCTTGCCACAGCGATCCTGAGCCAGGCTGGTTACAAGGTCTTGCAGGCAAAAGACGGGCTTGAAGCCTTGGAGCTGTTGGAGGTCTATGGCGAGGAGATCGCGCTGGTCCTGCTCGATGTCATGATGCCGAACCTGGGTGGCAAGGGCGTCTACGACGCAACCCATCAGCGGTTCCCCAAGCTGCTTTACCTGTTCTCGAGCGGCTACAGTGCCAACGGTATCCACACCGACTTCATTCTCCATGAAGACTTGCAGTTACTGCAGAAGCCTTATCGCAACGAGGACCTCCTGCAGCGAGTGCGAGAGGTCCTGGATACTGCGAACGAAGCGGGCTGAGCCTAGAACGTCGCTTCGGAGCGCTCCACCGTGCAGCGCAGGGTGGTCGGGCGCTGGCCATCAGGGCTGAAGAAGGTCAGCGTGCGCTGTTTGTTGCCGCGCAGGTGGAAAGTGCGTTCGCGTGGATCGACCTCCATCGAATCTTCCAGCAGGAAGCCATCGGAGTCGAACCATTCGAGGCCGACGAATACGTTCTGCGTATCGGAGTCGTCATTGACGAGGTTGAACTGGGCGGTCGCTTTGCCGTCGCGCAGGCGCACGCGCATGTTCTCGACGCTGACGCCATCGACTGTCGATTCGATGCGCAGGGCGACGTCGCCGTTGTCATGGGTGATGACAGTCGGGCCAGAAGAGCAGGCTGCCAGTAGGGCGGGGGCAGCGAGGAAGGGAATTAGAAGGTTGCGTAGCATTCCAATTACAAGGGCGGAAGCGACGCCGGCCGACTTAAGACCTTTCTGCTATTTCTCAGCGACCAAGAGCACTAGGACCACCAAGGCTGCAAGCAGGAACAACCACACCAGCAGCATGCCGACGGCCAGTTTGCGCGATTTCCGCTTCTGCCACCAAGTGCGCGGCGCCACGCCCCGCAGCAGGAAGGTCGCCACGCCCGCGAGGTTGACGCAAACGAGGTTGCCGGCGAGCAACATGCCCGCTCCTTGCGCCATGCCCCAATGGCCATTGCTTGCGGCAAGTGCACAGACCACGAGCGGTGGCAGCAATGCAACGGCCACCATCACGCCGACCAAGGACGCTGGTACTCCAGTGGTGAATGCCAGTGCACCGGCAGCACCTGCGGCTAGGGCCAACAACAAATCCTGCAGGTTTAAGCTTGTGCGGCTCATGATCTCATGCGATTCGAGATTCAGGTCGAAGATCCAACCTGCAGCCGCAGCCAGGACGAACGCCAAGGTGACGCCAATACAACTCGTCCGCAAACTAAGCTTGGCCAGGTCGGTGTCGCCGAGCGTGGTAGCGAGTGCCAGCGCCATGTTGGGGCCGAGCAGAGGAGCAATCACCATCGCACCGATCAAGACCGCGACATTGTCCGTCGCCAAGCCAATGGTGGCGACCACCGTCGATAACGCGACCATCCACAGATGCACCGAATCCATTTTGGCAACGGCTTCGAGATCATCGATCAACTCCTCGCGGCTGATGGCCTTACCCTTCTTGCGCTTCTTGGTCTCTTGCGCGGCGACTGCTTCCGGTGAGGGCTTGGGCTCCAAGACTTTCGGCACCACCGTCTCGACTGCGAGCACCACAGCGCGGAAATCATCGTAGCTGGAGAAGGCCGACTGTAAGGGATCGAGCACCGTGCTGACCTCTTCGGCAGGGATCAGGATGTGATACTGCGTGGTGGCGCCGGGCAGGTTATGGCGAAAGGCCTTCGCATGCGGCATTTCTTCCAACAACGCGTCGAGTTTCTCGACGGCGGTATCGGGGACGAAGGTCTGGACGAGGCGGGTCGCCATAGGGGGACAAGGGTACGATGTCCGGCTACATCATGACCAATCCCTCCATCAAGACTGCTGCCATCCTCGGAGCCGGTGCCATGGGCGCGGGCATCGCCCAAGTCGCCGCGCAGGCCGGCATCCGCACGAGGTTATTCGATATCGAGGAGTCCTTCGCGCGCAAAGGCATGGAGCGCATCACCGCGATGCTCGATAAGGGCGTGGCCAAAGGCAAGATGGAGGCGTCGAAGCGGGATGAGGTGTTGAGCCTGCTGGAGCCGAGTTGGAACCTGGAAGAAGCCGTCGCTGGGGTCGATCTGGTCATCGAAGCCGCACCGGAGAAGTTGGATCTGAAGCAAGACATCTTTAAGCGCGTGGCTGCCGTGGTGGATGAGCAGTGCTTGATCGCGACCAACACCAGCAGCTTGTCGGTGACGGAGTTGGGGAGTGTGGTCAACGCCTCCGAGCGCTTCCTCGGTTTGCATTTCTTCAACCCGCCGCCGCTGATGAAGCTGTTGGAAGTGGTGCGTGGTGCCGATACCTCCGAAGCAACGGTGGAGCGTGCCTTGGAGTTGGCGGAGCGTATGGGCAAGAGCCCGATCGTGGTCGCGGATGCACCCGGTTTTGCATCTTCACGCCTGGGGGTCGCGCTCGGTCTGGAAGCCATCCGTATGGTGGAAGAAGGGGTGGCCTCGCCGGCTGATATCGATACAGCGATGGAGCTCGGTTATCGCCATCCGATGGGCCCCTTGAAGCTCACGGACTTGGTGGGTTTGGATGTGCGCCTCCACATCTCGGAGTATCTCGCCGACAATCTGGATGACACTCGTTTTAAGGCCCCGGAACTGATGCGCAAGATGGTCGAGGCTGGCGAAGTCGGTAAGAAAGTCGGCAAAGGCTTCTACGACTGGTCCGACGGCACTCCCAAGCCGCGTTCCTGAGTCTACCGGGCTGTAAAAAAATACTCCGCTTTCGGGAAACCGGGGCGGAGTTTGCTCGTTGGGTCTTGGGTCCATGCCTTTGCCCATCCATTTCGTATTCCTCTTGGCTGCCACCCCAACGAGTGCAGATTTTGCTGCACTGCAGGAACCAGAGGTGGTGGAGGAAGTGGTTTCGGAGGTCGAAGCGTCGGAAGAGCCTGAGCCCTTCCTGAAGCGATTCTCCGCGGCAAGGCGGGATAACCATTGGAGGACCAGGAAGAAGGAAGGCGAGACGCGGAATGGCGATTACTATTTTGCGGGTTGGGCGTCGGAGGAACTCTTGCGGGTATTGGAGGAAATCTATGCAGGGCCACGCGTTTGTGTGAACCGTTCCTACTTGTTGATGAGGCGCATGGGCGGTGTGGGAGGGCATGGATGTCGTCCGCCTTTTTTGATTCGAGTGCAGTTTGAAGAACATCCGGAGCTGGCCCTGACCTTTGATTTCAGTCACGATCAGTTACGCATTTCAGGGGAATCGAGTTATCGACTCGAGGTCACCGAGGAGCAGAGGAAGATTCTCACTGCGATGGAGCATTGGTTGCCACCCGAGAACGGTCCTGAGGGTTCGTTTCCAGAGTCTTCCTCGGAACCCTTGCCGTGGCACGAAGCCCTAAAGGTGAAGGGAAGCTTCGTTTCGCCTCTGAGTCATGAGGAAGATGCAGCTCCAGCGAACCTCATCAAGGCGGAGTGCTTTCGAACGCGCACGGTTCGGGATCCTCAAAATCCAGCGGTGCCCAAGGTGGTGACCGAATCGATCGGCCTGGCGTCGGATCGCATGATCACGGTGCTGCAGAGTTATCTGCATGGGCCTCGCTATTCCACCATCCGGCGCTGGCCGAGTGGCAGGCAAGAGGACTTTATGGCGCAATCCACCGTCCGTAATTGGATCGAATGCACCATGGACGACGGCCAGGTCGTGTGGATGCAGCATTATCCAGACCAAGGCATTTGGAAAGTGAAGGGGGAGGGCGCGTATCGCTTAAATGTGAAAGCCTCCGAGTCCCTTGGGCTGATGGCCGGGATTTGGTGGGATAAGGAATGAGGGAACGGATCATTGCG
>JBMYYH010000071.1:0-15778 GCA_049609225.1 Planctomycetota bacterium | reverse complement strand
TGCCTGGGCCGCCGCCGCCAAGTTGGTGGAGCGCGGCGTGGATACGGAGCGTCTTTACGATGCGGTGTATCAGCAGGTGGAAGTGGGGCGGCCGATCGGCATTCGGGCCGCACTCGAAAACCTCGAGTATCACGCCGACGGACATCTTGCCGTCGCATGGGTGGCCGATGCACGTCTCAAGGAGTTGGGCGGTGCCTTGGAAGACAGCGATGAGGTGCTGGATATCCTGCGCGCCGTGGCACAGGTGGAAGGCGTCGGATTCCTGACGGAAAGGGAAGGTGGTCGCGTCAAGGTGAGTTTCCGCAGCAAGCGTTTCCTCGATGTGAATAAGGTCGCGCGCACCATCGGTGGTGGTGGGCATGCGCGTGCAGCGGGCGCGAGCTTCGGCGAAGGCGTCGACTTGGAGCAGGCGATCGCGAAAGTGCGCACGGCACTGAAGGAAGGATATGCCGCACAGGATGTGGCGGCTTCCTTGGCGTCGGCCTAAGTGGCTAGAGCTTTTCCGACTTGCCGAACATGCCGAGGAAGGCATAGCGCACAAGTTTCGGATTCTTCTTCAAGCGCCGTACGACGTACTTGTGCCAGGCATCGCCGTAAGGGACATAGACCCGTACCGGCAGCCCCATCTTGCGCACTTCCTGACGCAACTCTTCGCGTACACCGAGCAGCATCTGGATTTCCGTACGTTCGACGGCATCCGGAAACTCCTTCAGGACTTCCTGCACACCGGCGACCAGATGTTCATCGTGCGTGGCTGCGGCGATGAAGGCTCCACCTTCGGCCAACATGCGCACCATGCGTAGATAGGACGCATTGACCTCGGCGCCATCCTGATGCGCGACATCATGCGGCTCGACATAGATGCCTTTGACCACGCGCACGTTGAGTGGTTGATCGATGGTGAGCAACTGACGCACATCCTCTTCCGTGCGGAATAACATCGACTGCAACACGATGCCGATGTGCTTGCCGTATTCCGCGCGCAACTTGGCGAAGACGCGCAAGGTACCGTCGACGGTCTCGGATTCCTCCATCTCAAAGCGCACGAAGGCGCCGATCTCGCGCGCCTTTTCGACGACGCGGGCGGTGGAGGTGTAGCAAAAGTCCTCGTCGAGGTTGAGACCGAGTTGGGTGGGCTTGACCGAGATGTTGCGCTCCAAGTCCTGTGCGACCAGGTCCTCCATTAGGCGCAGGTTCTCCTCGACCGCGGCATCCACTTCCTCACGATTGGAGACGGCCTCGCCGAGTTGATCATAGGTCACGCGGTAGCCGGCCTTGGCCAAACCGGAGCCGCGCAGCAGTGCGGCTTCCCGTTCCTCGCCCGCGATATAGCGCGTGCTTAGGCGCCGCATGATCGGCTTGGGGACGAAAGGGACGAGGGAGGCAGTGAGGGAGTCGAACCAGGACATGGGCGGCAACCGTGGGCGGTTTGCATAGGATGGCGTCCCTCACCCGGTCGCGCCAGAGTTTGCCGCATTGGATTCGCCTCAGCATTCCGGCCCCTTTCCAGGGTGGAGTCCGCTAAGCCTTGCCCCTTATACTGCCCTGATGCGACGCCTGGCCTTGCCCGCATCCCGCGCGCCCTTGTGGTTGCCCATCCTGCTTGCCCTGTTCGCGAGTTGCGGCGGGGGAGAACCGCATGAGGATGGCCTCGGTTCCGGGGGCGATGGGGTGAAGCAACCGCATGTCAGCAGTAGTCCCACCAAGGGCCTGCTCGCTGCCGGCGAAGAGCGCGATCTGATCGTGCTTTCGATCGACACCCTGCGCGCCGATCGCCTGCCCTTCTACGGTGCCGAACGCGCCACCGGCGGAGATGCGCAGACTCCATGGTCCTTGGCGTGGATGGCGGCGCAGGGCACGGTCTATGACCAGACTTGGGCTCCGGCTGGCATGACTTTGCCATCCTTCAGTAGCTTCTGGACGGGGTTGGAGCCCTTGGAGCATGGTGGCATCTCGAATCACCGTGCGATCACTGCGCCCACCTTTCCGATGGAGCTGGCCAAGGCCGGATGGCGCGGGCACTTGAGCGTTTCGAACCGCGTCCTGGGCCGTGGCTCGGGCGTGCAGCGTGGTTTCAAGACGGGTGGCGTGTTCGCCAAGGAAAAGGAGCCGTTGGGGCCGGCAAGTCTGTTGGCGCGCACCGCGGAGGACATCGCTGCAGGACATCGCGTGTTGGTCTGGGGGCACTTCATGGCGCCGCACCAACCTTATGAACCGCGCGCGCCGCATCGTCATCACTGGTCTACGGAAGCGGGAGTCGCTGGAACCAAGGACAACCTGATTGCGATCCACCAGAATCCGTCTGCTGCGACGTCGGAGGTGCATGCCAACCTGCGCGCGCTTTACGACGAGGAGATCCTGACTGCGAATGACTTCACCATGGAGTTGTTGCAAGGCTTGGAGAAGCAATACCAGGATGCCGGGCGCGGCAGTTTGCTGGAGAATGCCGTGGTGGTGTTCATGTCGGATCACGGCGAGGAACTGGGGCATCATGAGGGTTACTACATGCATGCCAAGAGCCTTTACAGCGGTGTGATCCAGGTTCCTTTGGTGATCCTCGGGCAGGAATGGCCGGCGGGTGCAAGAATCGAAGAACCCATCTCCTTGAACGATGTCTTGCCGATGGTGCTGCAGGGCAAGGCACCCACGCGCGATACTTATGTCGCGGCCTATCGTCAGGGTTATTACAGCATCCGCGATGCGCGTTGGACCTTGGTGCATAACCCCGGTGGCCAAACGGAAGGCCCAGCTGAGCCGCCGGAGGATGCCGATTTCGGGTATCCAGAAGTGGCACTGTTCGATCGATTGGCGGACCCGATGGAACTGGTCGACGTTTCGCGGGAGAATCCGGAAGTCACGCGAAGATTGCTGGATTCTCTGCATGCGTGGTACCTCGGGCTCGAGATCGCCTTCGATACGTCCGCAATGACTCCGGACCAGATCGCGCAGGTTCAAGAGACCGGTTATGCCGGTACGGATGATCCGGAGGAAGGCATCTACACGCCTTGGACGGGTGCCGATTGGAAATAGAGCCGCTGGCTTTGCACAACGATGGAGAACGTCAACGTCCAACCTAGTCTTCGTGATCGCACTGCACCGTGGGTGGAGGGCATCTTGCTCGCGCTCCTGGTGATGGTCCTTTATGGCCTAGGAGGCAACGAAGTCCGCACCTCTTATCACGGGTATCTGCATACCGGATTGGGGGAGGCGGTGCTGCGTGATGGCTTGATGCCGGAGAACCCGTATCACGCGGGCACGCCCCTGCATTACTACACCCTGTATCCGGCATTGGGCGTGTTCCTGGGGCATCTCGGCCCAGGTGCCTTGTGGGGCTTCGCCCTGCTGAACATTCTTGCCGCCGTGTTGATGGGCCCTGCGCTCGACGCCTTCGGCAAACGCCTCCAACTTGGTTTCGCTGCCCGACGTTGCGCCTTCTTCGCCATGTTGTTGGGATTCAATGGTCTGGCTTATTGGTGGACCCTCGGCGCGGAGCCGATGCCGGATGGTGCCTTGCCGTTGGTGGTGTTACTCGACCTCACCAGACCGATGGAGAGTCTGCAATGGGATGGTCGTCTGCAGGCCTTCTTGCCGAAGTTCCTGAACGTGTCTTCCTTCGCGCTGGCCCTGCCTTTCGCTTTCTTTGCCCTGGCCGACAACCTCGCGCGGGGTAAAAAGGAGTTATTGCGTTGCGGCATCCTGTTGGGATGCACCATGGCGATCAACCCCTTGGTCGGTGGCTTCACGGCAATCCTGGTTGCAGCGGAAAAACTGCCGCAGTTGAAGGAAGGGAAGGATGCGCTGCTTCGTTTGTTGCCTGCTGCGATCCTTGCCTTGGTGATTTCGATTCCTTTCCTTCTGCCGCTGTTCGCGGGTTCCACCGAAGGGGATCCGAGCATGTCCGGCCAGTTCCCGTTCATTGGGGAAGGCGCTTGGGCCAACCTGCTTGGTCCCTTGATCCTGTTGTGGATCCTTGGCTTGCTCGGTATGCGCACGATGGCAGCCAGCGCCCGACGCCCGCTGCTGTACGCCTTGGTGTTGGCCAGCTTGTTCTCCTTCCTGAGCCTTCCTTGGAACAATGAATACAAGTTCCCGCGGATGGCGGCCATCGTCCTGGCCTTGCCAACAGGAGCCTTCCTCGGCCATCTGTGGGGGCGCGGCGCCGGCAAGATCGTGGTCCTCGCTTTGGCTGGCATCTGTGCACCGACTTTGTGGGTGACGGCCTCGGCCTATGCCTCTTGGGATAGCGGCAGTGCTTTGGTCATGACGGAAGTGGAGGATGGGCGTTTGCGCATGAGCGAGGAATCCAAGAACATCGCTTGGCCCGATGCACTTGCGCAAGCCGAAAAGGGGTTGCCGGAAGATGCAGTCTTGTTGTTCCATCCGCGCCACCCGAGCGTGGCGGGTTCGGGCATGGGGGCGCAAGGCAATCCTTTGGTGACGATGTTCGACCACCCGGTCTACGTCGATAACCCGCAGATCCACAATGCTTCGATCCCGGATCTGCGCAACCGCCTCGATCAGGCGACGGCATTCTGGGAGGGACGTTATTGGGCTCGCAAGGTGACCGACGACATCCCCGCCTATGATCCCAATGTGGCTCTGCAGACGATGCGCGAGGCCATCGCGCCACGTCCGCTTGCTGTAGTCAGTTTGCGCTACCACGCGGAGAGTGAGATGCGTCTTTCGGAGGCTGGGGCGGAGTTGCGCGCGGAGTCAAACGGAGTGGCCTTATGGTTGCTTCCTCCTCTGCCGGCAAAGGCCGATAACTAAGCGCCATGCGCACGTCTTCCACGCGGATCCCGGGACTACGGTCCAGATCCGCTGCGGTGCGGGCGACGCGTAGGCAGCGCAATAACCCACGTCCACTGAGGGGCAAGGTGTTCACCGCCTGGCGCAACATCCGACGCGCCTCCACTGCGATCCCGGCTTGCTGTAAGACCTCTACCGAGGCCTCGCTACTGAGCCGAAACCCGCGCTGCACGGCTTGGGCTTCCTGAAAGGCGCGCGTCTGCCTGAGTTGTTGGCGCAATGCTTCATCCGTTGGCCCCGTGACCGGTCCATCCAAGGCCTCGGCCTCGACCGGACCCATTTCCACGAACAGGTCAAAGCGGTCACGCAGGGGTCCACTCACGCGTTGTGCATAGGCCTGACGTTTGTGCGGCGTGCACCGACAAGGCATCTTCGGATGGGTGGCATATCCACATGGACAAGGATTGCTGGTCGCGACGAGTTGAACTTGCGCTGGATAGGTGGCCCATTCCCGCGCGCGTTGCAGCCGCACTTCTCCCTCCTCCAAGGGTTGGCGCAATCCCTCCAACACCGGCCGCGCGAACTCCGGGATTTCATCCAAGAACAGAATGCCTCCATGCGCCCGCGCGATCTCTCCCGGACGCAAGGGTGTTCCACCTCCAAGCAAAGCCTGTGCGGATGCGCTGGTATGCGGAGCGCGAAACGGTGGCCGCAGACTCAATCCTGCCAAGGGCCGCAGCAACGCCTCGATCATGCCCACCTCCAAGGCTCGCTCCGGCGCCAAGTCCGGCAACAGATGCGCCAGACGCCTCGCCAACATGCTCTTGCCCGTTCCCGGCGGCCCCTGCATCCACAATGCGTGACGCCCTGCCAATGCCAAGGTCGCAGCGCGCCTTGCATGCGGTTGTCCGCGCAGATCATCCATCCGCGGCAACTTATCCAATCGCTCCGACGCCTGCCCCGCATCCTTTCCAGCCTCCATCGGCCGGAAACTCCCCGGCTCCTTCAAATACGCGACGACTTCCCCCAAGTCTTCCAAGCCAAAGGCTTCGACCCCCGGCGCCAAAGCGGCTTCCGTCGCTGCAGAAGGTGCCGTGATTAAGGTCATGCAACCTTCCTGGATCGCCGCCAATGCCGCCAACAAGGTGCCGCGTGCTGGAGGCCCCAGCCGCCCCTTTAGATCCAGTTCTGCCAAGAACAAGATCGCCTTCTTCGGACGTGGCACCAGGCCTTCTTCCACCAACAAGGAGACCGCCAAGGCCAAATCCAAAGGCAAGCCACACTTCGGCATCTGCGCTGGCACCAAGTTGAACAACACCTTGCCTTTGGGGAATGGCAAATCAAACTGCTCAAAGGCCGACGGCAATCTTTCCCGCGCTTCCCGCGCCACGGCATCCGGCATGCCCACCAGAATGACACGCGACAACCCCCGGCCGGTGCGTGTTTCCGCGCGCACCAGATGTGCTTGACTGCCAAACAGAGTGGCTCCGAGGATCTTGCCGTCCATCAGGGGGAAGACGTCGGCGAGGGGACGCGACACGGGAAGATGTCAGTAACGCAAGGTGCCGTGCAGGGTGGTGTCGAGTGGGATATCGAAGTGTTGCAGTAAGGGGGCGACCGGCAGCGGGAAGTTGCGAGGGCCGGAACTGGACCATGCACGCTTGGGGCGTAAATGCAGGAGCAAAGGTGCCAGGCCAGCGGTCGTCAGTCCGTGATGAGGCACGAGCAGGAGATCGATGGGGCCGGGCGGAAGACGTTGGGCGAGGTCTTCGAGGGCGAAACCGGATTGATCGCCTAGAAGAACCGCGCGGAAAGCACCCCAGCGCAGGTCCAGGACATGCCCGCCGTCATTGCGCACATCCTTCAAGGCGCCCTCGCATCCATAAGCGACGATGGTCCAAGGCTGCATCCCAGAAATCTCCATGGACTGCCCGGGAGCCACGGACAAGGTGCGGTAAGCGATGCGTCGGCCTAAAAAAGGGAAGCCGTTGACGTGATCCCGGTCGCCATGACTCTCCACCGCGCGGTCCGGCAAGGGCCAATGACGCGCAGTTAGTTCCGGATAGAGATGGCGCTCCACCAGATCCCGCGGCGTGCGTTCGCCACTGCCGAGATCAAAACTTAAAGTTCGTTCCTTGCCGGCGATGACCACGGCAAGTCCATGACCCACTGCCAAGACTGAAATTCCGGGTTGTCTAGGAGTCGGTGCGCAAAGGCAAGCCAGGAATAAGCACCAGATACCCACACGCATCCAAGAGCGAGGGGAGCACTGAGGCAAGACCGCGAGGCATCCAAGCACCGCCGCCAAGAGAACCCAAAGGCTGGAGATGTGCGGTGTCGACCAGGGACTCCAGGGCGCGTGCTCCAGCAGCAGAAAAATGCCGCGCTCTAGGCCGCTAAGCCCTTGCAGTACCGCATCGCATAAACCTGCAAGCCCAGGAACCAAGGCGAGCAAGGCCGCGCAAAGCCGTAAGGGCAGCAAGAGTCCGAGAATCGGGCTCAAGGGAATACTCCATGGTTCCAGGGTGCCCTGCACCATATGCAGAAAGGGCATCGAACCGAGGAAGGCGACCCAAGATGCCTGCAGGGTCTGCAACCATGCGGCCGTGCCTGGTGCTGCAGCACACAGGATTAAGCATCCAGTTGCTGCATAGGAAAGGATGAACCCCAATCCCAATGCTGCCGGCGGTAGGAACCAAACTTCCATGATCCACGCCGCAGCCCAAAGATGGATGCCGCGCACCGAACGCGTAAAGCGTGCTGCCAAGTCGCGCAATACGATCACCCACAGGGCGCGCATGACCGGTGTCGAGCCGCCTGCCAAGGCAGCTGCCATTCCAAGGATGGGCAAACGCAGATAGGCACTCGGGCCACGCAGGATGCGGCGCAAGAGTTGATCCCAGAGCCAGAAGTGCATGCCCGAAACAGCTAACAAATGCACTAAGCCAAAGCGTCGGTACGTTTCCTGCAACCATGGCGCAAGCTCGCGTCGTTCGCCCAACAACAAGGCCACCGCCAATCCCGCCTCCTCTGAGGAAAGACTGGACTGCAGACGTTGACGTACCGCATTCCGCATCTGCAGGAGTGGTGGTGCCCGTTCGGCATGCTTGACGGTCCAGCGAAAGGACTCCAGACGAAAGCTGCGACCATCATGAACCAAGCGCCCTTCCAGGTGGTAAACCTGCCCGGTTTGCGGTGGCGATCGCGGTGTTTCGCATAAGCCCAACAACCGCTCCTGCCTTGGTGCCAGAGCTTTTCCTTCCACCGTCTGCAGCGTGTCGAACAAGGCCCATGCTTGCTCCTCTTGGCTATGCCATTCCCGTAACCGCGCTTGGAGTTCCACTGGCCGCGGATCCAGAACCTGCACTTCTTGCGGACGTGGCGCCCGCTGCAGGGCCAAGCCCAGGCTTGCCATCAACAACAGCGGCAAGGGGGGATAGAAGAACACTCGATGCAGCAGCACTAATCCGGAACATCCAAGCGCCAACCAGGTGCCTGCTTGTGCCAGCCAAAGTGGTGGGGGTCCCGTCATCAGCATGAGGCCGGCAGTGCACACATGCACCGCGCAACACCAGACCGCGGCTGGGATCCAGCGGCGATGGGCTAAGGATGCGGCTACGGCGGAAGTGCGATGGGTCATGGCGCAGAACAAGCTCCATGACGAAGACGTCCTAGGGAGGGGCGCGGCACCCTACAATCCGGGCATGAGCTCGCCCGCCACGTGCGCCCTCTACGCCGGAACCTTCGATCCCGTGACCCTCGGCCACATGGACTTGATCCAGCGTGGGGTGGAACTGTTCGGAAGTCTGTTGGTGGCGGTGGCTGCCAATCGCTCCAAGAGTCCGCTGTTTACGGTCGAAGAACGCATTGCCATGCTCGAAGCCGAATGCAAAGGCATGCCGGTGAAAGTCGTCGGCTTGAGCGGTCTGGTGGTGGAGTTCGCGCGTGAACAGGGCGTGAATGTGCTCTTGCGTGGCGTCCGCACCGTGACGGATTTCGAATACGAATATCCGATGGCGATGACCAATCGTCAGCTCGCGCCGGATATCGAGAGCGTCTTCGTGATGCCCAATGAGCGCTACGCTTATCTCTCCAGCCGCCTGATCAAGGAGGTCTATGGCGCTGGTGGAGAATTGCAAAAGTTCCTGCCCGATGCGGTGCATGCCGCGCTGCAGGAACGTCTCAGTCCTAAGACCTCCTAGTCGCTGCATCCTCCTCCCATGAAGATCATCCACACTGACCAATCTTCCCAGGCCATTGGGCCCTACAGCCAAGCCCTCGTCGTCGATGGTTGGGTCTACACCAGCGGCTGCGTGGGTCTGAAGGCAGACAACAGTCTTTCAGGTGAGGATGTCGTCGCGCAGACGCATCAGACCTTCCAGAACCTCAAGCACATCCTTTCCGCTGCAGGTTGCACGCTGAAGGATGTGGTCAAGGCCACGGTCTACCTCGCGGATATGGACGAGTTCAAGGCCATGAACGAGGTCTACTCGGAATACATGGACGGCCACAAGCCCGCGCGTTCCTGCGTGGAAGTGCAGCGCTTGCCGTTGGACCTTCGCGTTGAGATCGACGTCGTCGCCAAGATCCGTTGAGCGATTCCTTGAAGCAGGAACCCTTCATTCTCGGCCTCGACCTCGACGGCTGCACCGCCGACTTCTATGAAGGCCTGCGTCCGATCGCGGCGGAATGGTTGGGCGTGCCGGTGGATTCGCTTGATCCGGAAGTGACGTATGGTCTGCCGGAGTGGGGCGTGGGCGATGCACCGGGTGGCTACAAGGCTTTGCATCGATTCGCAGTCACGCAACGCGACTTGTTCCGCAATCTCGAGCCGATGTACCGCGCGCCGCAGATGCTGCGGCAGTTGTCTTCGGCGGGCATCCAGATTCGCATCATCACCCATCGTTTGTTCATCGGGCGTTTCCATCAGACCGCGGTGCAACAGACGATTGGTTGGTTGGATCATCACGATATCCCGTATTACGACCTCTGCTTCATGGGCGACAAGAAAGCCGTCGGCGCGCATCTTTACATTGAAGATGCACCGCACAACATCAAGCAGCTGCGCGAAGACGGCAACGAAGTGCTGGTGTTCGCGAATTCCACCAACCGGGATGTGCCTGGACCGCGGGCCGAGAACTGGAAGGAAGCGGGTGCAGCGGTCTTGGCCGCGCGCGATCGTTGGTTGGCTCAGGAAGCCGACTTATTGCCTGTCTGAGCCGCACTGCCGACGGCCTGCAAGGCCAACAGCGTAAGTCCCAAGGCCACGCTCGGCACCAGCATCAACCATGCGGAATCCACCAGTGGATTCAGTGCTGCCAATCCATCACTCGCGAGACCTCCCCAACTCACTGCGGGTGGCTCCACGCCTAATCCCAGGAAGCTCAAGAAGGCTTCCATCAAGATGACGCGTGGCACCGTGAGTAACAGCATCACGCGTAATGCCGGCATCATGTTCGGCAACACATGACGCAGCAGGATGGTGCGGCGTTGCATGCCGCCCGCTTCCGCAGCCAACACGAAGGGGCGATTGCGCAAACGTAGGGCTTCGGCGCGTGCCACGCGTGCGGTCGGCAGCCAAAACAGGAAGCCGATGGCGATGAGGAAGAGCTGCAATCGCCCAAATCCGACGACGGCAAGGTCGGCGCGGTACTCCTGCAGGATGGACATCAGGAACAACACGAAGACCACCATCGGCACACTCTCCAGGGCATCGGCAAGACGCATGAGGAAGCGATCGGCACGTCCGCCGAAGAGGCCGGCGAAGGCGCCATAGGGAATGCCGATCAACATCGCGACCAGCGTGCCGAACAGACCGACGGTGAGGGAGATGCGCGCGCCCCACAACATGCGCGCGAACAGGTCGCGTCCTTGGGCATCGGTGCCGAGGACGGGTGCAGCGGTCCATTGCGGCGCGACCAGGCGGGCGTCGGCATCCATGGTGCGGTAGTCGGCCAACGGCAACAGCGGTGCAAGCAAGGCGGCCAGCGCCAATAGTGCCAGGAAGATCCATGCGATCTTGCGCTTCATGACAACGCCTCCACGCGGGGATCCAGCCACGACAGCAACAGGTCGGCGATCAAGGTGCAGAAGCCGAGTAGGGCGGTGTAGACCACCGTCACGCCGAGCGCCAAGGTGTAGTCGCGGGCGAGGGCGGCTTGCACGAAGAAGGTGCCGAGGCCGGGCAGCGCGAAGATCTGTTCAATGACCAGCGAGCCTGTGAGTACTGCCGCGCTTGCCGGCCCGAGGAAGGCCAACACCGGACCAAGGCTGGGGCGCAACACATAACGCCGGCGGATGACCTTGGCGGGCAGGCCTTCGGCGATCGCATGGCGCACGGCATCCCCAGTCCAGGCTTCCTCGGCCTGACTGCGGACCAACAGGAGGATCTGCGCGGCGAGGGGCAGCCCGAGGCACAGCCAGGGCAGTAGGAAGTGCGTCCAGGAGCCCATGCCGGCGGGGGGGAGCCACGACAGGCCGAAGCTGAACACGGCCAGCAGCAGGCCTGCGAGTACGAAATTAGGCAAGGCCAAGAACAGCGTGCCGCCGGCCGCGACCAGGCGTCCATCCAGACGGCGACTGCGGCGGGCGGCATAGAGTCCGGCGGGAATGCCGAGGATCAAAGCGATGGTCAAAGCGCCGGCGCCGAGCCACAGGCTGATGGGCAGGGCGTCGGTCAGCAGGGTGGAGACTTGGGTATCGCGATAACGCAAGCTCGGCCCGAAATCGAGCGTGAAGAGGCCGGCGAGGGCATGGCCGTATTGCACATAAAGCGGTTCATCCAAGCCGTAACTCGCCTCCAAAGCAGCAAGCACCTGCGGATCCAGCGCACGTTCACTATCGAAAGGGCCGCCGCGCGTGGTGCGCACCATCAAGAAGGCGAGTGCGTGCACCAAAAGGATGCCGAGGATCCATGCGACCAGGCGTCGGGCGAGGCGTTTGCTCATGGATGCAAGGCCGCCCAATCGATGATGCCCGCCGCATTCGGGGTGAGGCCCTTCAGTTCGGTCGACACTAAAGCCATGTCGACATCTACTAACAGCGGCAACACCACCGCTTGATCCAACAGCAGACGTTCCGCCTCTGCCAGTAACTCCATCCGCAACACCGGATCCCCGCAAGTGGCGGCCCACTGCAATAGTTCCTCATAGTGATCATCCTGAAAGCCCGTGCGATTGTTGCCGCTCGCACCGACGAAGTTATCCAGGAAGGTGGTCGGGTCGAGGTAATCCCCAACCCAACTGCTGTGGCTGATCTGATACTCCAACCCGCGTTGCGCCGGGAAGAAGGTCTTGCTCTCTTGATTGACCAAGGCAACCTCGACACCGAGGTTCTTGCTCCACTGCTGCTGCAGGACCTCCGCCAAAGTGCGATTGAAGTCGGAACTCGGGTAGAGATATTCCAATCGCGGCATCTGCCCTTCATGGCGCGCGAGGAATCGCGCTAAGGCCAAGCGCGCTTCTTGTGGATCGAAGTTCGGGCCGGTGACTGCGGGATAAGCCTCCAGTAAAGGCGGCACCAAGCCAGTTGCAGCTTGGCGCGTGCCGCCTAGATGGCGCGCCACTTCTTCGCGGTCCACGGATCGAATCAAGGCAAGGCGTAGATCCGAATCATCCAACGGCGCATCGCGTTGTTGGAAGCGCAGGAAGTAGGTGCTGTACTGCGGCGTCGGACGGAACTGTGCGGGATACTCCTCTTGCAGCGCAGGCACTGCGAGATCGGGCACGCTCGGCGTGAACGCGACATCGCCGGCGAGGAACAGATTCAGCGAAGTGAACTGCGATTCCAAGGTGAGGAAATCGATCGACGCGAAGGCAGGAGTGGCCTCGCTCCAGTGATGCGGATTCTGCGCGACGCGAATGCGATCACGGATGCGTCGTTCGGTAAGACGATACGGTCCACTGCACGGCAAGGGTTGCGGCGTGGTGCCGACGGGAGCCTTGCGCAACACTTCGGGGATCGGCGCGAGTGCGTGATAAGCGCACATGCGATCGAACAGTGGCTGCGGTGTGGGGAAGTGCACCTGCAAGGCTTGGCCATCGGCGGAGGGAAGCACTTCGGCATCGCGCACCCACGCGGCGTAGGTGGCGCCGGTGGCTGGATCGGCAAGACGCGCCCACGAGGCCTGCACATCAAATGCGGTCAACGGGGTGCCATCCGACCACTTCAGGTTCGGACGTAAATGAAAAGTCCAAACCGTGCCGGCGGGGTCATCGCGGGTCCAACGTTCGGCCAAACCAGGCACCACTTCCAGGCTGACGGGATCCAAGCGAGTCAACCCTTCATACAACGCCGCGAACACGCGTCCGGCAGCGGTGGAGGTGGCGATCTGCGGATCCAAGACTTCGACATCCGGCCCATTCGCGACCACCAGGTCGGCGCGATCCGGCACACAGCCAGCGCCAATGACCAGACAAAGCGCCAATACCCAGGCGATGCCCGGACTCACGGCAGCTCGCCACGCTCTGGACCCCTGCGGGTGCGTTTGCGGACGACGTCGGAGGGCAATCACGTTCTGAGGATAACGCCACGGGGCCCGGGATTCCGCATCGGCTGCGGCGTACAATCGGTTGGTGTCCGAGCCAACGTTGTTCGAGGTCGAAGGGCTCCGTCTGGAGGTCGCGGGTGCGGGGCGTGCTGCCTCGAACCCCGGATCGAAAGCGGCCGGCGCCGCGCGCAAAGTGCTGGTGGAGGATCTGAGTTTCTCCCTGCATTCGGGAGAGATTCTCGCCCTGGTGGGTGAATCCGGCAGTGGCAAGACTTTGACGGCCCTGTCCTTGATGGGTTTGTTGCCGGAAGGCGTGCAACGCGCGGCGGGCAAGATCCGATTTGCCGGCACCGAACTGCAAGATTTGTCGGAGCGAGCTATGCGTCCGTATCGTGGCGCGAAGGTGGCTTATGTGTTCCAGGATCCATCTTCGGCCTTGAATCCGGTGTTGCGGGTCGGCTCGCAGGTGGAGGAAGTGTTGAAGGTGCATCGACCCGACCTCAACAAGGCTGCGCGCAAGGAGCGCCTGCTGGAGTTACTCGCCGAGGTCGACCTGCCCGATGCCGCCAAGCTCGCCCGACGTTATCCGCATCAACTCAGCGGTGGCCAACGGCAGCGTGTGTTGATCGCGGCGGCCTTGGCAGGGGAGCCGGAAGTGTTGGTAGCGGATGAGCCGACCACCGCGCTGGATGTCACGGTGCAGGAGCAGATCCTCAAGTTGTTGGCGCGTCTGCGTGAGAGACGCGGCTTAGCGATGGTGTGGATCAGCCACGACCTGCAGATGGTGCGCGCCTTCTGTGATCAGGCTTTGGTGCTGAAGGATGGTGTGGTGGTTGAGACCGGCACGCCCAAGCGCATCTTCGAGAACCCCGAACACCCCTACACCCAAGAACTGGTCGCTGCGGCCCTGGCTGGCCAGGCCTCCAAGCCCACCGAAGAGCCTGCCGACGACGAACCTCTGCCGCTTTGCCGCATGTTCGGCCTGCATGTGCGCTACCCCGGGCCCAGCGGCTCCATGAGGGATGGCCACCATGCGGTACGCGGGGTGGACCTGCAGCTCTACCCGGGTGAGACCTTGGCCCTAGTCGGGGAGTCCGGCAGTGGCAAGACCACCGTCGGACGCGCGCTCCTGCGCCTTGTAGCGCTCGAGGAGGGCCAAATCATGATGCGCATGCCTACCGGGGAGGAAGTCGACTGGTCGGCCCTCAGCCAGCGCCAGCTGCGTCCTCTCAGGCGCAACGTCGGCATGGTGTTCCAGGATCCGGTCTCGGCGCTGGATCCACGCATGAAGGTGTGGCGCAGCGTGGCCGAGCCGCTCGAGATCCACAAGGTCGCGAAGGGGGCGGAACTACGGAAGCGCGCGCTGAAGCTTCTGGCCGACGTCGGCCTCGGCCCTGATTTCGCAGATGCCCTGCCGCATCGCCTGAGTGGTGGTCAATGCCAGCGCGTGGCCATCGCCCGCGCCATCGCGTTGGAACCCAGCCTGGTGGTGTGTGATGAAGCGATCTCGGCACTGGATGCCCAAGTCCAGGAACAGATCCTCGAGCTGCTCGCCGACCTCCAGAGCCTCCGCGGCATCGCTTATCTGTTCATCACCCACGACCTCGATGCGGTCCGACGCTTCAGCGATCGCGTCGCGGTGATGGAGCAGGGTGTGGTGGTGGAGCAAGGCCTCACCGCCGAGGTCCTCGCCAAACCCCAGCACGCCTATACCCAGCGTCTCCTGGCGGCTGCGACGGCGGTACACTCGACAGAGTGACTGCATCCCCGCCGGCACTGAAGGTCGTCTTTCTCGACATCGACGACACCCTCTTCGGAACCACCGACTTCGTGCAACAAGCGCGACGTAAGGCGGTCGAAGCCATGGTCGATCACGGTCTCAAGGCTGATGTCGATTTCGTGCTCGCGGAACTCGCCGACGTCGTCGCGGAGTTCGGTTCCAATGATGACCATCACTACAACCGCTTGATGAAGCGGATGCCCGAGCAGGCGATCGCGGGGGCAAATCCGCACTTGTTGGTCGGCGCCGGAGTGATCGCTTATCACAACACCAAGTGGGAGCTCTTGAACATTCGCCCCGAGGCCGAAGCCTTGCTGCGTGATCTCGCGGCGACGGACCTGCGCCTTGGCGTGATCTCCGCGGGCTTGGTGCACAAGCAGATCGAGAAGCTGCTGCGCTTAGGCGTGGATCGCTTCATCGATCAGAAGCTATTGTTCATCACCCATGATGTCGGCATCGCCAAGGCCAACCCACGGCTCTATGAGCGTTGCGTCGAGGCTGCTGGAGTGCCAGCGGCCGAGGTGATGCATGTGGGGGACCATCCTTTCCACGATGTGGATCCGGCCAATGCGGCTGGGCTGCGTACCGTGTGGATCCGTGGCAACGGCAAGCACTCGAAGAACCCGCCGAAGAGCGAGCCGAATCATGTGCTTGATGACTTCGTCGCTTTGCGTGGGTTATTGGATGCTGAATACGGCATCCCGCTGGAGCGTCGCTCCCGATAGTCTCCGCGCGGCCACGAACCGCCGGCACCAAAAGCA
>JBMYYH010000070.1:0-15810 GCA_049609225.1 Planctomycetota bacterium | reverse complement strand
CGGTCGCCACAGCCAAGACCGAGCAGGCCGTTCTCGAACATGGTGCCGAGCATCTTGTCGCGGGTCGGGCCATCGGGCATCGAGAAGCCCATCAGCAGGCCGAGGCCACGCACGTTTTCGACCATGTCGTAGGACTCTGCCATCTTGCGCATGTTCTCAAGCCAGTAAGCGCCTTGGTTGGCGGCGTTGTCGCAGAGGTTCTCATCGCGCACGGTCTCGAGGATGCGCGTGGCGCGCACCATGTCGACCAGGTTGCCACCCCAAGTGGAGTTGATGCGGGAAGACTTCTCGAAGCAGTTGTCCGGGACCTCATCGATCTTCGGACCGGCCATGATGCCGCACTGCTGCGACTTCTTGCCGAAGCTGAACAGGTCCGGCTTGATGCCGTAGTGCTCGAAAGCCCAAGGCTTACCGGAACCGAAGTAACCGGTCTGCACTTCATCGCAGATGAAGAGGCAGTCGTACTTCTCGCAACGGGCCTGCAGTCCCTGCAGGAACTCGGCGCGGAAGTGACGGTCGCCACCTTCGCACTGCATGGTCTCGATCAAGATAGCTGCGATGTCGTCGCCGTACTTGGCGAAGGCGGCATCGATCTGTGCGAAACAAGCCTCTTCCTTGGCGATGTGCTCGCGCAGAGCATCACCCTCCATCGGGAAGGTTGCTGCCGGCGCGGAGACGCGTGGCCAATCCTCGAACTTCGGGAAGAAGTCGACCTTGTCGGGCAAGGTGTTGGTCACCGACAGGGTGTAGCCGGAACGTCCGTGGAACGCCTTCTCGAAGTGCAGGATCTTGGTGCCGACATCGGAATCGACGCCCTTGGCGCGGTTACGACGCACCTTCCAGTCGAATGCGACCTTCATCGCGTTCTCGACGGCCAATGCACCACCTTCGACGAAGAACATGTGCTTGTAGCCTTCCGGCGCCGCGATCTCACCCATACGAGCGACGTAGTTCGCCATCTCGACGGTGTAGAGATCGGAGTTCGCCGGACGGTTGGCGATGACGTGGTCGAGGCTACGCAGCCAACCCTGATCCATCAGTGCCGGGTGGTTCCAACCGATGGGGGTCGAACCGAAGCATCCGAAGAAGTCACAGTAGGTCTTGCCGCTGCGCGAATCATGCAGCGAAACGCCCGACGACTTCTCGAAGTCGAGCACGATGGGGTAGCCGTCGGCGAGGATCCAGCGGCCGAGGCTCTCGTGAACCTGCTGGGGATCGATGTGGGATGCGGTCGAAGTGGTCATGATCTAAAACGCTAGGGATGTGCTCAGGCGGATTCGGAAAGCTCGCGGAGGAATGCACTGAGCGATTCCATCTCGGCGGTGTTCTCCTCAAGGGTGCCGACCATCACGATGGGCAGCGCTGCGCCGATGCGTTCGATCAAGGCGCGATTGAGGAGGAGGTTCGAAGCAAGGGCCGGGCGTCGGTCGTGGCCGCCGCAAAGCAGGCAGGCACCACCATCGGCGACTTGGCGGATGAGGTCGGAGAAGCCATCGGCATCGACCTCAGGATCGGCAAGGAGCTTGTGCACGCGTGGACGCAGTGCAGTCAGGAAGGCAGCTTGACGGGCCTCCGGAACCAGGATGACGGCGGCGACGCGGCGCTCCTGCCACAGGTACATGAATCGTTCTGCGGCCGTGGCGACGGGCATGTCGGTGGGCAGCAGGTACACCACTTCACCCGAAGCCTGCAGGGGGGATTCCTGCATGACGTCGACGGAAGTATGGTGAAGGGTATTCATGACGGAGAAGCCCTCTCGGGAAGCCGTTTCTGGGTTGGACCCGGAAGCTGAAAAGACGGTCGCGCGGCAGACGTTGACGCGCGCGATGAGCTTGCGTCGGCGTGGCGACTATGCGCGGGTCTATGCGCAGGGTAAGCGCGTCCGCGGAAGGCTTATTCTAGTCGTTGCGGCCCCAGGATTGAACCCCCTGAGTCCACGCATGGGGCTGTCGGTCGGCCGTAAGTTCAACAAATCGGCGGTTTTACGCAATCAGGCCCGACGCGTCTTGAGGGCCGCTTTTCGGCTTCAGAAGGCTCAATTGCCCCTTTTCGACATGATCCTGATCCCTGTGGCGCCCGGAAAGGAGTATCGGACCCAGGAAGTCGAGGCGGAATTGCGTCGCTTGTGCCGCAAGTTGGAGCGGCGCTGGCAAGAGGATGCGGAGCAGGCTGCCGCCAAGGAGCGGAGCTGATGCGCTACCTCTTCGTCGGCCTGGTCAAGCTCTACCGGCTGCTCCTGAGCCCCCTACTCGGCGTGAATAAGTGTCGTTTCACGCCGTCGTGTTCCGAGTATTCGATCGAAGCTTTCCGTACCCGTGGAAGCATCATCGGCCTCGGCCTTACAATCTGGCGCATCCTTCGCTGCCAACCACTGTGCCGCGGCGGATTCGATCCGGTCCCGCTCCCGAAATCTAAGAGAACATGATTCTTTCCCTCGCCTTACCGCTCCTCCTCCAGAATCCGCACGCCGCGCAACAGGAAGAGGTGCAGCCATTGCCCGCCGAACAGCCCGTCGCGCTCATGCCGATCGAGAGCCTGCGTTACGAGAACGAGATCTTCTTCGGTGCCATGCGTCGCATCACCGACGGTGGCGAGAACGCCGAAGGCTACTTCTCGAACGGCGGACGGCACATCGTCTACCAGGCCACCTTCGGCGAGCGCGAGTGTGACCAGATCTACGAGCTCGACCTGCTCACCGGCGCGCGTCGCCTGGTCAGCACAGGCACCGGCCGCACCACCTGCAGCTTCTTCATGCCGGGCGACCGTCGCGTGATCTTCGGCAGCACCCATGCCGCCGCCGACCACTGCCTCGAGCCGCCGGACTACTCGCGTGGTTACGTGTGGATGATCTACCCGGAGTACGACCTGTACATCCGCGACCTGGACACCTGGGAGCTGAAGCCGATCGCGCATGCGCCCGGCTACGACGCCGAGGCCGTGGTCTCGCCGGATGGTGAGAAGATCGCCTTCACCTCGCGTCGCAATGGTGACCTGGATATCTACATCATGGATATCGACGGGTCCAACATCACGCAGTTGACCGATCGTCTCGGTTACGACGGTGGCCCGTTCTTCTCGCCGGACTCGAAGCGTCTGGTGTACCGCTCCTATTACCCGGAAGGTGAAGAGGAAGCCGCCAAGTACCAGGCGCTGCTCGACAAGGACTCGATCGAGCCGATGGCCCTGCAGTTGTGGGTGATGGACATCGACGGCTCCAACAAGGTGCAGGTCACCGACAACGGTGCGGCGAACTTCGGTCCCTACTGGCACCCGGACAACAAGCACATCATCTACTCGTCGAATCAGGCCTCCAAGAGCGGCCGCGATTTCGACCTGTTCCTGACCGATGATGAAGGCAAGACCAACCGCCAGGTCACCCACTGCCCGAGCTTCGACGGCTTCCCGATGTTCTCGGCCGACGGCCGCCAACTGATCTTTGCATCAAACCGCGCGAACTCGAATCCTGGGGATACCAATCTGTTCCTGGTCGAGTGGTTGCACCACGCACAACCGGCGCAGCAGTAGTTCCGAGAACCCTCTACGCCCCCAACGGAGGCCTTAACCACTGCGGTTAAGGCCTCCGTTAGCATTGGGGGCATGCGTCTCCCCCCACATGTGCGTGCGCGCGGTTCGAAGGCTGCGGGTTTCACCCTCCTAGAACTGCTGATTGTGATTGCCATCATCGCCATTCTGGCGGCGATTATCACACCCTATGTCCTTTCTGCGCGAAAGAATGCCAAGTGCGTCCAAGGCCTCAGTGACTTACGCAAGTTGATTACCAAAGCACTTTCGTCGTTGAATGACTTGCGCTCCGGAGCCAAGACTTTGACCGAAGCGCTCGCCGATGTGAAACCCGTTTGCGACAAGTTCAAGGCACTCAAAGACAACGGCTGCTACAAGAAAGGTCGCAGTAGCACGACCGATTCTCTCCTGGCACAACTCGGTGCAAAGATTGAGCAACTCAAGGCCGAGCTGTCTGGTTCCGATCTTGCCGCATTGAATACGGCAACCGCGAACTGCCCGTAGGGAAAGCCCTAGAGCCAACTACTGGCGCTCGAAAGCGCCGAAGTCGATGCCGTTGCCATCATCGCGGGGGTTGCCGTCGAGGTCGAGCATGGTGGAGGGCAGGCGTACGCCCAGGCCAGCAGGCAAGGCATTGATGGCTGGAGACCCAGCTGCCAGGTGGTAGTCACCGTTGATGGGGTCCACGAAGCCGGGATCGTCTGACGAAACGGATGGCATCCCTCTCGCGCCTTGGACGATCGAATGCTCCAGGTCAATATCGAAATTCCTCCAGGAGGCACCACCGGCAGGTACACCTTCGTCCATCTGTTTCCGGAATAGAGAGTTGCGACCACTGACATTGCCCCAAAGGATGCATCCGGAGACCAATGCCTCTTGCGACCATCTTCCCTCAAAATAGATTCCACCACCGCGGCCACGAGACAGGTTGTTCACGACTGTGTTGTTATGGATCTGGACATGATCACCAAGGACGAAAAAAGCTCCTCCATTCCGCTGTGCACTGTTCCCGACGAACATGGAATTGCTGATCTTTCCAAAGTGCTCACCTAGATCCACCACGATGGCGCCACCATTTCCCCTGGTGGTATTGCCTTCGAACAGGCAGCGGTCCACCAAACTCCCAAGACCAACATTCAATGCACCCCCAATGGGATTGGACTCATTGCCATAATATCCAGTTTCCTTGGGTGAACCATCTGAGTGATTGAAGCGGAATTCGCATCTGATGGCTTCCGCGCGGCGATACAAATCCAAGGCTCCACGTGGCCCGTTATCAATGAATTCGCAATCCACTAGCCTCGTTTTCTCGACTCGAACAGGACCAGAATTCCCTTCAAAAAGACATCTTTCGACCCTGCTCTTGTCCCGCGCATAACTCCTTCCAATCAGTCGCATCGTGCCGGCCCCATGATTTCGCACGAAATCACAGTCCCTGACGACGACATCGAGCCCAAAAAGCGCGCTCGGGATGTTGGACGAACCGTTATCGCTGGTGTTCTCCTCGAAAATGCAGTCTTTCACTTTTGTCGACGCTGCGAACAGGCCTCCCGTGCCAGAGCTGCTCTGATTCCCGAGAAAGGTGGTTCCCTCAACCAAAAATCCACCTACTAACAAGGGGACGACATAAGCCCCAGAGCCCTCCGTCGAGGAGTTATCGCGCACCAGGCAGTCTGAAAGTGATCCTCCCGCGATATCCATCAAGTAGAAGGAGGCACCCTCCCCAAAGGAGTAGTTCCCGTAGAGCTCACAATCCAACATTTGCAACGTACCTTCCGACATGAATAGACCAGCACCCTGTCCATTCGGATCAAGGTAAGCTGTCGCTTCGGCATAGCCACCAGTGACCTCTAGAGAGTAGAGGCTGACACTCGTAGGAGGTGGACATTCCACCTCAAGCACATGGATGGAGTTATCTGCACTGCCGATCCCGCCGATTTCTCCGCTCAAGATGGTCGGATACTGACTGCGGTCCCGTTGATCGACCTGGGTCTCGGTACCCTGAAACCCTCCGAAGACGGCAATGGGTTCCTCGATCCGAAAGGAAGCATTTCGATCACCGGTCCTGGAAGGGTAGTACGTTCCTTGTGCGATCCAAACCTGGTCTCCTGGTTGAGAGGCTTCCAGGGCATCTTCCAACAGAAGGAATGCATCCTGCCAGGAAGTACCGTCATTGGCACCCAAGGCCGATTGATCGACGAAGAGGACCTGGCCCGACTGCGCGAATGCGAATCCCACAACGCCGTGCATGCAGAAAAGGGCTAACAAGAGGTGTCTGGAAAGTTTCATAGAGAAGACAAGGAGTAAGGAAAATGCGAAGAGAAGAAAGGGGGCATGGACTGTAGTTGGTTCAACGGTTACATGAGCCTCTTGCCGCCGAATAGAGGTCCCCTCCAGAAAATTTTAAGAAAGTTGTTTTCATGGATATGAGGGGAAGGGAAATGGGGCCCGTTTGCATCGCCTTTTTCTTTAAGGTGAAGGCTGCCAGGTTTGGTCCCAGAGTATTTGGATTGGGGAGATCACCTTAGCAAGCTACCCAGCCGTTGCAGACAGACCTTTGTTTCCCTTGGCTACACTTCGGCTGCTGAACGGCAATCCCGTTGCATTGGTGGGCGTTGCCTAGGCTCCCAGGAAGACCAGGAGCCCGTTGCTACCGCAACCCGCAGGCCTTCAGCGCACGGTCTCGTACCGCCTGGGCGCGTTTCCGTGCCTTCGCAGCACCAGCCTGGAGCACGGCTTCAACCTGCTCCGGGTTGGCCAGTAGCTCTTCACGTTTCTCGCGGGCGCAGGAGAAGTAGTCCTCCATCGCATCCTTGAGACGCATCTTCAGGTGCCCATAACCGGGCGCGCCTTCGCCACCTTTCTGGACCTTGTCTTTCCAGTCCTGTAGCTCGTCGGCATCCAGGAACAAGGCCAACAGGTCGAAGACGAAGATCTCCTTCGGGTCCTTCGGCTCCTCAGGCGGCCGCGAATCGGTAACGATGCGGCCGCATAGCTTCTTCAGCTTCTTGCCTTCTTCGAAGATCCAGATGTCGTTGCCATAGCTCTTGGACATCTTCTGACCATCCAGCCCAGGAACCTTCTGCATGTTCTCGGCTTTCTCCATGCGCATCTCAGGGCGCACGAAGACTTCACCGTAGGCACCGTTGAAGTACCCCGCCATGTCTTGGGTCATCTCGACATGCTGCATTTGATCTTTCCCGACCGGCACCAGGGTGCTGTCGTAGGCGAGGATGTCTGCAGCCATCAGAATCGGATAGGTAAACAGACCGACGCTCGGCTTGATGTCGTTGGCAACTTTGTCCTTGTAGGAATGCGCGCGCTCCAGCAATCCCATGCCGGTAACCGTCGCGAGCAACCAAGCGATCTCGGTCACCTCAGGAACATCACTCTGACGGAACAACACCGACTTCTCAGGATCCAAACCGCAAGCCAAGTAGGTGACGGCCGTCTCCCATACCAGTTCGCGCATACGCTCCGGATCACGCTGCGAAGTGAGCGCGTGATAATCGGCGATGAAGTAGAAATGCTCCCCCGGTTCATCCTGCAGCGCAACGTGCTGACGGATGGCACCGAAGTAGTTGCCGATGTGGAGCAAGCCGCTCGGTTGAATGCCGCTGAGGATCGTGGTCATGGTTCGCTTCTCCTAGCGCCTCACTTCCAGACGAAAGTGATCGGCTTTTCGATCTCTGGGTGCAGGCTTTGATGCACCGGACAAGTGGCAGCCGCATTCTCGAGCAGCTTCTTATGCTTTTCCTCCACCGCGGTCGCCATATGGACCACCACCGGCAAGGCACCGATCCGACGCACCGGCTCCGCCACCATGTGTTTTTCGACTTTGACAGTCGTGCCTTCCAGCGCCATCTCATGACGCTTGGCCACGATGCCGAGGATGGTCAGGATGCAACCGCCTAAAGCCGTGGCCACGAGGTCGGTCGGCGAAAAGGATTCGCCCTTCCCGTGATTGTCCACGGGCGCATCGGTGGCCACCTGAGCCCCACTGGGACCATGGGTGGCGGAGCAGCGCAGCTCACCCTGATAGACGACGTCGATTTCTACGGCCATCGGCGTATTGTAGGGACTAGGATGGCTTCATGTCTTGTCTGGCCTTGATGCTCCTCTGCCTGCCCGCCGCGCAGGAACCGGCTCCCGCCGTTCCAAATCTCAAGAAACTGGGGCCTCCCGGTCGCATCATCACCCTCGCCAAGTCGGATGCCACGGCGCAGCTCTGGGACACCCGAAACGGCCGCGAACTCGCATCCCTCAAGGTCGGCGATGGTCCGCATGAGGTCGCCATCAGCCCCGATGGGCGTACGGCAGTGGTGGCAAACTACGGTGGCGCGAAACCGGGCAGCAGCTTGAGCGTCATCCAGCTCTGGTACATGGGGCCACCCAAGGAGCCGCGCGTGATCGACCTGGGCGCCGCGATCCGTCCGCATGGACTGGTCTTCGACGCCAAGGGCGAGCATCTATGGCTGACCGCAGAAGTCACCGGCGAGTTGTGGCGCGTCCATCTGGAGAGCGGCAAGGTCACCGATAAGGTCGACGTCGGCAAGGGTGCGGGGCACATGGTGGCGCGCCTGGATGACCATCATCTTTATGTGAGTCACATTGCGGATGGATGTGTCACGCCGGTCGTCCGCCAAGCCGACGGTACCTGGAAGGCTGGGGAACGCATCGCCACGGGTGCAGGTGCGGAAGGTATTTGGGTCGAGCCGGGCACCACCAATGTCTGGGTAACCAATCGCGCCGAGGACACCATCAGTCTGGTCAGCGCCGAGATCGGGCAGGCCTATCACAAGATCGATTGTCCCGGATTCCCGATCCGCGTCGCCTTCACCCACGATGGACGACTGGCCGTGGTGAGTTGCGCCAACACCGGTGACATCGCGGTCTTCGACACCGAAACCTATGAACTGCTCACGCGTATCCCCATCGGCCTCACCGCGGAGGAGGATGCGCGCACTCGCCTGTTCGGCGACAAGTTCGGCGACAGTCCCGTGCCTATCGGCATGGTCATCGCGGACAATGATTACCATCTGTTCGTGTCCTGTGCGGGCGCGGATCGGATTGCCGTGATCGATCTACGCCTCGGTCGCGTGGTCGGCTCTCTCGCCACCGATAAGGAACCCGATGGCATCGGCTGGTATCCTGCTCCCCCGCCGCAGACCGCAGAGGTCTCGTCGGATCTGTTCACCGAATGATCATCACCAACACCGAAACCGTCCCAGGAATGCGGATGGTCGAACACTATGGACTCGTGCAAGGGTCCACCATCCGCGCCAAGAACATCGGCCGCGACTTCATGGCGGGCATGAAGAACCTGGTCGGCGGAGAGCTGAAGGGCTACACCGAATTGTTGCGCGAATCGCGCGATGAAGCGGTGCATCGCATGACCATACAGGCGGAGGAACTGGGCGCGAACGCCATCGTCAACCTGCGCTTCTCGACCTCGTCGGTGGCCGCCGGTGCCGCAGAGATCCTTTGCTATGGCACGGCGGTACGGGTGGAAGAGTTGCGTCGTGAAGCACCGCAGCCACCGCCCCTCCCGAGCGAAGGCGATCCCTTCGGAGCCTAGACATGCCGCTGCTGTTACAGCTTTACGTCACGCTCGCCCTGTTCTTTCTGGGGTTGATCGTCGGGTCGATTCTGGAGAAGCTGCACTACCGTTCGATCAAGCGCCGCGAATTCGGTTTCGTCACCTTGCCCGCGCTCACCATGAAAACGGTACCGGAGACGCAGCATGTGTTGCGCTCGGAGATGGCTTTGGGCTCGGTGGTGATTTCGGTGGACTACTTCAAGCAAATCGCTGCCGGACTCAAGAAATTGTTCGGTGGTGAGATCCATAGTTACTCCAGCCTGCTCGACCGCGCACGCCGCGAAGCCCTGTTGCGTCTGAAGGAAAACTGCGCCGACGCCGACATGCTGATCAACTTGCGTTTTGAAACCGCCACGATCTCAAGCGGTGGCAACTCGCGGATCGGCTCGGTGGAGGTCCTCGCCTATGGCACCGCACTCTGGTACAGCAAGCAGTCGCGTCACGGGCATCCTGTGGACCTGGAAGCTTAGATTGCAGCGATGAAGTTTCGGCCACGTCTCAAGTCCGAAACCGCCGACATCTCCCGCGGCGGCAAGGAGGGTTGGAGGAGCCGACTCAAGGGCATCGCTTCGGCGGTGATCGTGCTCGGCGCCATCTACTTCGGGCTGGGATTCGTGGCTGCTTGGGCGGTGCATTGGATTCCGCCCCAGACGGAAGCCGACTGGTTCTCCTGGTCCGAAGACCTATTTGGAGATACCGAGGCAGTCCCGGAAGATGTCCAGACCCTGTTTCAGCAGCTACTCGCCGACGAGGGCCTGTCCGATTTCCCCTATCGCTTGGTCCTGCTCGACACCGAGGAGATCAATGCCTTCGCCCTACCCGGTGGCACCATCGGGGTGACTCAAGGCCTCTTGGATACGGTCACCACCGACATGGGACGGGCACTCGTCCTCGGCCATGAGATTGGGCATGTGGAACATCGTCATGGCATGGAGCGACTGGGGCGATCGATCCTTCTGGCCGGGGCCATGAGCCTGGTCGGTGTCGACGTCAGTGGCGTGCTGCAGGGTTCGCTCGACATCGCCGACCTCGGGTTCTCCCGCAATCAGGAATCGGAATGCGACGACTTCGGTTTACGCCTGGTGCATCGGCGCATCGGCACGACCGTCGGTGCGATGGAGTTCTTCGAGAAACTCCAGTTCCTCGATGGTGGTACCGAAGTCGAATTCGGTGAACGCATGAGCGGCTTCCTGCGCACGCACCCGATCACTGCGGACCGACTGCGTGATTTGGAAGCATTGGCTGCCGAGTTGGAAGCCGGGTCTAGCGCGGACTAGACCTCGACCTGATCTTCAGAGTAGACCTCGCCACCTTGGGCGCCGAACTCCACCGACTTGTCTTCCATCGCTTTACGCACATCTTCCGTGATGCGCATCGAGCAGAACTTGGGGCCACACATGCTGCAGAAGTGCGCGGTCTTGGCCGGCTCGGCAGGCAGGGTCTCGTCGTGGTAGGAACGAGCGGTGACCGGATCGAGCGAAAGGTTGAACTGGTCTTCCCAACGGAACTCGAAACGTGCGCGACTGAGGGCATCATCTCGTTCGCGTGCACCGGCTAGGCCTTTGGCGATATCGGCGGCGTGGGCGGCGATCTTGTAGGTGATCACACCTTCCTTGACATCGGCGCGGTTGGGCAGACCAAGGTGCTCCTTCGGCGTGACGTAACACAGCATCGCGGTGCCATACCAACCGATCTGTGCAGCGCCAATGCCCGAAGTGATGTGGTCATAACCAGGCGCGACATCGGTGACGAGTGGGCCCAAGGTGTAGAAGGGAGCTTCCGAGCATTCCTTCAACTCCAGATCCATGTTCTCGCGGATCAGGTCCATCGGCACGTGCCCCGGACCTTCGATCATCACCTGGACATCATGTTCCCAAGCGATCCGCGTGAGTTCGCCGAGGGCACGCAGCTCGCCAAACTGCGCTTCATCGTTGGCATCGGCCAAACAACCCGGGCGCAGACCATCCCCGAGGCTGAAGGTGATGTCGTACTTCTTCATCACTTCGCAGATCTTGGCGAAGCCGGTGTAGAGGAAGTTCTCCTGGTGATGGGCTAGGCACCAGGCAGCCATGATGGCGCCACCGCGCGAGACGATGCCGGTGATACGGTCAACGGTCAGCGGCACGAATCGCAGCAGCACGCCGGCGTGGATGGTGAAGTAGTCCACCCCCTGCTCGGCCTGTTCGACCAAAGTCTCGATGAAGATGTCGAGCGTGAGTTTGGAGGGGTCGCCGTCGACCTTTTCCAGAGCCTGGTAGATCGGCACGGTACCGATCGGCACTGGGCTGTTACGCAGGATCCATTCACGAGTCTCGTGGATGTTATGACCGGTGGAAAGATCCATCACCGTGTCGGCGCCCCACATGATCGACCACTGCAGCTTCTCCACTTCTTCCGAGATGGAACTGTGGGTGGCCGAGTTACCGATGTTGGCGTTGATCTTGGTGCGGAACTTGCGCCCGATGATCACCGGCTCGAGTTCCGGGTGACGACGGTTGGCCGGGATGACGGCACGTCCGGCTGCGATTTCTTCACGCACGAACTCCGCGCTCACACCTTCACGTGCAGCGACAAAAGCCATCTCTTCGGTGATCTGCCCGCGACGCGCATAGTGCATCTGCGAGAAGTTGTCATCGCCGCGGGCTTCCCGGATGCGCACCCAGTCCAAACGTGGCTTCGGAATACCAAGACGCGGATCGAAACCCTGCGGTCCAGATGTATCGTACTCGTCGAAATGCTCCCCGTTGGTGAGGTTGATGCGACGGAAAGGAACCATCAGGGTCTGCTCGCCGTGCGCCACCTCTTGGAAGCGTTTCTCGGAGGCTGGGAAGCACTCCTCGAAAGTTGGAATCGAGCGGGGCTCCAGGGCACCATCCTCCTGGTGGTGCCGACTCAGGGGATTTGCGTTTTCCTTCATGGGGTCGAACGTCTCCGTTTGGCTCTTACTATGCGCCGGTGGTCGGCGCGACTCAAGGGGAATCCTCGAAGTGGCCACCGAATCAGGGCCCCGGTGATGGGCCGCAGACGCAGGGATATCATACGGGGATGGGAACCGGAAAGAAGGTCTCGATTGGATGCGGTGGCTTGCTCCTGCTCGTGGTGGTCGCCCTGATGCTGGGGCTGCGGCATGTGAACTCGAATTATGCACCGACCAAGGACCCCTTGGTGATCTACGAGCGCACCGCCACCATGCTGGATGTGACGATTCCAGAGCGTTTCACGCCCGATTTCTCGAGTTTCACGGTCAAGCCACTCCGTGACCCTTTCGTGCTATTCAAGGATTCCGAGAGCCGGACTATGGAGTCCACTCTCGCGATTTACTCACGAACTGGTACCTATTCCTTCGAGCAAATGTTCGAGGATTTCGACTCCAGCGACAGCGGCAGTTCCGGCATGAAGATTTCGCTCGGTGATGAGGTTAGTGGCGAAGCCGAGCGTTTCCCGGTCCTCTTCAACGGCGAGGAATACGAAGTCGTGCTGCAGGAAGGCTTGGAAGAAGGTGGTTCGATGAAGCGCAGCCTCATCACCATCCTGCCGGTGCAGGGACGCACCATCATGATCCTATTCCTGGGCCCGGCCGAATCGATGCCCAGCAGTGCCATGCAGGAGTTGTTGCAGGAAGCCAAGTTGGCTCCTGCACCGCCGCCCGTTCCTGCCGAAGAAGATTAAGACCTAGCCTTCGCTGCTGGGGCGTGGAAAGAAGGTCAGAGGGAGCTTCTTCTCTTTGCCGTCGCGCACCACGGTGACGTCGATGGTATCTCCATCCTGGAACTCGGCGAGAGTGTCCATGAAGTCGTAGATATCACCGATCGGGAATTCACCGATCTGCACGATGACATCGCCTGGAAGCAGGCCGGCCTTTTCAGCAGGTCCGCCGGGCGAAGTGCCACTGATCTGCATGCCGGTATCGGGCATCGCGCCGTAATCGGGGATCGATCCGAACCACACCGATGCCGAGCGCACACTACGCTCCTTGCCGCCACCTTCCGCAGCCTTCGGCTTGAGGTAAACGAATTGATCGACCGCAGGTGTCTGCATCCGATCGAGGAAAGAGACCAGCGCGGCGGAAAGCTCCTGCATCTGCGGGAAGGTCACCTTTTCCCAGTCATCCGATGGCTTGTGGTAATCGGAATGCAATCCTGAGAAGAAGAACACGGCCGGAATCTCGACCTTGTGGAAACTCATGTGGTCGGAACCGCCACCTCCAGGTAACTCACCTTCCACCACGTTCATTTCCAAGCCAATACCCTGCGCGACGAGCTCCGCCTGCACTTCCTTCAATGCTGGCTGGAAGGCGGCTCCAGTGAAGCCACTGCCGACGGTCACGCGACCAGCTTCCAACCGACCGATCATGTCGAGGTTGAGGTTGCACAACACATCGTCGAGCGGAAGGGTTGGGTTCTCGACCCAATGCGCGGAACCGAGCAGTCCGAGCTCCTCACCACTCCAGAAGCAGAACAACAGGCCTCGTACTGGCGGCCCATCGATGGCTGCGCGTTGCGCATAGGTTTCGGCCAGCTCCAAAGTCATGGCGGAGCCGGAGGCATTGTCGTCGGCGCCATTGTGGATGGCGTGCACTCCTGGAGCCAAAGACCCCTGCCCGCCATAACCGAGGTGATCATAGTGCGCACCGACCGTGATCCATTCATCAAGTGCGCCCGGCACCTTGGCGAGGACATTGCGGGCAATGCGCGTTTCACGGACGACCTCTGGTTTCATATCGACTTGTGCAGCGAGCCCGCGTTGCATCCATCGAGTTTCTAGCTGCCCAAATGTTTTTGCGTCCACGGTGACGACCGGGATCGGCATGGCACCTTGTACTGCCTTGAATCCGAGGATCTCTTTGCCGCCAGCGGCAATATCGTCAGGGTGTGTTCCAAGCACGATGCCTACGGCGCCGGCAGCTGCAGCATTTCGGATCTTCTTGCGCAGGTTTCCTAGTGAGGCCAACTGCGGATCGGCATCGACACCGAACTCGGTGTAGCGCCGCACCAAAACAATCTTGTCCGTGGCGTCGAAGAAAGCATAGTCATTGATGCCATGAGATTCGAACACGATGCCGTAGCCAGCATAAGCCAAGGGGCCTTCAACTGCCGTATTCGGCGATGCAGCTACAGTGCCAACGTGCTCGATGGCGACGCCATCCACAGTCATCATGCTCGCACCTTCGACGGCCGGCATCCGCACCTCGAACTCCTGGAAGTAGGTGCCATTGTCGCCCGCAGGCTCCAACCCGGCTTCGGCAAGATGTTTTGCAAGATAATCGGCCGAGCGATAAGCCCCCGGCTCCCCCGTCCGACGCCCCTCTTGAGCATCGTCCGCCAACCAACGCACGTGGTCGCTGAGTTCCTCGGCGGTGATGTCCGGCGCCGGCGCGGAGGTGCATGCAGCCGGTAGCAGCAGAAAAGGAAGAAGGCGGAGAGAGGTCTTCATCGCGGCAGCATTCTAGCCTCTGCACGCCTATCCACCGGCGCTGGGATGCGACCTAGAATCCAGCCACTTCCTGATCGCCACTGCGCAGGAGCCGCAGATAACTGACGAGCTCCAACTCTGCACAGACATCGCCTTTCGCATCCACCGCCTGCACCTGATGGGTGCGCACGGATTTGCCGCGGGCGTCGAGCTGAACCTTGGCTTCGGCTAGGTCCTCGGCATCAATGCGGAAATCAAAATGGAGGTCGGTAGACCCGGGCTTGGTGAAGCGCGTGTTGGTCGCCATCAGCCAAGTCTGCAGGTCATAGCCCTGGCGCGCCAACGCCTGCCAGTACATCAAAGGGAAGATGGGATCCGCAGCAGCATAGATGGAGCCGCCGAAGGAAGTGCCGTTGAGGTTCTTGTTCCAGATCGAGCACTTCAACCGCACCTTCACCTCACAGAAGTCATCCGCGATGAAATCGGTCTTGACGCGTTGGAACAGCAGCGGTGGATACCAGTTCAGCATCCAACGCAGTTGCCAGGGCTTCAGAATTCTAGTTCTTGCCATGCGTCGTCCGAGTCATGCTCGCTTCGGTGTTCATGGTGTTATCAATGCCAGTAGAACGGGGACCATGAAAAAATGTAATAGAGTTCCCACTCTTCAGACGGCAGGTGGTAGCCACCGAGGAAACGGTACTCACAGAATCCAGCCTTTACCGACCGAAAGACCATGCGTTCTCTATCTTGGGACAACCAAGCGAAACTTCCATAACTGACCGCAGATGCCGGAAATTGAGGATCCAATTCTTCCAGTCCTTCCAGCGGGATTGGTTGCAGGCTTGGGTTACCGGTACTGGCATTTTGGAGGAGAAAAGCCTCTTCGCTATCGGCCCCCAGCTTGATGAGGGCGGGATTGGGATATCGATTCGAACGGTTTGCGAGATGCAACCGATGCTCCTGGGACAGAAGGACGCGATCCGTGTCGGTATCCAGGTCTGTCACGCCCAATTCATAAGGGCTATAAAAATAGATGCCGTCATCAGTGAAGTATTGGGCGCGAATCCAATAGACGAACCTGGAACCAGGGGCAATTGCGGCATCCAGGTAGGCCCAATACGGTTCTTCTGAAGACCTCCAGTCCTGATCTCCGCGCAACAACGTGATTTCTCTTGGCGAGTTCTCGAGCATCCAAAGGCATTTATCCTCTGCATAAACCAGAGGCCCTCCTTCAGGAAGGGCCGATAGCCCCGGTGGAAGGCAGCAGGAAACACTCG
>JBMYYH010000069.1:0-15987 GCA_049609225.1 Planctomycetota bacterium | reverse complement strand
GAACTCGGCTGATTTATAGCCGAACTGTTTCGCGAGCTTGAAGACCTTAACTTTGCTCAAACCTAAGCTTCCTCTTCGGTGCGGGCCGGTTCCTCGGCGGGGGAGTCTGTCGGCTCAGAAGCCGTTTCCTCTGGTGCGACTCCCTCTGCTTCGAAACCTGGCTCCCCACCTTCGGCGAGGATCTCAGCTTCGTATTCAGCCGGAGTCTTCAATTCGATGTCCCAGCCGACGATTTCGGCGGCTAGACGGACGTTGCGCCCACCCATTCCAATGGCGAGCGGCTTCTGTTCTTCGCTGACGAGCACGAACACGGACTGGTTGTCCTCGTCGGGGAAGATGTGTTCGACAGGGATGTCCTTGGCAGGCTTCAGTGCGTTCTGCACCAACTCCTCCAGGGAATCACTCCAGCCGATGATGTCAATCTTTTCCATCCGCAGCTCATCGTTGATGTTGCGAATGCGAGTGCCGCGCACACCGAGGCAGGCGCCGATCGAATCGACGCGCTCATCCATGGAGTAGACGGCGACTTTGGAGCGATAACCGGGGTCACGCGCGACCTTCATGACGCGAATGATGCCTTCGGAAATCTCCGGAATCTCGACTTCGAACAGCTTCTGCACGAACATCGGATCCTTACGCGAGACGATGATCACGACGCGCGATCCTTCCTTGCGCACTTCCTTGACCAACACGCGAATGCGGTCTCCGATGTGCAGGCGTTCGGCGTGAATACGCTCGGAACGCGGCAATAGAGCCTCCGTACGGCCAGACATGGTCACGATGACGTTCGGCCCCTCGAGCTTGTGCACTTGGGCAGCAACCACGGTACCGACGATGTCTTCGTACTCGGAGAACACGCGATCGCGCTCGGCCTCGCGGATCTTCTGCATGAAGACCTGCTTGGTGGTTTGCGCTGCGATGCGGCCCAACTCCTCTGCGGAGGGGAGGCTGACCGAACCATCCGGCGCCTGCAGCATGATGGCGCCATCTTTGCGGTTGATCTTGACCTCGAAGCCTTCTTCGACCCCGACCTTTTTACGTACTGCCATGCTCAGGGCCTCTTCGAGGGCACAGAACAGGATTTCCCGATCGACACCGCGTTCGCGGTGGATGGCATCGATCATCCGGAGGACGTCGTCTTTACGCATGGTTCGAGGTGGGTTAGGTGGTTCAGGGGTTCCGTTTGCCCGAAAAAAACGGGTGTGGGGCTAACCCCACACCCGGCAAGATTCGCGGGCGGACCCGCGCAATCTTCCGGGAAACCGGAGGACCAAGGGTCTTTCGTTCTCTGGGGGCTCTAGAGCCTCCGTTGAGCCGCATATCCTACCACCAAAGCTCTCATGTGGATATGGGCGCAAGGGCGAAAAGTGCGTGTCGCTGAGCTAGGAACTCGGAAATCCCGCGCCTAGAATGGGAGTGTGATGGACCCTGACCTGAAACAAGCCCAAACCGTGCAAATCAACGGTCAATCGAGGGCTTGGCGACCGAATTGGAGCCTCCTGGACCTGCTCACCGAGCTGGAAGCCACGGGCCCGGGGGTCGCGGTCGAACGCAACCGCGCGGTGGTGCCGAAGGCTCAGCATGGTGATTGCCAGCTGGAGCCCGGGGATATCGTCGAAGTGGTGCGTCTGGTCGGCGGGGGTTAACCCGCTCCATCGCCTGGAAACATGAGCCAAGCCATCCCCGCTGACGTCCCGCTGGTCCTTGGAGACCACTCCTTTCAGTCGCGCCTTTTCCTGGGCACCGGCAAATACGCCACTTATCCGCAGATGCGCGATGCCCTCGACCTTTCGGGGACGGAGTGCGTCACGGTGGCGGTGCGAAGGATCCCGGAAAACGAGGCTCCTGGCGAGCGTTTCCTCGATTATCTGGATTTGGATCGCTACACCATCCTGCCGAATACGGCGGGTTGCTTCGATGCGGAGAGTGCACTGCGTACCTCGCGTCTGGCGCGGGAGATGTTGGATACGAATTTGATCAAGCTGGAGGTGTTGGGGGATCAAAAGACCCTGCTGCCAGAGCCGGTCGATACCTTGCATGCAACAGAAGTGTTGGTGAAGGAAGGATTCACCGTCTTGGTCTACACCTCGGATGATGTGATGCAGGCGCGGCGTCTGCAGGAAGCGGGGGCAGCGGCAGTGATGCCGGCTGGTTCGCCGATCGGCAGTGGCCAGGGCATTTTGAATCCGATCAACCTGCGCTTGATCTTGGAACAGGCCACTGTGCCGATCATCGTCGATGCTGGCGTGGGGCAAGCGAGCGATGTCTCGATCGCGATGGAGTTGGGTGCGGAAGGTGTGTTGTTGAATACGGCCGTCGCAGCTGCCGATGATCCATTGCGCATGGCGCGGGCCGTCAATCTTGCCTGCCAAGCTGGGCGTGACTCTTATCTAGCTGGCCGCATGGCCAAACGACTTTATGCCTCCGCGAGTTCCCCGGAAGAGGGTGCCGTCGGCGGCGGACGCACGCCCGTTGGGGCCTAGAGCTGATTGGAGTATCTTCTCGCCCTTTTGTTCCTGATCCTGTTCGGGGTCGCCGCCTGTGGTTTCACGGGGGTGGCTTTGGCGCGATTGGGGCGAAGGGGGCGGAATGAGCCGAAACGCCTGCCGCTGAGCCCGCTGCATCTGGTTGCGGTGCCGGTTCTTGTGATCGCGGCCTGGTATTGGTTCTCCGGCCTGGATCCAGTCGAGCCTGGAGACAACGCGGTCGACAACTCTCTGTTCACGGCGTGCCTGTTCTTGGTGCCTTTGGTGGTACTGCGCCTTCTGATCGGACGCACCGATTGGTTCGAAAAGGGCGCCTTGCGTGAACGCTGGCCTTGGGCCGCAAAGGCATGGATCTTCGGCATCCCCGGTCTGTTTGCTGTTGCTGCGGTTTCGCAGTTCCTGCTCGACCCAATCCTCCCTACCGGCTCCGAGGCCGACGCCCTGCATGGCCTGGAAGATTTCAGTGCCCTCGACATGATGTTGATGGGGCTGTTGGCGTGCATCGTGCAGCCGATTCTGGAGGAGATGCTGTTCCGCGGCTTTCTGTTCCGCGGCCTATGCGGCCCCCGTATCAACCTCTCGCCCACGCGAGCTTTATTCGTATCCAGCCTCCTGTTCGGCCTAGCCCATACTCCCGACATGTGGCTGCCCGGCATGTATCTCGGCGGCATGCTCGCCTGGCTCGATTGGCGTGGTGGTGATCTGCGCCTGCCGATCTTGGCGCACTGCGCGCACAACACCTTATTCTTTGTGTTGGCGCTGGTTTAGGAAAGATTACTTTCCTTGTAATTGAATCTCTACCAGGGTCTGCTGCTTGCCGAAGATTTCCACGTCCAGGACTTGCCTGGGGAATCCTGGGATGCGCACTTCGAGTTCATAGGCGCCTGGCGCAAACACCTGGCGGGGTACCTTGGTAATGCCAGGTTGGATTTCATAGACTTCGTCGTAAGCACTGCCTCCTGCATACTCCTGGTAGGACAGGGCCACTGGAGTTAGGTCCGATTTGGATCGCATCACAAGGTTGGCACGATTGCGATGATAGGGCTGTCCTTGGAAGGCTTCACGGTCCACTGCGCCATGGATTCCCAGTGGGTAAGTCTGGTAATCGGGTTGCCCATCTGCAGTAATCACGATTTTGAGGGAGCCGACGGGTGGAAGTTCGTATTCCAGATGTTCTGTCTGTCCAGCGACGATCTCCACCATCTGAACATGAGAGCCAAGCTCAGTCCTGGCCAAACCGATTCCACCGTGGTACCCGGTGCGTGTGCGTCCTTTGACGATGACTTGATAGGTTCCTGGGCGCAGCAAAGCCGATGGTCCTCGAGAGTATTGCGAACTCCAATCCTCGACCCTCCTGGATCCGTCTGCAGTCCGGATGATGACCTCCATCTCATCTTCTAATGCATCCCAGGTGAGAGTCCCATACTCCACGCGCTCCAATTCAATCTCCAGGGTCCGCACTTCGCCAGTTTGCATCGGAGGGATGTCCATGGCTACACTTTCGAATCCATACCGATCGATTTGAAGCCGATGTTGTTTGCCTGGAAGAATCGCAAAGCGGTTGATCGCATCCGCAGTCTTCAGGGCATGGATGGTTTCCGGCCAGCCGTCTGGGAATTCCGGGGATCGAGAAACCGTGGGGTAGGGTCTCTTACGATCGTTTTTATCCCAAGTCTTGCCCTCATGATCCGTGACTCTCACATCAAGAAACGCATAGGGGAGTTCCAACTCTAATCCCTCTGTGCCCGCTTCGACGGGAGCAGTATTCAGCCAAACGCGTGGCCAGCGATCTTTGCCTTGCAATAGAGAGTCCGTCTCGAAAGACATGTTGAAATCGAATACATATAGGCAATACCCAAGACGGTACTTGCCTGGAGCCAATCCATGGAGAGAGAAGGCTCCATGTTCATCGACCACTGCTTCGGCCGTCGTCGCGGGCGAGGTGAACTCCGTTCTTGCCCAATAGGCTGGGAACTCGGTTTGCGAATCCTGTACCTGGACTGCAAGGATTCTTGCTCCACTCACCGTGTACTCTTCCGCATGAGGGAAACGACCACTGAGGCCTAAGTGAGGTGAGGTCTGCAGGGTGAGTCGTTGATTTCCATCCGCGGGGTCAAGGTCCACACTCTCGATTTGCCCGTTTCCAGAGGGGCCTTGTGCGAGGAAGCGATACCTCCCCTTGCGTGTTAAGGGGAAAACGATTCCTTCCTTCCCACTTCCCAAAGAGCGTGCCTGCGTGATATGGCTTTGAAATACCATCTGCTCGCGATCGAGGTCCCAGACCTGAACCCATGCGTTGGTTATGCGGCGGGTGCGCCTGTCTTTGGCCCCTACGACTTCGACAAGAATGGAGGCACCCGGAGCAATGATGACATCTGCATCCGTGTCGTCGCGCTTCTTGCCGTAGAGGTTCATTCCAGGATAGAGGCTGTATTCAATTGGGATTTGCCAGCCTTCAGTCTGGGTCGTCAAGACAATCCTGCCACCGTCCGGTTGCTCTTCCCCATCGCGGGGGAGAACCAAATACGCCATGGAAGCCTTGCCCTCTGCGTCGGTGGTTAAGGTACCTAAGTGATATCGATTGTGATGGAGAACCTTGTCTTCATCACGCCAGGCTTGTTGTAACCAGGCATCCAGGGTGACACTTGCGGAAGGTGGGGCGGCATAGAACTCAGCCTGCCGTGCACGCAAAGTTAAGGTGCCCTGCCATGCGTTCTCTGGGGTTGGGCCTTCAGTACCAAGCTCTGCTCGCTTCAAGGCAATTTGCTCATCGACTGCTGGCTCGGGAGCCTCCTCGGTCTTCTCGTTGCGAGACTCGTTCGCGACTTCAGTCTCTGCAGGGGCGGGGGACTCCATACGGACCGACGGCTCCGGTGAATCCATCCACATCCACCCCAGCCCAAGGACAAGGAGAGCGATGGAAATCAGGGCGAAGCGATTCATGGATTGGATAATTCGACCGTGATTCGAGTGCGTCTGCGCTCTTCGATTTTTAGGTCCACCCATTGGCGAGGGTAACCCAGAACTCGAACTTCCAGGGCATATTCTCCCGGCAAGAAGACTTCATGGGCTGTTTCCTCATCGCCGGGGGCAAGGGTTCCCATCGGGATGCCATAGTTGCGTTTCGGTGTGAAGCTGAGAGCAATGGGGCTTGCCTCGTTTTTCGGATGAAGGATCATGCCCACCTTCAACCCACTGAAATGAAAGGGAGTGAGAGTGATTCCTTCCGGCACTGGATAGGAGAATGGTGCCATCAGGGCGTCGTTCGGCTCGTTGAGGGCTTTTAGCTTGATGCGCAGAGATCCCGCAAATGGCGGTTTGCCGGTGGCGAGAGTGGTCTCTCCGGGTTGCACTCGAACCATCTCCTCCAGTTTGCCGTAGGGGGTGCGGTTCTTGCCGATGTTCCCTCCGCAACTGTAATGGGAATGACCTTCGGATATCACGAGGTACTCCCCAGGAGGTAATGCAATCGTTTTGGTATCGCGTTTGAGGGAGTGCCAAGTCGCTAAACGTACTCCAAGTTTTGGACTCAAGGCCTCATGACTGATCGAGTACTCATGGTGGTAAAAGCCAAGACGCCCCATCTTTTCATCCGAGGTCGGGATGGAGAAGACCTGATCCTTCGGTGCTACAGGCTGAATCCAAGCCTTTTCGAAAAGGGGGATTCCATTTCCCCAAACGGCAAGGCGGTAGTGGCCACCTGGATAAAGGGGCCAACGTAGCTTTCCGTTAGGACCCTTTTGACCTGTAATGCGATTAGGCTCACGCCCAGATGCTGCCTGGGCATCTAGTTCTAGCCGCACCTCGAATCCGCTAAGACCTTCCCGACGCTCCTCCACGTCTAGGCTTAGCCATGATGCCGGGAATCCCAAGCGGAGATCCGTAGCGCCGGTGGAGGCTTCCACCCCTTGGACTAAAAACGGAATATTGGAGGATGCATAAGAAGGAGAGCTCCGGAACCCGAAACGGTAGAGGCCAGGCTCTAATCCCTTGAAATGGAAGCTGCCATCTTCCTGGATGGACGCCACCTTTTGTGTCATCCAGGAGGCAAAACCTTCCGGAAGATCCTCGAAGGCGATTGCCTTTTGAACAGGAACTGCCATGGCTTGCCAGTGGGAGAAATGGATTCCATCAGGCAGGGTCGCTTGCCCCCGAATCTCGCCCTGCGAAAAATTGGTCTGAGGCAAGTGCATCACCAAAGGTGAAGGCAAGTTCATGGGGTCCAGGCGGATGTTCGGAATCTCCATCTTGCCACGTGGAGTGCTCACTTTAAGGGCGTAATCTCCGGCATAGGGGATGCCAATTCTGGATACCCAATGGGGCCCGCCTTCCTCTTCCAAGACACGTTCGAAGCGCGCTCCGGATCCGCGGACGTCGCCAAAGGTAAACCTGTAGATCGGCTTCGTGTCTCCGACGCTAGATAAGAAAAGATAACTCCGACCCTGTTTCTCTTCTTCAGGATCGAGTTCCAATCCCTTCAGTACCACCGTCAGGATTCGATGGGCTGGAATGCCAACGAGCACCTCTTCTGGAAACCCGCTTTGGGGGAGGTCGATGATCACCGGCTTCCCTTGGACGTCTTCCCAGGAAGAATGAATGCGAAGGATTCCTGTGGACGGAAAGCGGTCGAAACCCTCAGGGAGATCCAAGCTCAGGGCGACTTTGCCACGGGCATCCGTGACGCCGCCCCCAAGGAGCTCCCCAGGTTCTTTCCTTTGCGCCCAACTTGTGAGGTATCGGGCTTCCACCTGGACATGTTTGGCAATGGGAGCATAAAAGAACTCGCTGGTCCGCGTTTGAATCCTTAGGGATGGAGGAGCATCCTGCGCATAAAGTGTGTTTACGCTGAAAAGGGTAAAGAGAAGGCCGAATAGGAAACGAGTGAGGTGCATAGAGCAGCAGGAGCGATTGGGACAGGAAGTCTGGACGGAAGGATTGTTTCCTCAGACGGCCCCGTCACCGGTCCACTTCCAGGATTCGCTGGAAGATCACGGATTCTGAATCACCACCGAAACATCATTCCGCTCACCTGCCACGATCGTCACCTCTTGAGTGACCAAGGGGTATCCGAACACGCGGGTCTCGAGGATGTATTCGCCGGGCAGGAAGACTTGCGCAGGCACTGCCTCCGCGCCACTCTGACCTGGGTGGAAATGCGGAGTGAAAAATTGCGTAAACCCATTGGAGTCACTCGGAAAACTCAAGGCGACCGGATTGCCGCCATCTTTCGGGCGCAGGGTGAATGTGGGAGGGTCGTTGGAGACTTGCTTACTGCGCTTGTCTAGACCATCGATCTCATCCCATCTGGAATGCCTCGGAAGATCCGGTTCCGCGAAGCTAGTACTGCGCAGAGACAACAGCAGCCACCCGACCTTGGGTAGGTCGAATTCCACCGTAGTGGTTTCGTTGGATCGAATCTCAATCCATTGCTCCACGGATCCCCAAGGAGGACGTTTCTGGCTATCGTCCATCACACCCTTTGCACGCATGAGGTATTTTCCTGGTGGCAACCTCGTTTCCAAGGGCAGCTCGGAAGTCTCGTTTAGCCCAACATGAGGTAGGCGAATAGGCACCCGATGATATGGATTGGAAGTCCAGTAATAGATTTCCTGTCCCAACTCCTCCGTGAGGACTTCATAAAGGATGTTCTCTTCTGGACCACTCCACTTCAGCAGCCCTGCTGCGATTGCCTCATTTGGAATGTCAACTACCATGCCCTCCGGTGGGTACGGGCCAGCCAATTCCGTCTGGAACAAACCGAGTTTCTCGCTCCATACCTGAACCTGATAACGATTACCTTCCAGTAGGGGATAACCCTGTGTTTCATTCGTAAAACTTGGCTGGATCTCGCTGGGACCCTGGTGCACATTCAAGGGAACCTTGGTAACCACGACCTCGGGCCGTGCTTTCCCATAAAGGGGTTGAATGACTCCTTGTGCGTTGACCAGACGTAATTCGAGCATGGAAACTGGAACCTCCAACTCGAGGTCGTGGGTGCCCGTCGGAACGGAGTCCATCTCGAACCAGAACCCATTCTGATCACCATCGTCCTTGGACTCGCTCCATGCCAGGCGATAGGTCCCTGGAGCGAGGCCATGAATACTGAATCGCCCGTCATGGTCTGTTTCCGCCCACCGAGTGCGCAGAGGGAAAGACTCGGGATCATCGGGGAGGATGTCGGATAGGGCGGAAGGAACCAAGGATTCATGGATGGCCTTCACATACATGCGGGGGAGGCTGTCGATACGCGAGGAGTGGATTCTGCCGCTTAGGCTGCCATATTCCTGGATCAGCATCGTGATCTCAGAAGGCGGGTTGGCCGGGTCCAAGTTCATGGATCGGATGAAACCCACGCCTTCCGGAATCTCAAACCGGAATTGATACCGTCCCCTCTTCTCCAAAGGTATAAAACCGAGTATGTCCGTCCACTGGTGGTTGAACTGGATGGATTGGATCCACTCCGACCCTTCCATATCTAAATTCCTATAGCGCAAGGCCAAGACCCGGTCGGTCCAGGAATACCTATCGTCTTGGCTCAATCCCAATCCCCGAATAGGAATCTCCACTCCGGAACGAATGGAGATGTGCAAGGGATTCAAAGATTCATACTCTGGCCGGATAGGAGTCTTGGTCCATCCTGGAGCCTCACCGGATTCTCCAATTCTGCCATCCATCCACCCCGGCTGGACGGCGCGGAATGCGAGGGCCGCTTCGAGGAGCTTGCCTTCCTCATCGACTGCCAGTGGTAAAACGGTGGTCGCGTGCCCATCGGCTCCAGGTGTCAATTGCCCGATGCGAGGCGCATCCTCTGGAATCGGAGTCAGGGTATTGAAATCCCCAAGGATATAGAACACGTCCACTGGCCCATCCGTGAACCGCTGGGCACCGTGATAGGAAGCGGTCGTGAGCAGGGCGCTCAATTCCATCTCGACATAGGCTCCCTCGAAAGGAACCTCGAGTGGTGCAGCCGGTTCACGCGAAAGAACGGATGAGGTAGCGTCGTCCGCGGGTGCAGCGACCCCGGCTTCTTCTGCCGTCGCATCCTCCGAAACCCCGACACGCGCATCCATCGGTCCATCCTGCGCGACGGCCGCCGACTGCTCTGCAGCCTTCTCCGGTTCCTCTTCGCGAGTGGATTCCACCCACCAGGCTGCGGCACTGATCAATACCGCGGCGAGCACAACTAACGACGTCCAGCCTTTCATTCTTGCAATAGGCGCCTGCGTCCGACGCCTTCCCTAGTGTGGCATAATCCTCCCATGAGCGAGTCCGAATCCACCTTCCCGACCCCGCGAAAAGGCCTGATGCGACGAGTGCCTGGTGGCGCCATGGTGGCCTATGCCGCAACCGTCACAGGGGATGTCTCCCTGGGTGAGGATGTCAGCGTGTGGTTCGGCTGCACCATCCGTGGGGATGATGCGCCGATCGTGATCGGTCCGCGCACCAACGTGCAGGATGGTTGCGTCATCCATTGTGATACCGGGCATAAGCAGGTCATCGGAAGTGATTGCACCATCGGCCATGGCGCGATTCTGCATGGCGTCCAAATCGGTGATGGTGTGCTGATTGGCATGGGGGCTACGGTGCTCGGTGGCAGCACCATCGGTGATGGCGCGGTGGTCGCGGCCGGAGCCCTGGTCAAGGAAGGTTATGAAGTGCCGCCGCGGACTTTGGTCGCCGGGGTGCCCGCCCGCGTGGTGCGTGAAATCACCGAGAAGGAACTCGCCTTCATGAAGCATTCGGTACCGCATTACGTCGAGACTGCCGAGTCTTACCTCTAATCCCACCACGGATGACGCCAACATCAGTTTTCGACTGGCCCGCCCTCAGCGTGCAGCTGCAGGGGCTCCCCGGGTTGGTCGTGGCCTTTTCCGGTGGCGTCGACAGCACGGTGCTGTTGGCTGCCGCTTTGGAGGTCCTCGGGCGCGACAAGGTGGTTGCAGTGCTTGCGGATAGCCCATCCTTGGCACGCGCAGAAAAGGAAGATGCCTTGCGCATTGCCCATGCCCTCGGCGCCACCCTTCAGATCCTCGATACCCGCGAACTCGAGGATCCACGTTATCGCGCCAACTCCGGTGATCGCTGCTTTTGGTGTAAGGAGCAGTTGTTCACCTTTGCCGCACCCATCGCTTCCGAGCGCGGTTGGCCCTTGGCTTATGGCGAGAATGCCAGCGATGTGGGGGACCATCGCCCCGGTGCGCGGAGTGCTGCCCTGCGAGGCGTATTAGCACCCTTGCGGGAAGCTGGATGGCATAAGGAACAGGTACGCGCCTTTGCCGCAGCGCGTGGGCTCGACGTTGCCGAGAAACCTGCCGCACCCTGCCTTGCTTCTCGTGTTGCCGTTGGCGTAGAGGTCGACCTCGACATCCTCGAGCAGGTCGAAAGCCTGGAATCCGCCCTCAAGGAGCGAGGGTATCGCATCCTGCGCGCCCGTCATCTTGGGGGCGCCTCCGGTGCGCTCGAGTTTGAGGCTTCCGAGATGCCTCGCGCCACTGCGGAGTGGAGTGCACTGCAGGTACTTGCCGCCGAACATGGTTTTTCCGACTGCAGCTTGCGTACCTATCGCAGCGGCAGTGTGGCACAGGCCTAAGGCTCAGTCGTTGGCCGGACGCACGTCCTGGCGGTGGTATTCCACCAACCAACGGCGATAACGCAACGGCACCTGCTCATCGGAGGCATTGTCTATGGCCTGCTGCAGGCGCGGGGGCAGCTTGCCCCATTGCCCATCGCGTGGGTCGCGCAGGTAATCGCGCAAAGGGGAGTCGAGCAGAGACTGCGCTTGGCCGAGTCCATCTTGCGGAGTGCTGCCATGCGGTTGACCACCGGGCTTGTTGCCGTCGTCCAGATCCTTTTCTTCAGGATTGCTGCCATCCTGTGGCTCTTGGCCGGGCTGGCTTTGACTATTGCCGCCACTGCTTCCACCTTGATCTGGTGGAGGTTGGGGCAACAGTTCCAACAGCTCTTCCATCTCGCCGACGAGGCGCAGGGAAGTCGCGGTGGCTTGAGACAACAGCGAAGCCTCTTCCGGCTCCGTCGCGGTAGGGGCAACGGAACCTGCGAGATCCTCGACCGTGCGGTTGAGCAGACGGTCGGCTTCAGCGAAGGAATCGGTCACCTGACCAAGCTTGGCCTGCAGCATCTCGATCGACACCGGGTCTTGGCCCAAAGGCGCTTCCGGGGTTGGATCCTGCGAAGGGGGCAAGGGAGCAGGAGCTGGCTCCTGCAGGGCCAAAAGTAGGATGGAAAGAAGCATTAGATTTCCTCCGCCTGATCGGTCTCGTCGGTGCCTTGAAGGCGACGCACCATGGATTCGAACTGCAGCTGCAGATCACCCTGACGTTCGAGCAGTGATTCCAACTCGAGCGTATCTTCCGGTCCAAGTTCGACGCCGGCGTCAGCGAAAGTCTGGAGGCGATCATGCGCCAACACCAGACGTTCGGCGAGCGAGGCCTGCATGCGCTTCAACAGCTGCAGCTCCATCGCGAAATCCACCAGCGGACGCTCCTCTTCCTCGGGAGAACCACCGCCACCGCCATCCTGCTCGGTGCCATCATCTTCCTGCTCCTCGAGACGTCGGCGGATGCGCTCCTGTTCGATCCGAATCACTTCGATCAGCTGCTGCCAATCGGCGGTGAGACTGGCGGCCAAAGTCATGGCCTTGCCTTGGATGCGATAGCGCGGCGGACCGATCTCCTTGGCCAAGGATTCGTGATCGAGCATGAGGCCTTGGATGTAGAGCGGGAAACTGTCGGCGCCGGCATCCGCGATGGTGAGCAGCAACTGCTCCGCGGCCACGCCCAACTCCTTCTCCGCCAAAGCGATCTGACGCAGTCGAGTGCGGGCACTCCGCGGCACACGATCCCCTTCGATCTCGCCATCGAGAACCTGAAGCTCCTGCTCCAAGCTGATGTGGCGATCGAGGATAATCTGCGCCTCTTCCATCACGTTGAGCAAGGCCTCGCGTCGTTTGGCCTCATCGGACTGCTCCTGCTGGTTCTCCGCCTTTTCCTTGGCTTCCTTCAGCTTCTCGAGCGCCTTCTTCTCTTGTTCGATCGCTTCACGCAGGCTTTCGGCCTGATCCTGCGGCTGCGTCTCGGCTGATTCCTGACGCAACTCTTCCGCCGCTTGCTCCGAGGCATCCTCGGCCTGATCGGTCTCCTCCGAGCGACGCCCGGTCTCCGATTCCTGCTCGCGGTTGAACTCCTTCAAGTCCTGCGCAAGTTGCTCCTGCAACTCGGCCAGTTCCTCGCGCAACTGGTCGATCTCTTCCTGATTCGCGGGCTCGGGCATGGCACCCTCCTGTTCGGAAGGGTCGCCATCCTGCGGCTCGGCCTCTCGCTCCTGCGGCTCACCATCCTGCGGCTCACCATCCTGCGGACGGGACTCCCCATCCTGCGGTTCAGATTCGCCATCCTGAGGATCCCGCGGCTCACCATCCTGTGGATCCTGCTCGCCATCTTGGGGATCAGAATCTCCATCCTGCGGCTGCGTTTCGCCATCTTGACGACGCTGCGCTTGTTCCAGCTGCTGCGTCTTCTTCAAGATCTCCGCCTGACGCTTCTCGAAGTTCTCGAGCGACTCGATGCGGTCTTGGAGTGCCTTCTCGAGCGCCATCTCCTGTTCTTTGCGCTCGGTCTCGATCAGGTAATCCAGAAGGTCCTGCAGGATCTGGATCAACTCGGCCTGACCTTCCAGCGCATTGCCGGTATGCAAGGCCGCCAAATCACGCGCGACGCCTTCGACTGCCGCGGCCAGATTGCCACTCTCAGCGGCACCACTGAGACGTTCGCGGGCCTGCGCGATGAGGGCGGCGCGGTCTTCTCGGCCTTCCTCGAGATCGCGTTTCTCTAGCATCTCAAGCAGCTGGTTGAGGCGACGCACCTGCTCCGCGACCTGGCGCTGCTCGGTGGCCAAACGCCCGAATTCGACCGGGTCCTGAGCAGGAAGCGGTGCGGCGAAGAGCGCGGAGGCAGCGAGGACAAGCGAGAGCATGGTTCTATTTAGATTATCGTTCAGAAGCCTCTTGGGTTCGCAGATAAAGTCCGCGTTGACGCTCCAGCAGGGACCTTAACAGGTTGACTGCACTGTTAAAGTCTTCCCAAGAGAGCAGAATCTCGAGGATTCCGTCGAGTTGGATGCGCAATTCATCGGCAGCCTCGCCGATCGGGCGTCCCTCTTGGATGGCGAGCAGCAAATCTGCGCCGGCGCCGGTCCGGGCCTGCATCAAGGCGCGGCTCAGATTGAGCAGCATGGCCGAGCGATCGCGCGGGGCCGGCAGATTGGCGTCGAGTAGGGCGGACGTCAGGATTCCCGGGGCGGGCATGCCGCCGGCGAGATGACGTTCGACCGTATTGAGCAAGGGGGTGGTGGAACCATCTAGCCCGGAGTACAGACGCTCGAGCAAGTAATACTCGGCATCGCTGAGGCTGGCATCCAAGTCCTTCAGCAGACGACGCACACGTCGCGCGGACGGAGGTTGCTCCAACTCCGCGAAGGAGGCGGCGCGGTCACGCAAGGTCTCGATGCGTTCGCGCAAACGCACGATGCGTTCGGCCAAGCGCTGTTCCTCCACACTGGCAGGAACGACCTCGATCCATGGCGAATAGGTTTGGCCGAGGTGCGCTTCCGGTTCAGCAGCATCGGATGCTGCGAGACGCAGGCGGAAGCGGTTGTCGTCGAAGGATTCGGCGCTGAAATCTTCGGGCGCATCCAAACGCATGACCTGCTCCAGCAGACGTCGGCCATTCGGAGCTTGCAGCGGCAAAGGCATCTCCTTCTGCCCGAAGAGTTGCGCTTCCTGAATACCGAAATCATCCTCAATACTAAGCGCGACGGGAATGCGTCCGCCTGGCACGGTGAGCCAACGTTCGCTCGGGAACAGGATGCGTGGTTCCGGACGACGATCCGGCGTGGCCGTCCACTTCAAGACGCCCGCGCGTTCCTTGCGGAAGCCATCACCGCCGGTGAGTGCGATCGAGACCTCCCCTGAGCCTTCCACCGCGATGGAGTAGTGGTACTTGCCTTCGGCATCCGCTTCCAACTCCATGCTGCTGCCATCCAGCCGCGTTGCTTCCGCTTTCACCGTGCGACGATCGGCCTGCAGGCTGATGTCGATGGTGGAGCCGCGCAATAGACGCACTTCATGGAAGGCACCTTCTTCGGCCGGTAGCTCGGTGTAAGCCGGTGGCTGCGTGCGCACCAACCAAGACCCGACGCCCGGTGCATCGCCCGCACGCAAACGCAGATTCGGACGTCCGTCGGTGTCATCGCCTCCCTTGAAGTGGAATTCTTGATCCTCGCGCAGGGGTGGCAGGCGCAACACGAAGTTACCTCCTCCCAGGTCATGCATCGGACGGCTGGTGTCGCCGCTGATCGCCAGCAATCGATCCGGAATCTCACCCTCGGCGCGCACCCGCAGGGAAAGCACTGAGCCACGTGCGACGGCCAGGCTGTAACTCTCGTTGCCTTCCTGGTCGAATGCGACGGGTTCGGCAAGGCCTTCCATATAGGCGGGCATCAACACCAAGGTGGTGTCGGAAGGCCATGGGGTGGATCCGCCGAGGAGACGATCGAAGAAGATTACCGCTTCATCCGGGAATCCCCAGACACCGAACAACAAGACTGCCGTAGCCGCACTGCCGCCGAACATGCTGCGGCGGGCGCGTCCGGTGGGGACCACGGTGCGTGCATCCAGCCCATCTGCGAGTTGCACTGCTTCCTCGGTGACTTCGGCCAGCATCTCGCGCGAAGCGAAGCCAGGGTCCTCCGACAACTCAATGGCGGTGGCTAGGCGATCGTGAAACTGCGGAGCCTTCCGTTCCCAGATGGCAGCGAGGTCGCGCGGCACCGGGCGTTGCGCCAAAGGCTTGATCAGGTCGCGCATCGACTGCCACAGCAGGATGCCGATGGCGGTGGCACCCAAGACCAGGCGCACGACCACGGGTGGGTCGAGCAGTCGATCGAGGAGGTAAAGCCCGAACAGCAGCGCGCATAGATGCAGGAGCAACCGTCCGACTCCGAAGACGAAGAGGACGGTGAACAGGCGGCGTTCCAGCTGTTGGAGCAGCTGACGCAGCGGACCAGGCAAGGAAGCGCGCGTCATCGCGTGAAGATCGGCAGGTACTCCTTCGGGATCTGCAGGATCAGGCAAGCAGTAGCCGTGCCATAATTGATGCCAGGCCCGGTGTTGTTGGGCCAGGAGCCGTCGGCGCGTTGCATCTCAAGCAACTCGGCGGTGACGGCGCGCAAGTAGTTGCGGTAGCGCTCGCCTCCCAGGATGTGGAAGGCCTGCACGGCGTAGTAATGGCCGTAATAGAAGTAGTAGTGGCCGTTGGCGCGCTTTCCGTTGCGCTTGGTGAAGGAGCCAAGTTGACTCTCCAGACGCTTGATGCCCTTTTCGATATCGGCATCGGCGTAGACACCGGCGCCATGCAGGATGGTGATGCCGGCGGCGGTGAGGGGGAAGGTCGCGCGGGACTGGAGGTCGGGTTGGTAACGGAAC
>JBMYYH010000068.1:0-16276 GCA_049609225.1 Planctomycetota bacterium | reverse complement strand
GCCACGAATCGCTGCAAAGCGCACGCAGGCTTGCGAATCATGCCGAGGGTGCCGGCGCCGATGCGATTTCGCTGGTGCCGCCGGCCTACTTTCGCACATCATCTATGGAAACTCTTGTCGCCGGCCTCGCCTACGTCGGCGAGGCGGCCCCGTCCTTGCCTCTCTACTACTACCACGTGCCGCGCCTGAGTGGCGCTAACTTCAGGGTCCTGGACCTGCTTCAGGAGGTGAAGGACAAGGTGCCATCCTTCGTGGGCGTGAAATTTAGCGCCTTCGAGATGGACGACCTTTTGCGGTGCATCGCCTTCGAGGACGGCCTATTCGACATCCTGTTTGGCTCCGATGAGATGCTCCTTGCAGGTATGGCGATGGGGGCGAAGGGTGCTGTCGGCAGTACCTACAACTTCCTCGGTCCCTATTATCATAGGGTGATCGAAGCCTTCGAGGCTGGGCGAGTGGATGAGGCGCGGCAGCATCAACATGCTGTGACTTGCCTGGTGCATACGATCCTGCGTCACGGGGGGCACCCGGCGTTAAAGGCCGCCATGGGCATCCTGGGAAAGGATTGCGGCCCCTGTCGTTTGCCAATCTCCACCCTCACACCTCATGCTGTTGAAGCCTTGGCGGGGGACCTGCACGGGGCACTCCATCGAGCTGGCGACCTTCCACTGGGCTTGAAAGCCAAGACTCGCTTCCGCAACGTATGAGCCTTGCCCTGATCCTGACGGCTGTCATCGGGGCGCAGGAACTTCCGGACCTTCCCGATCCCTTGGGCTTGGGTGGCCCCATCGTGGGTGTCACCGAGGGTGTCCTCATTGTGGCGGGAGGTGCCAACTTCCCGAGACCCTTGGCCGAAGGCGGTGCAAAGAGCTGGCATGACGAGGTCTACCTGCTCGCCCCAGGCGCCACGGCTTGGCGAGCTGGCGGCACTTTGCCCGAGCCACGTGCCTATGCCGCCTGCGCCTCTACTCCGCTGGGTGTCGCCGTGCTTGGAGGCTCTGATCAGGATCGCATTCTCCGCGACGCCTACCTCCTAACTGTGACCGGAATGGACGATCTTGAGGGTGCGGTGGGTGTCCTTCAATATCGCCCTCTCCCTGAACTTCCACAGCCCTGCGCCTTCGGTTCAGCGGCCTATCTCGATGGCTCTCTTTACCTGCTCAGCGGGCAGACGGAGGCAGCCTCCCTAAGCTATTCCAACGCACTCTGGAGCCTAGACCTTCAGGGCCCGCTGGCTTCTTGGGTGGGCCTTCCGCCGATACCTGGAGAAGCTCGCTGCAAACGCGTGATGGCCGTGCAAGAGAATCGGGACGGCACCCCAAACCTGTATGCCTTCTCAGGTTCAAGGGCATATCACGACGCTGCGGGCAAGATCCTCTACCAGGCATTCGCCGATGGCTACCGGTTCGATCCTGGTGCACAGGCCTGGTACCCGCTTGCCGACCTTCCGTTTCTGGACGACCCACGGGATCTCCCCGGGAAGGATGCTTTCGCCAAGGATCCATGGCCCATCGCGGCTGGCGCTTCCCTCGCCGCCGGCAAGGATCGCATCCTGACCTTCGGCGGTACGACCGACCGGTATATCCTTGATGCCGCCGGGGAACTTCTGCCTTTGGATCAGCGTCCGGACTTTCTAGGCCGGGTCTTGGCCTATGACATTGCAGCCGACGCCTGGAGTGAACAGCCCTCGATGGACCTTGGGGTGGTTACAACCACTGCCGTGTCTTGGCAGGGACGAGCAGTCATCCCGTCGGGGGAAACCCGCCCGGGCATTCGTACCAACAAAGTGCAGAGCTACCCACTCACCGATTCGGCCCCCAAACTGTTTCACCATCTCGATTACCTCATCCTCGGGATCTACCTCGCGCTGATGGTTGGCGTCGGCATTTATTTTGCGCGACGCGAGACCAGCACCGAGGAGTTCTTCCTCGCCGGCCGACGCATCCCCTGGTGGGCGGCCGGGTTGTCGATTTTCGGCACCCAGCTCTCGGCGATCACTTTTATGGCGATCCCCGCGACCGCCTACGGTTCGGATTGGCGCCGTTTCGCAGGGCAGATCATGGTGCTGCCGGTACTCCTTTTGGTGATTCGTTTTTTTCTGCCGCTGTTTCGCAAATGGAATGTGGTGACGGCCTACGAATACCTCGAGATCCGCTTCTCCTTGGCTGTTCGGCTGTGCGCCAGTAGCCTCTTCATCCTTTTTCAGCTTGGGCGCATGGGCATCGTGCTGTTGTTGCCCGCCATCGCCTTGGCGGCAGTGACCGGCATGAACCCCAAGACCTGCATCCTGCTGATGGGCGCATTGGCGACGGTCTATACCACCTTGGGTGGCATGTCCGCGGTCATTTGGACCGACGTGGTCCAAGTCTTCGTGCTGGTCGGCGGAGCTCTGACTTGCCTCGTGGTTGCGGTGATGGATTCGGGTGGTGTCGGTGCCGTGATGAAAGTCGCTGGCGAGGCCGACAAGTTCCTCATCTTCGATTGGACCTGGAGCACCACCGACATGGTTGGGTGGATATTGATTGTCGGCTTCCTCTTTACCAACCTGGTGCCGTACACCACCGACCAGACTATCGTCCAGCGTTACCTGACCACGCCCGACATCAAGCAAGCCACGCGCAGCTTATGGCTTAATTTTTTTATGGCGGTGCCCACCGGCCTCCTGTTCTTTGGGCTTGGCACGGCGCTTTTTGTCTACTACATGCAGCACCCGGAGCAGCAGTCGCTGTTACCGGACAAACCCGACCAGCTTGTGCCCTGGTTTGTAGTCACGCGCTTGCCGGTAGGCATCGCCGGCCTGGTGGTCGCCGGTATCTTCGCTGCCGCCATGAGTTCGCTCGATAGCTCGATGAACAGCATCACCACCGCGGTGATGAACGACTTCGTCAAGCGCTTACGCGGCGAGGGCACTCCCTCAAGGCAGATGCGGCTGGCCCGCTCCCTGACCGTGGTCCTCGGCGTGATCGGCACTGGAACCGCACTCTTACTGGCGACACAGGAAATTCGCTATCTGTTCGATTTCTTCCAGAAGATCATGGGCCTGTTCGGTGGCGGCCTAGCAGGTGTGTTCCTGTTGGCCGTATTTACTCGCCGCACCCATGCGACCGGAGCTCTTATTGGCCTCCTCAGCGGCGGTGCCATGACCTTGGTGGCGGCCTTCTTTACGGATGTGCACTTCCTGCTTTACGCCGTCATCGGTGTATGCGTGTGCGTGGTGGTCGGGTACCTCGTGAGCCTGGTGGGTGGTGGCTCCTTACAAGACACCCTTGACACCGCTGCAAGCCCTCCTTCTCAGGGATGAAACTTCCCGCTCACCCCTTGCCAGACGACCTCGTCGCCTTGGCTCCGCACTATCGCAACTCCCTCCTGGACGACACCCTGCCCTTTTGGCTTGAGCATGGCCTCGATCCTGACCATGGCGGTATGTTCACCAGCCTGGGCCGCGACGGCAGTCTGCTCGACAGCGACAAGGCAGTCTGGCACCAAGGGCGCAGTGCCTGGATGTTCGCCACTCTCCTTCGCGAGGTGGAGCCGCGGCCGGCCTGGAGGGTGGCTGCGCATTCCTGCCTAACCTTCCTGGAGGAACACTGCTTTGATGAGGATGGACGTATGTTCTTCCTGGTCACGCAGAAAGGACGGCCGTTGCGCAAGCGTCGCTACGCCTACTCCGAGGCCTTTGCCTGTATGGCTTATGCTGCATCTGCCGCGGTGACGGGTGAGAAGCACCAAGCGGAGCGTGCCGTCGAGCTTTTCCAACACTTTGTGGCGGTGGCGATCCAAGGGGGCGGCGCAGAACCGAAGGTAAATCCAAAGACTCGCCCCAGCCAAGGAATCGGTCCGTGGATGATCGGACTCAATCTTGTGCAGACCCTCCGTGACAACCTGGGCCTCCGCGCGATGGATGACTTGGCTGAAAGTTACGTGCGCCGCATGGAACGAGATTTTTGCAGCCCGGAACATGAAGCCGTCCTGGAGACCGTCACTCCTGGCGGAAATGTGATAGATCATTTCGAGGGCCGAACCTTGAATCCTGGGCATGCCATCGAGGCGGCTTGGTTTGTTCTGAAAGAGGCGGAGCATCGAGGTGATGCTGCCATGCGGGACCTCGGTATCAACATGCTTGACTGGAGTTGGAAACGGGGTTGGGACGAGGTCCATGGCGGACTGTTCGCCTTCCGCGACCTCTATGGTGGCCCAGTGCAGGAGCCTTCCCACGACATGAAATACTGGTGGCCGCATTGCGAGGCGCTCATCGCCAATCTCCTGGCGCTACGCCTAACGGGAGAGGAGCGGTTCGGCACACGCTTTCGAACTCTGCATGCGTGGGTGGACAAGCACTTCGCCGACCCCAAGCACGGCGAATGGTACGGCTATCTCCACCGTAACGGCAGCCCCTCGCTGGACCTGAAGGGCAACCACTGGAAGGGACTCTTTCACCTGCCACGCATGCAATTGTTGGTGTGGCAGATGCTGGAGCGCGGTTAGGTCGAAGCCTTCCTTTGGCCTGACCGTTGGCGGCGATGTCCCGCGCATCTTGACCTGCCACGATTCCTAATCCGAACGACCTTGTGCAGGGAAAAATGCCGGCAAACAGAGCCAGCAGGAACCAAGCGAGCGAGGCAGGAAACGAATGTTCGTTTCGGCGGCTTAGTAGAACAAGAGGAGACAAGTCACCAGCAGGACGGCTACCCATAGCGCCATACTTCCGGTGGGGCGGTGGCGCGCCAGGCTACCTTCCGAACGGTGATGACTCACCTTATCCAGTAGCGGCTGGGTGACGGCCGTCCAAAGACGCAGACGCAGGCGTGTCCAGGTGGGGAGCAGGATGCGTCCGACCATGCTTGCGGCACCAGGCACCAGGCGACGGTAAGTCCACTCCATGTCGAGGTGCGTGGAAGGCTTCTCTTCCGGATACAAGCCGCGCATGCGCAGTCCGACGAAGGCCAGGGAAGCGAAGGCCAGCAACTGCAGCTGACTCAACACGTGCCCCGAGGTGTAGGGGTTGTAGGTGTTGGTGTAAGGCAGCAAGGCGTAGAGCGCCTGCGGATAACAACCAATACCGATGCACAGGGACGCCGCGATGGTCATCGCGATAATCATGTTGCGTGGTGGCTCCTGCGAACCCTGACGCAGCAACTTACTGTCTTCGGCGAAGAAGGCGAAGAACGGAATCTTGATGCCTGCGTGGTGGAACACGCCGGCCGCTGCGAAGGCAAGGCCCAGCCACACCCAGTCATAACCTTCGTAGATTGCCGCCGACATAATCATCGACTTACTGACGAAGCCGTTGAACAGCGGGAAGGCTGAGATGGATGCTGCACCGACCATGCACAGGATCGCGGTCTTCGGCATGGTCTTGTAGAAACCGCCGAGATGCGAGCCGCGCATCTCTCCCGTGACATGCAAGATGGCTCCCATCGACATCATCAGCAGGCCCTTGAACAACACGTCGTTGAAGGCATGCGCGACGGCACCGTTCAGTGCCAATTCCGTGCCGATGCCAATACCAACCACCATAAAGCCGATTTGGTTGATCAAGCTATAGGCCAACACCCGACGCAAGTCGTTGGTGACCACTGCGTAGAAGATCGGCGTGCAGGCCATTGCCAGGCCGATGTAAACCAAAACTTCCTCGCCGGGGAAGCCTCGTGCCAAGGCATAGACACCCACCTTGGTGGTGAAGGCGCTCAAGAACACGGTGCCGGTGGCGGTGCCTTCCGGGTAGGCGTCGGTCAGCCAGGAGTGCAGGAAGGTGAAGCAGGCCTTGATGCCGAAGGCGAGCATCAATACCTTGCCTGCGACCGTATCGATACCGATGTAATCGAAACGCAGATCATTGCCCTGGCTCATCCACAGAAGGATGCCTGCCAACAACAGCATGCCGGAACAAGCCTGGTAGACCAGGTAGCGGAAACCTGCACCAAGGGAGCGGCAGCTACGTCGGGCCAGGATCAGGATCGCCGAGGTGACCGCCAGGCCTTCCCAGTAGAGGAACAAGGTCAGGAGGTCGCCGGCACAGACCGCACCCACGGCACAAGCCGCATACGACAAGGAAGCCACCAACTGCGCGGTGTCTTTCAAGTGGAGCGAATAGATCACTCCAATGAGAGAGGCGAGGTGGAACAGGTAGCCGAACAGAATCGCCATGCGATCGAGGCGCACCGGTGTCAGCTCCATGCCCATCAGGGAGGTGGTGACGTTGGTGTTGGGATCCAGGCTCCACAGCAAATAGGCACCGACGAAGGGTGCGGCGAGCATCAACACCGCGCGCAGGCGTCCGCGGGTGACCAAAGCGGCAATCGCGCCCAGAAATAGGGGCAAGGTGATCAGCAGCTCAGGCATCGGAACCCTCCTGCTCGGGTTGCTCCACATCCTTCCGTGTTTCTGGACCCGGATAAGGATCGTAGTATGCCTCCTGACGCATGATCATTTGGCGTAACTTCTTTGCCAACAGCACCAGCACCACGCAAGACACGAATCCATACAGCGGGTAGAAGCTGAACAGCGCTTCCCAAGGATGGTCCGCATGACGCACTCCCGAGAAGTCGAGCAACACCAGGATCACGCAGACGATGAAGAAGCCGCGGGTAAAGCGCTGCCGGTTCTTCGGCGAATCGAAGACGTAAGGGCTGCCGTCGGGTTTCTGTAGAGGTTTCTCCCTGTGGATCATCCGATGGCCTCCTGGACGAATGCCCAAAGCGGTTCGGGGAAGGCGAAGCCGAGGATACAACCGAAGCTGGTCAGGCCAAAGGCAATGCGGCAGGCCAGCGGCGATTCCGTGACCTCTTCCATGGGAAGGGCCGGACTCTTCGACACCTGCGGTTCGGCGAAGTACGCGCGTACTGGAATCACCAGCAGATAAGCGAGGTTCAGGATCGCCGAGATCAACAGGACCACCATCAGGCTGATGGTGCCGGCATCCATGGTGCCCTGCAGCAACATCCATTTGCTCCAAGTTCCACCCGTAGGTGGCAGGCCGATCAGCGACAAGGCGCCAACGGTGAAGGCCGCCATGGTGATCGGCATCTTGCGCCCCAATCCATCCATTTCACTGACGTACTTGCGCCTGGAGCCGACCAGGATCGCACCAGCGCAGAAGAACAAGGTGATCTTGCCGAAGGCGTGCATGACCAGATGCATGCCACTTCCGACCATGCCGGCCGAGGTGGCGAGCATGGCGCCCATCACGATGTAAGCCAGTTGGCTGACCGTGGAGTAGGCGAGGCGTAGTTTGAGGTTGTCGGTGCGTAGCGCGATCAGCGACGCAGCCAAGATGGTGAAGGCTGCAACGCTGCGCATCACCACGGCGCCGTCGAGGCTGGCCAGGGTGTCGATGCCGAACAGGTAGACCGAGACCTTCAGGATGGTGAACACACCCGCCTTCACCACCGCGACTGCGTGCAGGAGCGCCGAGACCGGGGTGGGGGCCACCATCGCGTTGGGCAGCCAGCGGTGGAAGGGCATCAAGGCCGCTTTGCTGGCGCCGAATACGAACAGGATCAGTGCGACGCTAAGCAGGCGCGGGTCGAAGTCGGAGCCGAACACGCCGCCGGGCTGGAAATCCAGAGTGCCGGTGGTGCGGTAGGTGATCGCCGTGGCCAGCAGCAGCATGGACATCGAAGTGCCCATGAGAATGCCAAGGTAGATGCGGCCGGCACGTCGGGCGGCGGCGGTCCCAGCATGGGTGACCAGCGGGAAAGTCGCGAGGGTGAGCAGTTCGTAGAACAGGAACAGCGTGAGCATGTCCCCAGCCATGGCGATGCCGAGCGTGGCCGTGACGGATAGGGCCATGCAGGCATAGAACCGTGTCTGCGAAGACTCGCCAAGGCCACGCATGTAACCAATCGCGAAGGTCACGGTGATGGGCCAAAGCAGGCCAGCAAGCATCGCGAACAACAGACCCAGCGGTTCCGGCGACAGATGCAGACGCAATCCCGGAATCGGCTCGGCCAGCACCAACGCCGGTACATCGCCTCCGCGTACTGCGGCAGTCAGGGCCAGGACCGAGGCGAACAGTGCGGCTCCCGTCAGCAGCGAGATGGCTTCGCGCAGGTTGGGATTGCCGCGTGCGAGCACGATGGCTCCGGCACAACCCAATGGCAACAGCATGACCATTCCGAGGAGGACGTCGGCGCTCATGGGGTGACCTCCATCAGGGCGGCGGCGGCCTGTTCGGCAAGACCGGCCGTGAGCTCGGTGTTCATGCCGAAGTAAAGATTGGACAACACCAGCACGTAGATCGGAATCAACATGCCTAGCGGTGCTTCCGCCACCTTCTCGAAGCCCGGCTCACCTGGCTCCGGTTGCTTCAGGTAGGCAGCTTCCAAGATGCGTCCGACATAGGCGACGGCGAGCAGGGATCCGATCAGGATGACGACTGCCAAAGGCCACAAGCCGGCATCCAAAGTGGCCATGAGTAGATACCACTTGCTGAGGAATCCAGCGGTGCCGGGAATGCCGATCAAGCTGAGGCCGGCAATAGCGATGGCGGCCATGGTCCAAGGCATGCGTTTGCCCATGCCGCGGAAGGCGTCGACCCGCACGGAACCGGTGCGCAGCATGATGGCCGCGAGACCGAGGAACAGGGCGCCCTTCATCAGCGCGTGGTTGGCCAGGTGCAGGATCGCCGCACTCACGCCCAGGCTGGAGGCGATGCCGACGCCCAGGACCACGTATCCCATCTGCCCGACGCTCGAATATGCGAACAGGCGCTTGGCGTTGGACTGCAGGATGGCGGTGAGGGAAGCCGACAGGATGCCAGTAAGACCCAAAGCGATGAGGATCTTGTCGAAGGGCATGGTGCTGAGCGCGAACTCCGGGCCGAAGACCGTGAGCAGGAAGCGGATCAACACATAGGCCGCGACCTTGGTGGCGGTCGAGGCGAGCAAGGCGCTCACGGCCGACGGTGCGTAGGCGTAGGCGTTGGGCAGCCACAGGTGCAGCGGGAACAAAGCCAGCTTGAGCCCCAGGCCAATGCCGAGGAAGGCAAAGCCGACGCGCACGGTACGCGTATGGGAAACCTCCGGCAGACGCGCGGCGAGATCCGCCATGTTGAGCGTGCCGGTCATCATGTAGAGGAAGCCGATGCCGATCAGGACGAAAGTCGCACCGATCGATCCCATCACCAGGTACTGGAAGGCTGCCGTCAGGGCGCGGCGATCCTTACCGAGGCCAATCAAGGTGTAGGTGGCGAGGGAAGAGACCTCAAGCGACACGAACAGGTTGAAGGCGTCGCCGGTGACGGTCATGCCGAGCAGACCGGTGATCAGCAGCAGCAGGGAAGTGTGGAAAGCCGGGCGTCGCTGCGGCGCGATCTCATCGCGGATACTGGCGCGTGATGCGGTGATCACCAGAGCAGCCAGCGTGGAGACGATGAGCAAGACCAGGCTGCCGAGCAGGTCGACGCGATAGGCAATGCCCCAGGGCGGTTCCCAACCACCCAGTTCATAGTCGATGGTGCCGCCGGCCAGGACCATCTGCAGCAGACGCACCGCAATGGCGAAGCAGGTCCAGGTAGCGGTGAGGCTGATGCCCCAGGAGAAGCGTCGGCCGACGAGGGGGCAGAGCAGGGCTGCCACCATGGGCACAAGCACGATCAGGATTGGAAGGTGCTGCATGGCTTACCACTCCTCCTCCATGTAACCATCCTCGGGATGATCAAGATCCTGCAGGTCTTCCTCTTCGATGGTGCCGTAAGCATCGTGGATGCGCACGACCAATGCCAAACCGACTGCGGTAGTGGCGATGCCCACCACGATCGCCGTCAGCATGAGGGCGTGCGGTAGGGGGTTGGAATAGGGGCCGCCCGCTTCGGTGACGATCGGCGCTGTGCCACCATCCACCTTGGCCATGGTGATGAACAGGAGGAAGACCGAAGTCTGCAACATGTTGATCCCGATCACCTTCTTCACCAGGTTGCCCTGCGCGATGACGATGTAGAAACCCGCCATCATCAGGAACACGGCTACGACGTAGTGCAGCATCGATCAGTCCTGGGGCTGGGATTTGCGGATGCCCGAGAAGGCATAGGCGATGAGAAGGATCGAGGCGAACACCGTGATGCCGACGCCGGCCTCGATCACGAGGATGCCGAGATGCTGGCCCGCGACGGGATCCGCAGCGAGTTTGTCGTAGTCGAGGAAGTTGCCGCCGAGCAGCATCGATGCCACTCCAGTGCCTAAGTAAAGCAAGGCTCCTATGACTGCGAGTCGTGGCAACCAACGCAGCGGCAATACCCGACGCATGTCGTTGACGCCGAACACCAAGTCGTAGACCAGGAAGGCCGTCGCGAAAATCACGCCTGCTTGGAAGCCACCGCCGGCGCCGTAGTCGCCGTGGAACTGCACGTAGAGTGCGAACAGCAGCAGGAAGGCGATCAGTACCTTGACCACCACGCGCAGGACCAGGGTGTCGCCGATGGCGGGGCGGGTGGAGCGCACGGGGCCATGGTCGCGCAGGCCCAGGAGCAGGAACACCGACAAACCTGCCATCAGGATCACGGTGGTCTCGCCGAGCGTATCGTGACCGCGGAAGGTGGCGAGTACGGCGGTGACGAGGTTCGGGACACCAACCTCGGATTCATGCGAGGCGATGTAGCGCGGGGCTACATGTTGATGGATCGGCGCATTCGGATCGCCGAAGCTCGGGATATCACTGAGTCCGTAGAACAGTGCAGCACCGGTCGCGAGGACCACACCAAGAGCGATCAAGGGATAACGTCGGTGCCGTTTCTCATGACGCCCAACCCGACGCAAAGTACTCAGCATCAAGACGGTGCCGATGCCGGTTCCAATCGAGGCCTCGGTGAAGGCGACATCCACCGCATCGAGCTCCATGAAGAGGAGCGCGATCAGGAAGCTGTAGGTGCCGAACAGCATCACCACCGCGAACAGGTCCGTCTGACGGATGGCAACCGAAGCTGTGACCACCAATAGGGTCAGCAGGGCGAGAGGAATCAGGACTTCGATGCTTCCTCCTCCTCATGTTTTTCCTGTGCCAAGGATGCCTTCACCATGGCGTGGGTGCCGGTGGGTCCGGTGGCGATCAAGAACACCGTGATCAACAGCAATTTGACCGTATCGAGGGTCCAACCCGTCTGCAGCATGACGCCGAACAGGATGAACGGTCCGCCCAGGGTGGCGGCCAGGCCAGCTGCGTGCACCCGCGAATAGAAATCGGGGAAACGCAACAACCCGAGGCTACTGGTGATGCATAGGAAACCACCGGCAACAAAGAAGATCCAACTGAGGATGTCGAGAAGGATGCTCATGAACCCTCCTCCTGCGGCTGCGTCGATTCCGGTTCGGAATCCTGGTCATGATCGAAGAACCGCATGATCGCAATGGTCGTGACGAAACTGACCATCGCGTACAGCAATGCGATGTCGACGAAACTGTTCCACTCCAAGTAGGAGCCTGCGACGGCAATCAACAGCACGGCGTAGGCACCGATGTTCGAACTCGCGAGCATGCGGTCCTGGGCCGTCGGGCCGAGACAGGCTCGGACCAAAGCCATGGCCATCGCGACCAGGATGGCAAACGCCGCTACGAGGAACATGATCAGAGGACTAGCGAATGGATCCGATCTTCCATCCTGCCGGACTGGAGATCGTCAGCGTGCTGCTCGGTAAGACAGTGCACCAGGAAGTGATCCTGTTCGGCATGCGTGGTCAGCGTGCCGGGAGTCAAGGTGATCGAGTTGGCGTAGAGGGTCTTGTTCAGCGAATTCGTGGTCTTCGGCTTGATCTTCACCGTGCGTGGTGCGATCGGTAGCTTCGGATCCCAAACGCGGCGAGCCACATCGATGTTGGCGCGCACGACCTCGAGGAAAAGCCATCCGAGGAAGGTGCCCAGCGCGATGCTGGGCCGCATGAAACTGACCTCTCCATCGACCTTGTCCATCCGCCGCAGGAACCACACCACCAGGATGGACGACACCACTCCCATGCTGAGCAGTAGGGCGGAGAAATGCCCAGACAGCAGGGTCCAGAAGAGGACCAGGAAGAGGGTGAGGAAGAGGTAGTACATGGCCGCAGCCACTGGCAGGGAAAAGGCCGCGCGGTCCGGCGCAGGATACAGGAATCCTGAGGTCCGGGAAACTGAAACCGGGCACATCCAAAGGGGCTTAGGGGCCCGTCAGGATGGGGTTCATGGGGCGCTTCTCTAGGCGCCCTCGGCTGGTGGATTACCTTAGAATTGCGAGAAGAAATTCCACAGCTCGACGTTGGCGTCGATGTCCATGTTGACGGGATCTCCAATCGCCGAACTATGCCCCGGCCAACTGTGTCCGCCATCTTTGAGCCACCAATAATAGATAGGAGCGCTCGACGTTCCGGTGCTCTCATAACGCTTGGCTTCTCCACGCACTTCTGCCAACTGCAGACCGGTCGCCCCATTGGCAATTGCGAAGGGACGCAGGCTGTCTTGCTGACTTCGATAGTCCGTCCCGCTCGGCCCGACGCCAACCCCACCTTGAAAGGGCACATTGAAATCCAACTTGCCGTGCATCACCAAGACCGGCACTTCGGAAGCTGGCAATCCGTCGATGCCACGCGCCGCGGCATTCGGCCCAATCGCAGCGACCAGATCCGGCGCTTCCATGCCGAGTCGATAAGCCATCATGCCGCCATTGGAATGACCAGTCGCATAGACGTGATCCAAAGCCACATTCCATTCGCCTGCCAAAGCCGCCACCATGTCGCGCGTGAACTGGACATCGTCGATGCCATTCTGTTGGGCATAGCCGCAGCAGTTGCCTGCATTCCAAGTCTCGAGCAGGTAGAGGGGAGGGCCACCCACGGCGCCGGTGCCTTCCGGGAACACGAGCAGGAAATCCTCAGCGTCGGCGGTGATGTGTAGCTCGGATTGATCCGCGAACTGACGTGCATTGCCACCGCCACCATGGAAGGCCAGGACCACCGGGGTCGGCTCTGCGGGGTTGTAGTCATCTGGCTCGTGCACGCGGTACCAACGCGTCAGGCCGCTACTTTGGACCGAGCGTAGCTGCATCGGAGGGGCTGCAGCGGGGGTAGAGCCTGTACGGAGGCTTGCTGGGGTGGGGCCTACGACGAAAAAGAGGCCTAGCGCGAGACTGATGGGGAGGATGGGGCGCATATGGAATAGAACCACCGAGATTGCCCGTAGTTGCGGCAATTTGGGCGTTTTTGGGGGCTTCGTTATCCTGTGCGCCCCCTCACCCCCGTCTACACGACTGATGAGCGCTTCCTACTCCGACATTCAATCTCTCCTCGGCGATCAAGCCGAGTCCCTTCTCGGCCATACCTGCTCCACGATTTCGAAGGAGCGTCTGTACCTTCCGGGCCCCAACTGGCTCGACACGGTGCACAGCCAGAGTGATCGTCCGACCCGCGCTTTGGGTGGACTCGCTTCGATGTTGAAGCATGGCCGTCTCGGTGGAACTGGTTATGTTTCCATCCTTCCTGTCGACCAGGGTATCGAGCACACCGGCGCCGCTTCCTTCGCGCCGAACGCCGACTACTTCGATCCGGCCAAGATCGTCGAGCTCGCTATCGAAGGCGGCTGCAACGCGGTCTGTTCCACCCTCGGCGTGTTGGGTTCGGTGTCGCGCAAGTACGCGCACAAGATCCCGTTCATGGTCAAGTTGAACCACAACGAGATCCTGAGTTACCCGAACTTCTACGATCAGACCATGTTCGCTTCGGTCGACCAGGCCTTCGACATGGGTGCACAGGCCGTCGGTGCGACCATCTACTTCGGTAGCCACGAGTCGCGTCGTCAGATCCAGGAAGTGGCCGAAGCTTTCGCGCGCGCGCATGAGCTCGGTATGGCAACCGTCCTGTGGTGCTACCTGCGTAACAGTGGCTTTAAGAAAGATGGCGTCGATTACCACGATGCCGCCGACCTCACTGGTCAGGCCAACCACCTTGGTGTCACTATTCAGGCCGACATCATCAAGCAGAAGCTGCCGACCAAGAACAACCCAGGCTTCACCGACATCGGTTTCGGTAAGACCCACGACAAGGTCTACGGTGAACTGTCGAGCGATCACCCGGTCGACATGTGCCGTTACCAGCTGGCCAACTGCTACATGGGTCGTTCGGGCCTGATCAACTCCGGTGGCGCTTCCGGCGCCAACGACCTCGCCCAAGCCGTCGAGACCGCAGTGGTCAACAAGCGCGCCGGTGGTATGGGTTTGATCTCCGGTCGTAAGGCTTTCCAGAAGCCGATGGCAGAAGGTGTGGAGCTCCTGAATGCGATTCAGGATGTCTACCTCTGCGACGACGTCACCATCGCCTAAGCAGGTAGAGCAAGATCCGCAGCTTAGTGCTGCAACCTTAGGGCGGCCTTCTCCACGAAGGTCGCCCAATCTTTTTCTAGGGTCTTCATGGTCTTCTTGCCGAAGGCCTTGCGGAAACGGGATGCATCGCCGCGGCCGCTATAGGCATCCCGAAGATAATCGCGGAAGGATTCGACATAGCCGAGCTCCTCGGTCTGCAGCAAGTAGTAGCACAGGGCATAGGCCTCGCCGTAGAGCATCTGCGCATCCTGTTGCTGCCCTAGGCTCTCGCGCTCGAAGGCAAGCAAGGTCGGGATGTCATGGCGTTCCTTCGGATCGGCCTTATAAACCAAAGTAATCCACGGACCGTTGAGCCGGTCGGGTAGATAATCCGGCGCGCCATCGGTGGGGAAGTAGCAGGCCTCGAAGTAAGTCGACAAGCCTTCCCACAACCAACCCGGATATTGATCCGGCGCACCCTTCGAGCGTTCGAAGGCCGCGCGGTACTGCAGCGCGTGTGAGATCAGGCGATGCAGCTGCACCACCTTCACACCTTCGCCGGTGCTGCGGTGATAGGTGTGAATCGCATTGATGCCGATGTCGTAATAACCGCGCACGGTCGGGCCGACTTCGGGATAACCGGATTCGCGATCCTTATGCGCATACACCGTGATCGGTTCGCGTAGTTCATAGAAGGCCGCGACCGGTTGCAGCAGTTCATAGAAGTGGAAATAGAGCACCTCCAAGGTTGCTGCCGTGCGCAATGCGGTGGAAAGTGTGGAGCAAGAACGCAGATCGAAATGCGCCGTGCTGAATTTCCAATACTCCTCGCGCTCCAACAAACGTTGTTCGTATTCCTTAAGCGGCAAGGTCGCACCAGTACCCGTGGAGATGCGCCATTCCCCGCCATCTCGTTTATGCCCCAAAGCTTCATGCGCCGCAAGGAACTCCGGATCCAAATCCAAAGCACGCCACCAATGCAATTCCACATCACGCAATAAGCCAACCTCCTCACACCAAACCGCCAACTCCGCCGCATCCGACGCCTCCGCCCGCGCCCCATAGACATACTTCAACTCCTTCACATAAGCCGCATAAGAAATCCGCGGACCCGCCAAATCCACCACCTTCGACGTCTTCAGCTCCTTCACCTTGCCCTCGATCCCAAGGACCACCACCTTCGGATCCGCATAAAGCAGAATCCCTTCCACCGTCTTGTCGCCCTTCAAGGTCACGACATCCGGCGGCACCTCAGGCGCCTGGAGCAGTATCAGTAGGAGGCTGGATAAAACCATGCCCAAGCATAGTCATCTACCCAAGAACCGTTTCACCTCATATCTCACCAGCCCAGCAGGGCCCCACTACCAGTTGTAGCCACCCTGCGACGACACTTGCCATCCCAGAGTGGGGCGGGTCGGATCGTAGAAGGGGTTACTCACGTAGTAGGTCGACGGCGTCGAATTGATCACGAACTTGAAGTCGTGGCCGTCGGAGCGGTACATGTAGCCAGCGGTACCGGAATCTGGATAATTCGCATCGGGATCCTTCGGCAGATAGGGAAGGTAGTCAGGTACCAGCCCTGGGATGTATCCCGCAGCGTCGTAGCCCATGCTGCCGTAGCCACCGGCATCGCCTTGCCACACTCCGGAAGTCGTCGGGTAACCACCGTTCTGCTCCTTGTAGTGGGCTAGTGCGGTTGCGATGGAGCGAAGATCCGAAGCACGACGTCCGTCGCGTGCAATACCTGCTTCCTCGTCCAGAATCGGAGCGAGGATGCCGGCCAGGAGGGCCAGGATGGTGACCACGATCAGGAGCTCCAGAACAGTGAAGCCAGATCGAGTCACGGAGGGGACGTGACGAAGGCGCATGCTGTTGTCTTTATCGGCAAAGGAAGGCGGTGCCAAAAGGGAAACCGCCGACTCCCGTGAGGAAGTCGGCGGTTTCTTCGGTGCGGCAAGGCCGCTAGGGGTTACCAGTCGTAGCCGCCCGGGGTACAAATCATCCAGCTATCGTCACGCTG
>JBMYYH010000067.1:0-16474 GCA_049609225.1 Planctomycetota bacterium | reverse complement strand
TGTCTCTATGGCGGATGGGGATGGTTCCACGCCGCTCATGGCTGCGGCGGCGGGACAATCCAATACCACGATTCTCGATCTGCTGCTGCTAGCCGGTGCCGACCTTGAAGCGCGCGACCCGCAGGGTTGGACCGCTTTGATGTATGCCGCCAACCTCAGCGAATACCCCAAGTTGGTCGCTCATTTGATCGAGCAAGGCGCTTCCATCGAGGCCGTCGATGAAGAAGGGCGCACCCCCCTACTCATCGCAGCCGCTTGGAATCCCAAGCCCGCAGTTGCTTCCTATCTGATGCTGGCCGGCAGCGACCGCACCGCCACGGATGAGTATCTCGACTGGAACCCCATGTTCTGGGCCGCGGCGCAGAACCCCAACACGGAAGTCCTTAGCCTGTTCCTAAGCGACGAAGTCACCGTGAATTCCGTCGACGACCTCGGCGAAAGTTTGTTGATGGCCGCCGCATCCTTCAACCCAGAGGTTGCGATGACCCAGTTCCTGCTGGATCAAGGTGCTGATTTCGCATTCCGCAGTAAGGAGGAGGTCACTCCTCTGATGTCGGCAGCGATGAATCCCAATCCAGAGGTGACGAAGGCCTTGTTGAAGGCCGGTGCTGACCCCAAAGCCGTCGACCAAGCTGGCAGCACGGCCTTGATGGTGGCTGCAGAATTCCAGTTGGAGCCGGAGGTGGTGCACTTGCTGCTCCAAGCCGGATGCGATGTCGCTGCAGTCGACGAGGACCGCTGGACGGCACTGCATTTCGCATCGGAAACCATGAATCCTGACATCATGGACATCCTCATCGCTGCCGGCGCCAAGGTGGATGCACGCACTGCGGATATGGATACCGCGTTGATCCTCGCGGGTGGTTATTCCGAGAACCTGGAAGTGGCGCTTGCCCTCCTGGAAGCAGGGGCGGACCTGGAAGCGGCCAACGACAGCAGGATGACTCCTTTGCTCCAAGCATGCATGTCCAACGGCATCGGCATGGTCCGCTTCCTGCTGGAGCAAGGCGCTGATCCGACTGCCGTCAGTTTCAACGGTCAATCCGCAATCGATCTCGCCGGCCTACTCTCGGAAGAAGGGGCGGAAGAAAAGCGCGCCTTGTTGAAAGCCGCCATCGCCAAGAAGAAGGCCGCGACCTCTGACTAGTCTTCGCTAACGGCGGGTTCCTGAGGCAGCATCACGCGAACCTCTGCATCCCAGATGCCACGTGGGTCACCGCGTTCGCGCAGGGTAGCCCGACGAACATCTTGGTTCGTGCCGACCAGGCCGCGGAACAACTCTTCTTCGCCATAGAGCACCACGATTTCCTTCGAGAAATCGACCATGGTGTCATCGAGGCGCATGCTTAGGTTGGACACATCCTTGGCCTCGAGAATACGCAGGGTATTGCCGTCGCGCTCGACCACCACGCGTGCTCGCTGCACCGGCTGCTCCATCTTCAACCAATAGAAGCGGTCATGTACCACATCATCCTGTTGCCAGACGATGCGCTGCGGCCGCAAGTTTCGGGTGTGCTGCGCCATCCAAGGCACCGCAACAGCATCCTCACGCTCCATCCAATGGCCTTTGCCTTCGTGGATCTGCACATGATGCACATAGGCACCGGGATCGGAAGCCTCGAGTGCGGCAAGTCTCTGTCCCCACTCAGCAGCGACTTTGTTGCGATCATAAGCTCCATCTTCCGCACCCATGTGCAGGGTGAATGGAAGATTACGCAAGGATGAAGGATCCGCATCATTGGGATGTCCAGCCATCATCGCGGCAGCTGCCCAACGGTCGGCCATGCGTGGCGCCAGCTGATAGACCCCATCGCCACCGGCGGAATAACCCATCACGTAGATGCGGTCCGGGTTCACTCCTTCCAAGGCAATCAAGTTTTCGATGAGGCGATCGAACAAGGCATCGATGTGACTCTGATGCCAAAGGTTCCAGGTATCGGTCGACGCCCGCGGAGCCAGATAGATGCCTTCTGTAGGCTCGTACAGGCGTTTCTGATTCTCCCACTGCTGATCATTGACCTCGGCGGGTGCGCCGCCGCCACCATGCATGGAGATGTAGAGGCTGTGCCCGCCCTCCGGCTCCTCACCGAAGACCTTGTAATCAAAACGCAACTTCTTGCCGTCGATTTCCAGCACCTTGGCCTTCATCTCTGCCGTCCGCTCCGCCCGCATGCGTTCGACATGCTGCTGCCAGAGGAGATCCCGCGGCCCCAACACCTTCGACGACATGGCTTCGTCGAAGTGGAAATCCAGCAGTGCGCCCTCTTGAGGCACATGCACCATCAAGGACTGGGCGCGATGACCCTGTTGCACTTGCACCTCGACGAGTTCCCCTACGGGAAGGAAGAAGGTGAGGTGATCATTGGCGTCGAAGGAATCACCACGGGTGGTCTCGGCGTGAAGGAGCTTGCCATCCTTATCCTTGATCTGCAGCGGCAACATCAAGCGTGCACCGGAGGCGTCGCGCGCGCGGAACTGCAAACGAGCGTGGCCATCGGGAATGACCGTAGTCTTGAGATAACGTTGCGTCACGTTGATGGCATAGACGGTGTCGGCATCCGGCTTCCACACCATCGGCAAGCTCAAGGGAGTGCGCTTGAAGCTCACTGCGTAGATGGCGCGTTCCCGATCCTCCGCCTGAGCCTGAGAAGCACGCTCGGTGAACCAAGCCTCGTTCAGACGGTCACCAGTAGGTTCGGCAGCGCCGGTGAAATGCCAGCCGTCGTCCCAAACCTCGACCCAGGAATGATTGCCGGAACCATCCGCCCAAAGAGGCGTGCCGACGAATCGCGCGGGCACACCGACACTGCGGCAGGCATCGACCAGGAGCACCGATAGGCCAGTGCAGGATGCCATGCCGGCATCGATCGATTCATAGGGACTTTGATCCGCCTTCGGGCGCTTGGTGCTATAGATCACACCCACTCGCGGGAACACTTCGTTGTTGAGGATGGCGGCAGCTTCCGAGGGAGTTTTCGCATGCGCTACCAGTGGCGCGAACTGCTCGTAGAAATCCTTACGCCACCGATCACGACGCTCATTGATGTTGGCATAGGGAAGGATTTCGTTCAGGAAAATCTCTTCACTCACCTGCGCATGCCACGGCGCCTGCTGCCAAGCCTGGTAGGCAAAGGCCACATTCTCCAAGACCAACTCCACCTCCAAGGTGGCGCGATCGCTGGCCGGCATATGTTCCAGCAGGAATTCCAAGCCAGGGCGCTGCGTCGCATCGATGGAGGCCAAGGCATCCACCCATTTCTGCTCCAGGGCAGGCCCCAAACGCGTCAATGGTGCTTCCGCTTTCGGTTCTTGAACCTTGCATGCGGAAGGTTCAACGCAGAAAAGGAGTGCGATTGTCAGCAGCGACAGCATCCAGGCATTTTAGCCCAGCAGCTCTTGAAGGAGCGGCGCCAACTGCGGATGACGGAACTCAAAACCGGCATCCAGTAACCGCTGGGGCGCCACATGAGCCCCTTCCAAGACCAGGACTTGCCCCATCTCGCCGAATAGAAACCGAATCACGAAGGAGGGCACCGGCAGGATGGTCGGTCGGTGCAAAGCCTGGCCCAGAGTCTTGGTGAAAGTACGCGCATCGACGACTCCGGGAGCGCTCAGGTGGATGGGGCCGGCCAGGGTTGGGGTTTCGAGGAGGAAGCGCAAGGCTCGGACGGTGTCTTCCAAACCAATCCAACTCATTCTTTGCCGGCCACTGCCGGTCACACCCCCGAGCCCCAGGCGGAAAGGCTGCAACATTTTTGCCAAGGCTCCGCCGGAGGGATCGACGACGACTCCAATGCGTGCGATGGCAACCCGCACCCCCGCTTCTGCAGCCGAAGTTGTTGCGCCTTCCCAAGCAGCACAGGTCTCCGGTACGAAGCCTTCCCCGAGAGGACTTTCTTCCGTCAGGACTTCCTCACCACGGTCCCCGAAGATGCCAACCGCGGATGCCGAAAGAAAGACTTGCGGAGGTTGGTTCAGGCTGGCGAGAAACCGCGCCAACTTTTCGGTTGGACCAACCCGACTCTCCACGATGCGTCGCTTCTTCTCCGCAGTCCAGCGACCAGCCCCGATGTTGTCTCCGGCCAAATGCACCACCGCATCCCAGGCCTTGGTGCGATCGGCATGGATGATTCCCGTTTCGGGATCCCAACAAGGAGCATCGTGAGGATCAGAAGAGCGCGCTAACGCCACGGGTTGATGCCCCGCCGCCAGCAAGGAGGCCTGCAGTGCCGTCCCCACCATTCCCGAAGCGCCCGTGATGAAAACCTGCATGACGCCTTCCCTTAGGCCCCGCCTCCCAGATCTTCCATCGCCTCATGGAGGCAATCTCCACACAATCCATGACTGAACTCCACTTGCCCCTTTTGGTGCAGCAACTCCTCAATCTGACGCCAGGAATCTCCCTCTTCCCGCACCATCTTGCAGGAACTGCAGATCGGAATCACTCCGTGCAGCACGCGCAACTTCTTCAGCATGTCTTCCAGGTTCAGGTCCGCGCGACGTCGGGCGTATTCGAAGGCCCAGCCGAATCCGGTGGCGATGCACAAGGAGATCATGACGTTGATGCGCACCGAGGAAGACATCTGCATCTCCACCACTCCACCGCCGAACAGCGAAAGCGCTGCGGAAGCCAGGAAACCTGCCATCAGCACACCTCCCCAATGCAATCCAAGCACACGGAAGGCCGGCAAGGGCATCAGGATGTAGGGGAAGATCACGATCGGCCCTGGATATCCATGCAACAGGAAGGAAGTTCCTGAGAGCAGCAATCCCACGGCCAGCGGATGGATCCAAGGCGAATGCGCCTGGTGCTTGGCGTAGAGGGCGAAGCCAAAGGACATCAAGGCGAACATCACGTTTGCCAAGCCGATCTCCACCCCGCTGAACGAAAGGCAGTAGACCGCAAGGGCACCATGCGCAACACCGATGAGGGTTGCCGTCAGCCAAATTAGATAACCATCGGCATCCTGCAGGTTGCTGCGCTGCAGTTGGCTGGAGTCGAGGAGATAAAGACTGGGGGGAGTGGCGGGATGGGCGGACGTCATCCGAAAGACTGGGCAAAGGAGCAGGGGTGCCTAGACCCTAGCAGCGCGCGGGTGGGATTCTTTGCTATCTTCCGGCATGCCCGCTCCCGATCCCTGCATCGTGCGTGCCTTGGATCGAACCTCGGCCGACGAACGTGAACTGATCGCTCGGCGTATGCGCCTTACTCTGCAGGAAGTCTTGGGCGAAGAGGAAGGTGCTGCGCTTTACAGCATGGAATGGTTGCGCGAGCGCCTGCGTTGGCATCTGGAGGATCCATCCGTCACCGCCGAGGTTTACTTAGCACTCGATGCCGAGCACCAGAGCATCCTCGGGCACACCATCGTGCGTTTGGAGAGCGACGAAGATGGTCAAGCCTTCGGCCTCTTCTCCACGACCTATGTCGATCCCGCCGCAAGGCGCCGCGGGGTGGCACGCAGCCTGGTGCAACAGGGAGAACGATGGTTCCAGAAGCAGGGCATGATGGTTTTTGCCACAGACACCTCCGCCACCAACCCTCGTTTGATTCGATTGTTTGAAGGGTTCGGGTACGCCATCGTCTTGCGCAGTGGCGACATGGTGCGGCTGCGGAAAGAACGGCCCGCGTAACAGCGAAGCCCGCTCTTAAACAGTGCGGAAGGCACCGTGTTTCAGCAAGAAGGCGGTCAGTGGATCATTCTTCGCCTGGCCAAAGTTCAACTCACACGAGGGACATTGCCAGGACTGGTAGAGCAAAACATCGCAGCCGGGGCATGGGCCTTCCCAGGGCCGGAGCGTCTGGGGATCGTCAGCCAGGAAGTGGAATCCGCCATCAGCAAGTTGCGGGGATCAGGAGATCCACCTCGGGAGTCAGGGGCAGGTCTTCGAAGGATTCAAGAATGCATTCCTTCATGACGCGCGAAGCTTCCGGCACCCCGGATGCGGATCCTTGCATGGCCGACCATGCCTCGCGTGTGGGCCATTGGGCATAGGCCATCCAAGTGCCATCATCGCAGCGATGTAGACGAGAACCCAAGGCGCCTCGCTGTTCCCGCAGGAAACGTGTGATGTCCGCCCACGCTGCGCTGAATTGGGCTTCCGTGCCCTCCTTCAAGCGCCAACGGTAAAGCACCGCAAATCCAAGACACGGAGTCCCTTGGGTCTTATCCATCGATTGGCAACCAGTCCACCGTATAGAAGGGAGTGTCCAATGTCTCCTCGCACAGGATGATGATGACTTCCTCGCCGCCAACCGCTTTCGAAACGTGATGTGCTAAGCCCTGGAAGTAGGACACCGCCCCATGCTCGACTCCTTCCACCTTGATCTCCCCAATGGTCTCTCGGTTATCGTTACACAGGCGCAAGGTCAACTTGCCATCGACGCGATCGACTTGCTCCGGAAGGTTGGAGGCGAAGTTGTAATTGGCCTCGACCATGGATGAAAGGACGGACCCGGCTGTCTGCAGGTTCACCGCAGCAGTGTGATACATGGTGGCCTTGCCTTGTTGAGTCGGCAGGCTCATCTCTTCACCCCAATCGGTGCCACCTCCTCCACTGCAGGAAGGGAGAAGGCAAAGAAGGAGCGGTGCCAGGTACAGAAGGCGCGACATACCCCGAGGATAACGGGGATGCGTTCTCGCGGAGCCCCCTATCGCACCAAAGCCAAGGCGAAGCCGTCGTACCCCTTGGCGCCGACGGTCTGCAACGCAGTCGCATCAAGGCGTGGATCCTCACCCAGTTTCTGCAGGAATGCCTGCGTACCCTGCACACTCGGGTCTTCACTGTTCGGATCCAGGATCTCCGCTTGGCGCACGACGTTGTCCGCGACCAGGACCGAACCTGGATGAACCAGCTGCATGGTCAGCTCCAGGTATTCCGGGTACCCCTCCTTATCCGCATCGAAGAAGACGAAATCAAAAGGCGCTTCTCCAGCTGCGATCATGGCGCGCAGAGTCTCCGCGGCAGGCCCAAGACGTAGGTCGACTTGGTCCTCGACCCCGGCGAGAGCGAAGTTGCGTTGCGCGACCTCGGCACAGGTCTGTTCCAGCTCTAGGGTGACCAGGGTGCCGTCGGCAGGCAGGCCACGCGCCATCCAGACGGTGCTGAAGCCGCCTAGGGTGCCAAGTTCAAGGATGCGTTTGGCGCCGCACATGCGTGCCAAGAACTGCAGGAAAGCGCCCTGATTGGCCTCGATGTTGATTGCTGGCAGCTCTGCATCGACGGCGTTCTGCAAGACCTGATCCATGATCGGGTCAAGCGGCAGGAGTGCCTGCAAAAAGTGCTGATCCACGTGGTTCCAAGTCTGCTCCGACATGGGAGTATTCTAGGTCGGCTCTGCCGAGTTTCATTGACAGAGTCCACTCCAAGGGGTCTAATCGGATATTCCCCTCAAGCTGGCGTCGGGCCCCCATGAATCACTCCCCCCAAACGCAGTCCAAACTCAAGGATCAACTCCAGGAGTCGGAAGGGAAACTGTCGGCTATGCAGGAAGAATTGCAGGCCCTACGCCAGGAGAATCGCCACTTGCGCGAGAATGATCGCAAGAGTCGCGCTTGGCTGGAGCATTCGCCGGTCTGCACCAAGGTTCTCGATCTCGATTTCAATCTCAAGTACATGAGCCATGCCGGAGTCGGCGCGCTCAAGCTTGAAGATGCAGAGAGTTATTACTGCAAGCCTTACCCGATCCATTGGTTCCCGGAGCATTTCCGCTCGACCATGCTCAGAAGTTTGGAGCATGTCCGTGAAACCGGCGAAGTCGCGTATCAAGAGGCCCCGCTCATTGCATTGGATGGGCAGGAGATGTGGTTCCGCTCCACCATCGTGCCTGTTTTTGATGAAGGCGGCGAGATCGAATACCTACTGGTGGTTTCGGTCGACATCACCGACCGCTTGCGCGCAGAAGAGCATCGGGTGGAGCTCGAGCGTCAGATTCAGCATGCGCAGAAGCTGGAAAGCTTGGGGGTTTTATCAGGTGGAATCGCGCATGACTTCAACAACCTGTTGATGAGCGTGCTCGGCAACACCGATTTGGCACTGGACCATATCCCTGAAGGCCATGTGGCGCATCGGAACCTGCTGGAAGTGGAGAAGGCGGCGCGTCGGGGTGCGGAGTTGGCGGGACAAATGCTCGCTTATTCAGGGCGTGGCAAATTCGTCATCGAGCCGATTCACCTGGGCAGTTTCCTGGCGGAAATGGCGCACTTGCTGGATGTCACGCTGTCCAAGAAGGCGGTCTTGAAGATCGACTTCCCGGCGGATCTTCCGACCTTCGATGGAGATCCAACCCAGGTGCGTCAGGTCATCATGAATCTGATCACCAATGCGTCGGAAGCCCTCGGAGAACAGGGTGGAAACATCCAGCTGACGGCAGGCGTTCAAGATTGCAATCGTGCCTTCCTCGATACTTTCCAGGAGCCTTTCCAGCAGGGCGCCGATGCTCCATTAGAGGAAGGACGCTACGTCTACTTCAAGGTCACGGATGACGGCTGCGGCATGGATCAGGAGACTTGCAACAAGGTCTTCGAACCCTTCTTCACGACCAAGTTCACTGGTCGAGGATTGGGCATGTCCGCCGTTTTGGGCATTGTCCGCGGGCACCACGGCATGATGAAAGTGCAAAGTGCACCAAAACAGGGAAGCAGCTTTCAGGTGTTCTTCCCTATAAGTGCTGCAACTGCCGAGGCGAACCTGGCTCCTCCATCTGGAACTCCCCAGAACCATGATTGGCGCGGCAGCGGCACGATCCTGATCGCCGACGACGAGGCGGCCGTCTGTGCTGTCGGCCAAGAGATGCTGAAGCACTTCGGCTTCAAGGTTTTGCAGGCCGCAGACGGCCGTGAAGCCATTGATGTCTACCTGCAGAACTCCGAGACCATCGACTGCATCCTGCTGGATTTGACCATGCCGGAGTTCGATGGCGAACAGGTCTTCCGCGAATTGCGTCGAATCCATCCGGACGTCAAGGTCATCCTGACCAGCGGGTACAACATCCAAGACGTCTCGAAACGATTCTTTGGCGAAGGGCTGTCTGGATTCCTGCAGAAGCCATTTGATCTGAACTCCCTTCGCGACGTCCTCGCGCGGGTCCTCCCATCTTCGGATTAACCGACCGACGCGAAGGCCGGATGATAATGCACCTTGCCGGTGCATCCCTTCAAGGCGCGACGCTTGAGTTGTAGGGCAAGGAAAACTCCATCAGGGACTTCATAATCGGAAGTGATGCCGTAGGTGGAGGCGGCCGGACAGAATCCGAATCGTGGGTAGTACTGCGGATGTCCGAGCACGATGACTGCGGCAATCTGCGCATTGCGGCAAGCGGCAAGCCCCTCTTTGACGAGGGCCGAGCCGATACCGAGGTTCTGATATTTCGGCAGGACCGCCATGGGCGCCAATCCCATGATCCGCAGTTCCTCTCGACCTTCCAAGCTCGCCGGCGAGAACAGGATGTGCCCGACGACTTGATCTTCCACTTCGGCCACGATGGAGAGGATGGGTTCGGCTTCCTTGCGCAAGGAATCCACCAGACGTGCCTCGGCATCCGTTTCGAAAGCGGCAGCATGCACCGCGAATACGGCTTCTTGATCCGTCGCTTTTTCAGGTCGCAATTTGAAATCCGGTCGCACGATGCCCGCAGCATAAATGCAGCCGATGCCAAAGGTGAAGGAAACAAGGATGGCAATCCAAAGCGAAACAACCGTACCTGTCGATTGAATCGCCCACCATGCCTCCCAATCAAAGAAGAAGTGATGCAGGATGGTGGTCCAGCTCGCATCTTCGGGCATGGAATCGCTCCATTGGAAGATGTAAACGAACCGCAGCGCGATGCCGAGCAGGATTCCAAGCGCAAGCAGGCCAATCCCGGAACCCAACAGGATTCGGCTGCGTTTGGCCAAGGGCATGGACATGATGCGAGTCTTGCCTGAGAACGTGGCCTAAGAATCCTGGCCGAGGCCTGCGTAAAGCTCCACGAAATCCAACAGCGCACCCGCTTCACGATCGAAGAGGAATCCTGAATCCATTTCGCCAGGGCACTTCGGGCATCTTAGAACGGCATCGGTCATAGAAAACAGTCTACGTTTTCCTGCACGGCCGGATGGGTCGAATCCGCTGCTGCTACAGCTCGAAAGGATTCAGCAGCATCACCGCCGAACCGAGCAGGAGCAACAAGCCGACCTTGCGAATGCGCGCGCGTTTGCGGTCGCCCGCCTCACCTTCCTCCTTGACGAAGATGAAGGGTGAGAAGGCCGCGACCATACCAGCAGCCCAGAGGAAGATTGCACCTGACATTATTCCTTCCGATCGTGATGATAACCGTTCTCGACGTAGACCTTACAGGTTTCGCAGACCAAGGCCCGGAAACGTTCCACCAGCTCCTGCTCGCACACGGGGCAATCCGTCATGGGCGGCGGATCTTCCACTCCGACATCGCGGAACCACCAGTAGTAAGTCGGACGAATCTGGTTCAGGGTTGCCGTCATCTCACGGCCAGTTAGATTCAGGGCAGAGCTCGGATGAAGCAGCTCCGAACGAGCCCACTCTTCATAGGCACCTGAGTCCAGCCAGAGGAAATCGAGGGAGCGATAGAGCTCTCGAAAGTAGACCAACTCCTTGATCCCTTCAGTGTCCAATCCCAGCCACTCCATGGGGACTTCACCTCGGCAGGTCGCGCAGGCGATGGGATTCCTGGTCCTGCGGCAGACGAGCAATAGGCTATCCAGTTCAGCGCAATCGCAGAACTCATCCGGCGTTGTCTCTCCAAGGTCGGTGAGCTCTCCGGCACGAGTGATGAAGCCAGCAACTTCCGTCCCGGAACTGCATGAATCCAATTCGTCCACAGCCATGATGGCTTGCAAAGGCCAAGTGACCTCTCGACCATCCCCATTGAGATAGGAACTGGTCTCCTCCTCCTGCACCATGCGGACGACTTCCTCCTCCGATTCCGCGCGAAAGAAGCGAGTCTGAAAATCCAAAGTGCCGTCTTCCGACAGGAACCCACCCACTTCACAACGATAGACGACTACAGCGAAGAAACGGCGCATGCGAGGCTCCCCAGCGAAATCCACCATGGCTTTCGCTGGGGTCGCATCATACCGCTATCACTGCACCACTCGCGATACGATGTTCGACATCCGCGCATCCGGACAGGCATTCTGCTCTGCCGCTTGCATATGGATGGTCAATCCAGAAGCAGAGGCCGGTACCTGACGCAGGATCTGGTAATCCCCGTTTCCATCACACGGACCAAGCGAGACGATCTGGGCACTGGGGTTGCCCGTCGGCAAGTTGATGCCGAAATCCACACACCAACTGCCGTTGTTGATGACGGTACTCCCGAGGGAAGTGCTCCACATGATGACCACGTTTTCCATGGGCGTTCCATACGAGACCTGGATGCTCGCATTCTGGCCAGTGACCAGCGGGTCCACGCACAGGCTCAGGTCTTCCGATGAGAGCTTGGTGAAGGTGAAGGTACCGATCGGCACTCCGCCGAAGGGGTAACCAAGGATCTCGGAGATCGGCTGGGCGGGATTCGAGTTCGCGTTCGAGGAGGTGTACTGCACCCCATCATCGGTGCCGGAATCGTAGGCAGCCAAGTCGACCACTACCTGATCCAACCAACGGTTGTTCTCGAACAACTCCAAGCCATCCACACCGACAAACCAATCCGGGCTCGGCGCGATCATCGTGACCAGGGTGACGGCCGAGAATTCCGAAGTGATGTCGAAAGTCATCGAGGTGGAACCCGGCGAGTTGATGCCTGCACCGGTGAGCAGGAATTCAGCATTACCAGCCGTAATCGCTTGATTGATCTCCTGGGTCAGCGAGGAGGTGCTTCCAGTTTCGGCCATGCTTTCGATGCCATTGGTTGCAAGGCCCCCCTTCTCCCAAAAAGCGAAGCTACCGGCATGGGTGCTACCGATCAGAGGTGAGAAGTGCGGGTTGCCCGGGAAATCGGTGGGGTGCGTCTGCTGACTCCAAGCTGCATCGAAAGTGACCCGGTAGGTCGCGTTCAGTGGATGGTCGCAGGACTGCGCGCCGGCAGCCGCGTTCCAGGACAGGGAGAGGGCGCCGGTTAGCAGCGCCAGGGAAAGAGTGCGTGAGGAGAAGTTCATCTGTTGGAACAAGTGTTTCCACCATTATGGCGAAATTGTTCACGAAAGGGTCACGGCTGGCGGATGAAGGTGGCTAAGGAGGGCGAAAAAGGCCACCTTTTCGTTAGAATCCTTGCCGAAGAGCCTCCGTTATGCCCCTAACGTCGCCCAAGAAGATCCTGACCCCCTCCTACCCCAAGTCGGGAGCCACCTGGTTTCGTTTCCTGACTTTTGGCATCGAAAAGGGTTGGGCGATGGAATCGCAATCGGTCAAGAAGCACAATCCGGAGACCGGGCACAATACACATTGGCCGGAATCCATTGGCCAAGAGGAACGCTCCTTCGTGAAGACCCATCTGCCTTTTTGGGATGGGAATCACGCGGCGGCAGAAGCGGACGGCATCATCCTGTTGGTGCGCAATCCATTTGATTGCATGATGTCGCGGTTATCGCACAATCGCCTCCATGGGGTGGATATCTCAGAACCAGAGAAGATCCGCAATTTCTTCGCTGCCTTCACTGCGAACGCCAACAAGAAGCAACGAGAGATTCGCGAAGACCGGATGGACGGAGGGTGGAGTAATCACCAGGCGTCTTGGCGTGGTGCCGAGGCCATGAAGGAGCGGATCTCATTCATCCGCTTTGAGGATCTATCTCAGGATTGCGCGGGGACCTTACAGAAGGTGAATGTGGACCTGAATCTAGGCTGGCAACCTTTGGACATTCAGCGCGGTGTGCTATTCGGCAGCAAGCAGTGGATGTCTGCACTCGAAGCCCATGAAGTGGAACATGAGGTTCTTGGCATGTTCTACAGTCGCAAACGCGCCGAGGCCTTCGCATCCCATGGCGCCCGGTTCGTCGGCGGCGTGCGCAAGGTGGAGGATTATGAAATCTTCATGGAGCATGTCCAAGAAGCCTTCTTGGAAGAGTTCACTGCTCCATGCGAGGAGTTGGGTTACGACCTGGAATCCATCATCCAGGCGAAATACGCCACGGCCAAGGCGAAAGCTGGCGTTTAGCGGTCGTGGAACTTCAGGTCCAAGGAGGGCCGAAAGCCGAATCCGTGATTGCCGCCACCCCCAGGGTTGATGCCTGGACCGGCAGTGAGGCGGTCCGCGGAACGCGCAGCAAGCGCGGCTCCACCGAAGTTTCCACCACGAGCTAGACGTTCACCGGAATGGCCGGGGCGCTCTCCAGTGCCGTGCTCTGGCGTGACTGCATAGTCGAAGTATTCGTCGCGACACCACTCGGAGAGGTTGCCGTGGACGTCGAACAGGCCGAAGGCGTTGCTGCGGAAGGAGGCGACGGGTGCAGGTACGGCACCATAACCGTCGTACCAAGACTCGACGATTCCCGGTACCTGGCGCCAAGACTCCGGGCACTCCAGGCTGCCTAGGTTCGCGGCTTCCTGAAGACTTTCGGACTGCGTGCCGAATGACCATGGGGTGGTGGTTCCGGCCCGACTCAAGTATTCCCATTGGGCTTCGGTTGGAAAATCCAAACCAAGCTGTGCACACCAAAGTTCCACATCGATGGGGCCGATGCCGCTGACGGGAAGTTGAACATCGGCGGGTTCATGGCCTTGAGGAAGCTGTGGTAGATCCGCCCCTATCGCCCAGGCCTGCCAAGTGCATTCGGTTCGTGCTGCAAGGAATGGGTCGAGGGTCATCCAGTGTTGCGTTTCATCTGCACTGCGACCGGGTTCGCTTTCGGGTGAGCCCATCAAGAATCGCCCTCCTGGCAAGAGGACGAACTCCAACGCAGTGGCTTCATGTTTCCAAATGGACATCCAGTGACTCACTCCACCGGCATGAAAATGCTCCACCCCGAGATAGGTGAAGGGCTCGAAGTCCGTGGCCCAATACTGCTTCGCCGCTTGGGCGAGGGAAGCAACCTCCTGCTGATCAAGGGCGGCGTAGGTCGAGCGATCACGCAACGCCTCAAGGCTCATAGGACCCGTTTCAGGACTGGTGCATGCACCCATTCCAAGAGCAACAAGCAGGAAGCGGAGGGTTACGGAACGAGCCATGGTTGTACGACCATAGGGGGCCCTTGGTATTCCTTCGTTTTCAAGAATATCCTCTGGTTGCGAGGACTTGGGGGCTGGTCTGTCATCAACGACCGGGCGTGCCTCCGATCGCGGCACTTGCTTGCCAGTTGGTACCGGCTGCATTGTCGGAATTCACATCGATGAGCTGCAAAGTTGGACCATTGCCATCAGGACCGGTTGGCCACGGGGCGTTGTCGTCGTAATCGACCTGATCGATCATGACGCCACCTGCATCACGCAGAGTGAGCAGTTCGCCCCCTCCGCTGAATCCGAAACCAAGTTCACCAAGGGCGGTTGCGGCTGCACCATAGGCATCGCTGAAGTCTTGCAGGTTCTCGGCCAAGACCAGGTATCCCCCGGAAGGCATGATGGTTCCGGCGGGTAGAGTCCAAACCGATCCGGAATCCTCGAAAGTCCAGCCGCTTACATCCACGGCAGCTGTGCTGTTGTTGTAAAGCTCCACCCAGTCACCGGGGTTGAAGCTCGTACTGGAGTTGTAGTTGATCTCGTGGATCACCACCCCTGCCGTGGCCGACGGCCGGAACACTGCCGATATTCCATAGGGACTTCCTGCCGAATCGACTTCGATTTGCCGCTGCTGTGGTTGGAGTGGATCACTCCAGGAATCAAACTCCCACCCGGGGCCGGGATTGGCGGTCATCTCTACCGGAACCGTTTGGAAGTACTGTCCGCTCCAAGCTTCCGTGATGTCGATGGCTGTGAGTTGCACACTGCCCGAACCGGCCGGCGAGATATCTAGTGATAAGGTCCACTCACCAGGGAGGACGTACTTGTCGATGATCTGCTGACGCGTGATGTTGTTGCGGAACGCCAGGTAATGGGAGATCTTCTGCAGCTCTCCAATCCAGGTGAGACGGCTCAGACCCCCTCCAAAGGGACCCTCTGAACGCCAGCGCGCCGTATGGCGCGCCATCTCTGGGCTCATTTCCTGAAAAAGTTCGAACATCAGCTGACGCGTGCGCGGCTGCAGGAAATGCTCGTTGAGGTAATCCGCATAGCGGTTGATGAAGCGTTGACGGTATCCATCATTCTCCATCATGGTCTGGAACAGCACGGCGGTGTCGGCGTTACTGCTGTAGAGATGGTTCAATACATTGACCTGCACGTCGTCGTAACGGCCGAATACGAAATCGGTGTCGTACAACAACCAGCGCCAGCGTCCTTCGGGAGTCTTGGGCCGCCACCACTTGATGTTGTTCTGTGGCCAATCGTCGTTGCCGCCCCACACTTGCATGATGCAAACCGCCGCGAGGTTATCGCCATCCACACGGCTCATCACATCCTCCCACACCATGGGATCGTTCATGTCGTGACTGGCTACATAGTCCATCAGGTCCTCCCAATGATCGCGATCGCCTTCGACGACATCGCCTTCACGCAACTCCAGGATATCGACGTTATCCGGATCCACCCCCTTACGGTTGGCGAGGTAATCCTCATCCTGACGCTCCCGCAGATTGTGGATGCCATAGTACTCCCCATTGATCAAAACGACCGTCGGCTGGAGGGCCATGACTTCGATGTCTTCCGGCTGGGTGATGCGGTGCATCAGGCCATCCCGCATGTGCGCCATGCACCAATCATTGCCGGCATTGCGGAGGAGGAACTGCTTATAGGATTCGAAGCCGAGTTCAGGAAAGAGGTTGGCCTCGATGGTGCCCGGTCCATATCCACCACGTGCAATCACGCGCAAGCTGCGTTGCGCATTGAAACGTGAACCGAAACCGCCGTGGATCTTAAGGCCGACGTCTTGGCTGACGATGCGGTTCCCTCCCATCTCGAAGTACTCCACATGGGCTGGGATTTCACCATCCCCGAAGACATGCGAGGAGTGGTAGATCCCAGCGGCTGAACCGAACATCATTTCAGGGTCCACGACCACCGATGCCAGTGGCAAGGTCTGTGTGAGTGGCCCGACGATGTAGGTCTCCGTGGTGACTGGACTACCCCACTTGCCATTCTGGAAGGCACGCGCGCGGAGAGCCGTCACCCCCGGCATGATGCTGATCGGTCCGACATACTGCGGATGCGCCAACGTCGGTTCTTCGCCGGTCAAGCTGTAATGGACCACGGCTCCGGGCGGTACATGCAGATCGACAGACTGCGAAACCGAGTAGAAACCACCGGCGAGGCTGGCGCTGGTCATGTCGGCATAGCCATCACGACCACGCGTCGTGTTCAGGGCCTCCGGTGTAGGGCTTTGGAACACGAGAACATTGGCGCCAACGATGTCGCGGCCGACCGAGGTGTTGGCATAGGAACGGCCGGTATCGAGGGAATCGATGAGGGCGCCGTTGGCATCCGTGAGCAC